>RFXS01000047.1 GCA_009921465.1 Betaproteobacteria bacterium
CGACCAAGGCATGGCTTCGATGCAACGCGGGGGCAGCAGCGCGGACACATGGGTGCTCAGTGATGGGCCCGTTGACCGCACCACATTGCTGCAGCCTGGCGCCGCGTTGCCCGTGCTGCCGCAAGCCAAACGCTTGGTGACGAGCCGAGCCGGATCGAATTTATTTTGGCTTGGACGCTACACAGAGCGTGCCGAAAACAGCTTGCGCTTGGTGCGTTTGACTTTGGAGGCCTTGAACGGCGAAGACCGTTTTTGCACCCCCATGCTGCAGTGGCTGTCTGAGATGGCACAACAGCACTCGCTGCTGCCAGCGGGCACGCCCACGGCTTTGCAAGCGCGGCGCGTGTTCGAGCGCTCGTTGATCGCCAGTTTGTGCCAACCCGAACATGCCGCCAGCTTGGGTTTTAATTTGCGCTCCATCAAAATCGCTGCGTCGGCCGTGCGTGAACGCCTGTCGCACGAGCAATGGAGCCTGACCGTGCGCGCTGAGCGCGAATTTTTCGAACGCGCCCAAGAGTTTGTTCATGCCGGCGAATATTCCAGCGTCGACGCGCTGCGGGTGCTGGAGGCCACCAGCGCCCACCTCGCCGCCATGACCGGGGCGCAAACCGACCGCATGACGCGCGACGATGGTTGGCGCTTGCTGGCCATTGGCCGTCAAATTGAACGCCTGGGCTTTTTGACCTCTGCCCTGACTGCGGGTTTTGAAACCCGGTCGGTGCATGACATTGCCGGCTTTGAAGCCATGATTGCCTTGTTTGACAGCACCATCACTTTTCATGCGCAATACCAGCAACAGCGGGAAGTGCCCGCATTGTTGGAGTTATTGGTGCTCGACCGCGAAAACCCCCGCTCGCTCAGCTGGGTGGTCCAGACCCTCAGGGGGCGATTGTCCAAATTGGCCGGTGCAGCGCCCGACGAAAAAGACAGTTTGGCGCAACGGGTGATCGACCCCGATGCCTGGCAACTTTCCGATTGGTGGGCCGATGGGCAACTGCTGCCAGCGTGGTCCGACTTTTTACAAACCTGCAGCCAGTGTGCATGGCGGTTGTCCGATGATGTCAGCTTGCGCTATTTTTCACACACCGAAGAGGCAGGCCACAGCTTGGGCGCATGATGCTATTGACCGTCATCCACGAAACCCGTTACGACTACACGCCGGTGGTTGAAACAGCACACCACATGGCCTGCCTGCAGCCCATACACACGGCGCACCAAATCCCCCAGTCGCACCAACTCGACATCCAACCTGTGCCGGCCCAAATCAGCCAACACCAAGATGTGTTTGGCAACCACCGGGTGTTTTTCAATTTGCTTTCACCACACGATTGTTTGCGCCTCACCGCCACCAGCCAAGTGCAAACCCTGCCCGCTGGCGAGGTCCGCGCCTGTGCCGCGTGGGAACGGGTGCGCGAGGCCATGGCCTTTGCGTCCGACAAACCCTTTCTGGCCGCCAGCGAGTTTGTGTTTGCCTCGCCCCACATCCAACCCCACCCCGACTTTGCGGCCTATGCCCTGCCAAGCTTTGCCAAGGGTGCAGACTTGGTGCAAGCGGCCCAGGACCTGGTGCAGCGCATGCACCGCGACTTCACCTATGCCAGCCAAAGCACGGAGATCAACACACCTGCTTTGCAGGCCCTGCACCAGCGCCAAGGCGTGTGTCAAGACTTTGCCCATATCTTGATTGCCTGCTTGCGCAGCCTGGGGCTACCCGCCCGATACGTCAGCGGTTACCTGCTGACCCAGCCCCCGCCTGGAAAGCCGCGCTTGATTGGCAGCGACGCATCGCATGCCTGGGCTTCGGTGTATTTGTTGGATGCAAAAGGTCAGGGTTTGGGTTGGTACGACCTCGACCCCACCAACAACCGCTGCGGCTTGGGCACACCGGGGGAGGACTATGTCACCTTGGCATTGGGGCGCGACTATGCCGACATTTCACCCATGCGTGGCGTGATCCAAGGGGGCAACAGCCACCAGCTGAAAGTGGCTGTCACCGTGATGCCGCCATCGCAGGGCGAAGCGGCCGCTCAATAGGTCAAAGTCTTGACCCCCGTGGCTGTGCCCAGCAGGCACACATGGGCTTTTTGGTGGGCGAACACACCCACCGTCACCACACCCGGCCACTGGCTGACCAGGTTTTCAAACCCCAATGGGTCGGTGATGCGCAAGCCCCGCACGTCGATGATGTGCTGACCGTTGTCGCTCACCAGGGGATGGCCATCGCGCAAGCGCAAAACGGCCTGACCACCCATTAGGGCAAAGCGTCGCATCAAATGGCCTGTGGCCATGGGGATCACCTCCACCGGCAAAGGGAAGGCGCCCAAGGTCTGCACCTGCTTGCTCTCGTCGGCAATGCAGACAAATTGCTTGGCCATGGCGGCGACAATTTTTTCGCGTGTGAGCGCGGCCCCCCCACCTTTGACCATGAAGCCATGCCCATCGATCTCATCGGCCCCATCGATGTAGACCGACAAGACCTCGACCGCTTGGGCTTCAAGCACGCGAATGCCCAAGGCCTGCAAGCGCTGGGTAGACGCCTCGGAGCTGGAAACCGCACCCGGAATGGCCTCGCGCATGCTGGCCAAGGCATCGATGAACTTGTTCACCGTGGACCCGGTGCCCACCCCCAGGACCTCGCCAGGCACCACATAAGCCAAGGCGGCGCGACCGACCAAGGTTTTCAATTCATCTTGGCTCAAAGGCGAAGCGGATGGCTCGGTGCGCATGGGTGAAAATCCTGTCTTTGTATCGATGCCGGGATTATCCATGTCACTGTTGCCCTATGCCTTTGCCCGCCCTTTGCTGTTTGCCCTGGATGCCGAGGCCGCGCACGACCACACCTTGGCTTGGTTGGCCCGCAGCCAAAACACACCGCTGCAATGGGGCTACTGCCAGCGCCGGGTGAGCGACCCCATCTCCTTGGCCGGTTTGGCGTTTCCCAACCGCGTTGGTTTGGCCGCGGGCTTGGACAAAAACGCCCGCTGCATCGACGCCTTTGCCGCGATGGGATTTGGTTTTGTCGAGGTCGGCACCGTGACCCCCGTGGGCCAACCCGGTAACCCCAAGCCACGCATGTTCAGGTTGCCAGCGTCCCAGGCCTTGATCAATCGATTGGGTTTTAACAACGATGGTTTGGCCGCTTTTTTGACCCATGTGCAGCGCGCCCGTTTCAGACAAGGCAACGAAGCATCGCCCATGTTGTTGGGCCTCAACATCGGCAAGAACGCCAGCACACCCATCGACCGGGCAGTAGAGGACTACCTGACTTGTTTGGACGGCGTGTACCCGCATGCCGACTATGTGACGGTCAACATCTCCAGCCCCAACACTCAAAATTTGCGCAGCTTGCAAAGCGATGAGGCCTTAGAGGGTTTGATTGGCCACCTGACCGAGCGGCGCGCTTTGTTGGCCCAGCGCCACGGCAAATCGATTCCCCTGTTCATCAAAATTGCACCTGATTTGGACGCCGAGCAAGTCGCTGTGATCGCCGCCACATTGCTGCGCCACGGCGGTGCTAACAGCTCTACCTGGGGGGTGATTGCCTGCAACACCACCCTGGACCGCCAAGCGGTGCAAGGCCAGATACACGCCAGCGAAGCTGGTGGCTTATCGGGTGGCCCGGTGTTGAACAAAAGCAACGCGGTGATTGGCCAACTGCGCGCGCAATTGGGGGCAGGCTTTCCCATCATCGGTGTGGGCGGCATCTTGAGCAGCGCCGACGCTTTGGCCAAAGTGCAGGCTGGGGCCGATGTGGTGCAAATCTATACCGGCTTGATTTACCGTGGCCCCGAACTCATCACCGAAGTGGCCCAGGCGCTGCGCAACGCCCGCTGATTGGTTTCAGCCGCGCTGGCCACCCAAGCTGTGCAACACGGCTTGGGCAATGGCCAGCGAACTGGTCAGGCCAGGCGACTCGATGCCGAACAAATTGACCAAGCCGGTCAAGCCATGCTCTGACGGTCCTTGCAAAACAAAATCTGCTGGCGCTTGGCCTGGTCCAGAAATTTTGGGGCGCATGCCTGCGTAGCCTGGATGCAGTGCCCCATCGGGCAAGCCCGGCCAGTAGGTGCGCACAGCGGCATAAAAAGCCAACCCTTGTTCGGTGGAGACCACCAAGTCCTCGGGGTCGTCCACCCACTGCACATCGGGACCAAACTTGGCTTGACCGCCCATGTCCAGCGTCAAGTGCACGCCCAGCCCCGCCGCTTCGGGCACGGGGTAAATCAAACGCGAAAAAGGCGCACGCACCCCCAAGGTGAAGTAGTTGCCTTTGGCGTAGTAAGCGGTGGGCACGTGTGCTGCATCCAAACCAGTGCATTGCCGTGCCAATGCGGGTGCCGACAAACCGGCCGAGTTGACCAATTGGGAGGCGAGCAATTCACTGCCATCGGCCATGTGCAGCACCCATCCCTGCGGGTGGATGTGGGCCGATACCACCTGCGCATGGCACACCACGGTGCCGCCCGCGTTCTCAAAGTCGCCTTGCAAACTGAGCATGAAGGCATGGCTGTCCACAATGCCGGTGCTGGGCGAGTGCAAAGCAGCCACACACGACAACGCCGGCTCCATGGCCCGGGCTTGATCGGCGCAGATCATGACCACATCGCTCACCCCATTGGCGTGGGCTTTTTTCAGCAATGCCTGCAAGCCAGGCAGTTGCCCCTCATCGGTGGCCACCATCAATTTGCCACAGCGCCGGTGCGGCACACCCCGCTCGGCGGCATAGGCGTAGAGCATGTCTCGCCCTTGCACACACCAGCGCGCCTTGAGCGAGCCTTGCGGGTAATAAATACCAGCGTGGATGACCTCGCTGTTGCGCGAACTGGTGCCCGTGCCGATCGCAGATGCTTGCTCGAGCACCAACCATTGCTTGCCTGGCTGGGCCAAGGAAAGGGCACGCGCCACGGCCAAACCCACCACCCCGGCACCCACCACCACCCCATCAACTTGATCCAATTGAAATGTCCTTTGACAAAAAAATAGCGCCCCGCAGGGCGCCATTGTGGTCCAAACAGGGCCTCAGCCCCGTCTTGCATATCAACGCTTTTTGGCAGCGGGACGGGCTTTGGCAGCGCTGGGCACGGCTTGGGCCATTTGGGTCATGTTGGCCTGCATCATTTCATTGGCCTGGTGCACGGCTTTTTGCACCGAGCTCAGCGCAGTGTTGCCAGCGGCCACGGCTGCTTTCAATGCCTGCGATGCAGCTTCGGTACCTGCGGGTGCGTTTTGCGTCAGGTTCTTGACCAGGGCTTCCACCGCGGCTTGGGCTTGTCCGACCTGGCCTTCGACCACTTGACCAATTTGGCCGCCGGTGTGTTGGGCGATGTCAAACAACTGGCGGTTGTAGGCGGCGGCTTTCTCGGCCAAAGGCTGGAACATCTGGGCTTGAACGGCCAACAGCTCTTGCGCGTCGCGCACCGACATCAGAGATTCGGTTTGGTGCTGTGCATCGTTGAGGGCTGCTTTGGCCGCGCTCATGTTCAGATCAATGAGTTGCTCCACACCGGCAAAAGCCTTGGAGGTCAACCCAGCGAGGGTTTCGAGATTGGCTTTGTTGGCGGCCAGCATTTGGTCAGGGGTCAGGGTCATGGTTTGCTCCGATTGTTAAAAGGGTTTGCACCGCGCATGCTGCGTTGCACAATGCTTGAAATTATAGGAATGAAGAGCGAAATAAAACCTTTTGCCCGCGCTTTTAGAGGCGGCAAACTAAGTCCCCCGCACTGCTGCCAAGATGCGCGCTTGACTGACGCAAAACTTGCAAAGCCCGCCTGTACATAAGCGGGCTTTTGTTACAACGTTACCTAAATATGGGTGGGCAATCGCATGCCATCAATATGAACGCGGCAAACCCAAGACGTGCTCCGCAATGTAGGACAGCACCATGTTGGTCGAGATGGGCGCCACTTGGTACAAGCGTGTTTCGCGGAACTTGCGCTCGACATCGTACTCGGCGGCAAAGCCAAAACCGCCATGGGTTTGCAAGCAAGCATTGGCCGCTTCCCACGAGGCATCAGCGGCCAACAATTTGGCCATGTTGGCCTGCGCCCCACAGGGCTGACCGGCATCAAACAATCGGGTGCCTTCGTATCGCATCAGGCTGGCCGCCTCTACATTGATGTGGGCACGCGCAATCGGAAATTGAATGCCTTGGTTTTGACCAATGGGCCGGTCAAATACGCGCCGATCGTTGGCGTAGTTTTTGGCTTTTTCGACAAACCAATGTCCATCACCCACGCACTCAGCGGCAATGAGCAATCGCTCGGCGTTGAGGCCATCGAGGATGTACTTCAAGCCCAGTCCCTCTTCACCGATGCGGTTTTCAACCGGAATTTCCAAGTTGTCAATGAACAACTCGTTGGTCTCATGGTTGACCATGTTGCGAATGGGTTTGGCAATGATGGTTTTGCCCATCTCGGGGCGCACATCGACCAAAAACACCGACAGGCCTTCGGTTTTTTTCTTCACTTCGGCCAAGGGCGTGGTGCGCGCGAGCAGCAGCATGAAGTCGGAGTGCTGGATGCGCGAGGTCCACACCTTTTGGCCGTTGACCACGTAGCGGTCACCCTTGCGCACGGCCATGGTTTTGAGCTTGGTGGTGTCCGATCCGGTGGTGGGCTCGGTCACGGCCATGGCTTGCATGCGCAACTCACCGCTGGCGATCTTGGGCAGCAAGGCCTCTTTTTGGGCCTTGGATCCGTGGCGCACCACACAACCCATCACATACATCTGGCCGTGGCATGCGCCCGAGTTGCCACCGGCGCGGTTGATCTCTTCCATGATCACGCTGGCCTCGGTCAGGCTCAGATTGGAGCCACCGTATTCCTCGGGGATGAGGGCCGACAGCCAACCCGCCGCAGCCAAGGCGTTGACAAATTTTTCGGGGAAGGCGCGCGCCTCGTCCAAGTCTTGCCAATAACGGGAATCAAACTGGTTGACCACGCTGCGCACACCCGCGCGCAACTCTTCAAAGGGATCGTGTGGGTTCATGAAACAGACCTTATTTGCTCGGATTGGCGTACATCTGTCCGCCGTCGACATTCAAAACTGTGCCACTCAAGTAGCCGCTCACAGGGGACGCGCCAAAGACGGCCAGGCGCGCGACTTCATCGGGCTCGGCCATGCGCCCAAACGGCAATGCCTGCGTCAACTCCATCCAACGCTGGGCATCGCCCCACTTTTGGGTGGCTTGCTGCTGCAACATGGTTTGCATGCGGTCACTGCGGGTGGGGGAAGGATTGATGCCAAACACGCGCACACCCTGGCGCACCGTTCCCCCGCCCAAACCCTGGGTGAAAGCGATCAAGGCCGCATTGGCCGCAGCACCGCAAATGTATTCATACCGGGGAGCCACACCGGCCATGCCAATGATGTTGCAAATCACACCGTGTCCACGCTGCTCCATGGTGGGCAAATAGGCGCGTGTGAGGTTGACATAGCTGTAGAGCTTGAGATCCCAGGCATCGCGCCAACGCTGCTCAGTGATGTCGTGCAGCGTGCCACCGGGTATGGCGCCAGCGTTGTTGACCAGCACATCGACCGGGCCGACTTCTTTGAACAAGCGGTCGGCCGAGCCGGGGGCACCCAGGTCGGCCTGCACCGACAAGGCCTTGACCCCGCTGCTGGCCTGTATGGCTTGCACGGCCTTGGCCAAATGGCTTTCGTCACGCGATACGACGATGGGCACGGCCCCTTCTGCGGCAAATGCCTGGGCTATGGCCAAACCAATGCCGCGTGAGCCACCAGTGACGAGCACGCGTTGTCCTTGAAGTTTCAAATCCATGGGGTTCCTTGAAGTGGGAGGGGGGTCAAGCCGATGGCGGTGGCACTTGGCCACGGTACCAAGCGGCAATGTCTTTGCCCGTCATGAAGCACACACCAGGTGTGGCCAACAACAGGTCCAACATTTTTTCGAAGCTTTGAAAGCGGTGCGGTACCCCGATCAAATGCGGGTGCAAACCGATCGCCAGCACACGGGGGTGATGGACAGACTCGCGCTTGAACAGCTCCAAGGTGCGGGTCAATCGCATGAGCATTTCGTCGGAGCTGTGGCGCTCGACGGCGTAAATGATGGAGTCGTTGATTTCCAAGTTGTAGGGCATGGCCATCAATGGGCCGTGCTGGGTGTGCATCCAGTTGGGCACGTCGTCCACCACCCAATCAAACACGTACTCAATGCCCAGCTTCTTCAAAATATCTGGCGTTTCGTAGGTCTCGCGCAGGCCCGGACCCAACCAGCCCAAGGTGCGCACACCGGTGAACGACTCGAGCATGTCCATGCAGGTCTTGATGAGGGACTCTTCGGATTGCGCCTCGTGGTTGATGGCCTTTTGGTGCAAGCCATGCCCAATGAACTCCCAACCCGCATCGCGCATGGCCTGAGCAGCGCGGGGATAAGCCTGGATCACACCCGCGTTGAAACTGGTCGAAGCCGGCAGGCCACGGCTTTGAATGGCCTCGATGATGCGCGGCAACCCTGCGCGCATGCCGTAATCAGCCCAACTGAAGTTGGGCACATCGGGCACGGTTTCTTTGCCGTGCGGCGGGGTGATGATGGTGCGTGGCATGCTGGCGTCAAACTGCCAATGCTCCACATTGACCACCAGGTGAACCATGATCGGGCCTTGCGCGGGGGGCTTGAGCGCTGGGCCATCGTTGGAGAAACGGTAAGGGATGCGTGGGTTAGCCATGGTCGTGACGAATGAGGTTGAGGATGTCGAGCTTCATCGTCGCAAACGCCTCGCTGGCCGTCAAGGCCACCGTGCGCGGCCTGGGCAAGTTCACATCAATGCGCTTTTGAATGCGTCCCGGTCGGGCCGACATCACATAAATAGCGTCTGATAGAAAAATGGCTTCATCAATGTCATGGGTCACAAAGATGATGGTGGGTTTGAGTTTTTGCCACACCGACAGCAACAACTCTTGCATGGTCAGCCGGGTTTGCGCGTCCAATGCCCCAAAGGGTTCGTCCATCAGCAACACCTGTGAACCCAGGGTCAGGATGCGCGCAATGCCCACGCGTTGGCGCATGCCCCCCGAGAGCTGAACTGGCAAATGGTTTTTAAAGTCGGACAGACCCACGATGTGGAGCATCTCGCGGGCACGCTCTTCGTATTGGGCTTTGGGCAAGCCTTGCACTTGCGGTCCAAACACCACGTTGTCCCACACGCTCAACCAAGGAAACAATGCCGCCTCTTGGAACACCACGCCGCGGTCGGGACCGGGCTGGGTGACGCCCGCACCTGCCACCGCAAGCAAACCTGATGTGGGTTGTTCAAACCCGGCGACCAAGTTGAGCAGCGTGGACTTGCCACAGCCAGAGGGCCCCAGCAAAGCGACAAATTGCCCGGCATGCACATCCAAGTCGATCCCTTCCAAGGCCTTGACCGGCGGGTCTCCCGGGTAGGTTTTGCACAACTGTTGAATGGTGATGTTGGACATGGCGGTGAATGGTCAATAGGGGTTCAATGGCTTTGCAAGATGCGCCAATTGAGCATGCGTCGCTCCAGCGCGACGATCAGGCGGTCGCTGATGTAGCCCATCATGCCGATTGAAACCATGTCGGCCAGCACAATGTCCATGCGGCCCACATAGTAGGCATCCCACAGCACATAACCCAGGCCCGATTTAACGGCCACCATCTCGGAGACGATCACCGCCGTCCAGGAGATACCCAAGCCAATGCGCAAGCCCGTGAAGATGGATGGCATGGCCGCAGGCAACACAACACGCCACAAAAGTTGGCGTCGGCTCGCGCCCATCATGAGCGCGGCGCGCACCCAGTTGCGCTCGACATCGCGCGCACCTTGCGTGGTGTTCACGACGATGGCATAAAACCCGCCCAGGAAAATCAAAAACACCGAGCCTATGTCGCGAATGCCAAACAAAGCAATTGAAAAAGGCAACCAAGCCGTGATGGGAATGGGTCGCAGGCTTTGGATCATGGGATCCACCAGCTGCGAAAACAAGCGGCTCCAACCGATCAGCAAACCGATGGGCACACCGATCACTGCCGCCAAAGCAAAACCTTGTGACACCCGCATGGATGAGTACTGCACATTGGCCAACCATGTGCCCAGATAGGGGTTCAAACCCATGCCCGGCGCGGCAAATATCCAGTCATGCCAACCTTGCAGCACCTTCCAAGGGGTGGGCACGATGCCGGCCATGTCTGGCCGACTCCCCGCCCACTGCCAAAAAAACAACACGGCCACAGGGATGAGCAAGGCCTTGACGAGCAAGCTTGCTCTCTCCCATGGTTTCCAGGTCGTGTTGCGCATGGTGGTTTACTTGCGCAGTTCAACCGCCATGGCGTCGTCGTACAAATCGGCCGCCTCTTTGGTCACGTCTTTTTGCACGATGCCTTGCTTGAAGGCGGCTTCGGCCAAGCGTGCCACCTGATCTTTGTTGAGCACGCCGCCGAGCTTGATGATCTTGGCCGACTCTTTGGTCACGGGCAATGGCAAGCCGGTGTACTTGGAATAGGCGTCAGCAAATTGGTCGTTGTTTTTGGCCATTTGCTCTTCGGCTTTGAGGTACGCCCACAAGAAGCGGCGAACCAGTTCTTTCTTGGTGTTCATGGCCTCGCCCGAAGCAGCCAACATGCCCAACTCGGCACCCACGGCACGGGACTGGCTGTAGTCGAGCTTGCGGGCAAATACCGCATCACCCTCGGCCACCGCCTGCGATTCAAAGGGCTCCCACAAAACCATCGCATCAATATCGCCGCGCTTCATGGCCTGCACAAATGCCGTGCCACCGCCTTGCACATTGACGGGAGAAAAGGTGTTGTAAGGGATGTTCTTTTCAATCAGGGTCATGGCCCACTGAAACCACACCGCAGAGCCGGGGGCAATGGCAATTTTCTTGTCCTTGATGTCGGACCAGTCCTCGATCTTGACGCCTTTGCGCACCACCAAGTACTTGGGTGAACTGCCCACCCCGGTCAACCCGATCAGGTTTTTGCTGCCCTGCGCGGCCACGATGGCCAGGTCACCCGGGCCCACGGCCGACACGTCCACAGAGTTGGACAACAAGGCGGTGCGGGCATCGGCGTAACGCACAAACTCGGCGCGCTTGACCTCGATGTTCATCTTTTTAAGCTCTTCCTCCACCATCAACATTGGCGAGAGGTGACCGACCTTCACATAGCCAACGGTCAAGGTCTCTTTTTGCTTCATGGGGGCGGGGGCAGGGCCCAGCGCCAATGCACTCAAACCAGTCAAGGCGAGCACAACACCAAACAATGCTTTGCAACTTTTCATGGGGTCTCCTGGGGTTAACAGCTGGCACAAACCATGGAACAAGGGAGTGTGACAACCAGCTCGTTTGTCGCACCCGCCCGATAACGCGAACAAGTGGGCATCACACCACCCCTTGCTCGTGGAACACTGCAATTTCTGCGCCCGAATAACCGATCTCTGCGAGCACCGCATCGGTGTGTTCGCCCCAACCTGGGGCGCTGGTGCGCACCTCGGCGGGGGTGCGCGACAGCGTCACCGCTTGGGTGATGTAGTGTTTGCGCCCATGCGGCGTGTCCAATGACTCGGTCACCCCCAAATGCTGCACTTGGGGGTCTTGCATGACCTGCGGCACGGTGTAGACCGGGCCAGCGGGCACACCCACTTGATTGAGCCGCTCAACCCAGTGCTGCACCGTTTGGGTTGAAAAAATTTGATCGAGCAAGCCATTCAAACGGGGACGGTGGGCCACCCGCAAAGCCTCGGTGGTGAATTCGGGGTCGTTCAACCACTCGGGCTTTTTCAACAATTCGCACAGGCGCTTCCAATTGCCTTGGCCCGATGCGCCCAAGTTGAACGGGCCATCACTGGCGGTGAACAAACCCATGGGCGAACTGGTGGGGTGGTTGTTGCCCTCTTGCACGGGCACGCTGCCATCATTGATGAAACGCGCCACCTGAAAATCCATCATTGCAATTTGGGCGTGCAGCAGCGAACTGTGCACCCATTGGCCACGCCCAGACACCTCACGCTCGTGCAAGGCCGCCAAGATACCCAGCGCGCAGTACAAGCCTGCGCTCAGATCGGCCACCGCCAAGCCGGCGCGAAACGGGCCGCTGTCGGTATCGCCGGTCACGCTCATCAAGCCACCCATGCCTTGGATGATTTGGTCAAAGCCCGGGCGCTCGGCATACGGGCCATCTTGGCCAAAGCCCGAGATGCTGGCCAAGATGATGCGTGGGTTGACCCGCGCCAAATCCTCATATCCCAAGCCCAGCTTGTGTTTGACATCGGGGCGCCAGTTCTCCACCAGCACATCGGACTGCGCCACCAAGCGCATCAAAATTTCCAGCGCACCAGGCTTTTTGAGGTTCAGGGTCAGTGAGCGCTTGTTGCGGTTGAGATTTTGAAAGTCACCGCCGTCGCGGTTGGCAGCAAACAAGACCTCGTTGGGGTCAACACCGGCCGGCGGCTCGATGCGAATCACATCGGCACCGAAGTCGGCCAACACCCTCACACAGTTGGGGCCAGAGCGCACACGCGACAAGTCCAATACCTTGAAGCGCGACAGGGCACGGGGAGCTGCGTGGGGGTTCATGGCGTCGTATAAATATATTTATAAACTGGTTAGGGTATATTTTTACACGATATTTGATATCCTCACAACCAACAACCTTTGGACAGCCAGCGCTGGCCCCAAACCCATGAAAGTCAGTGAACAAATCCGTTCCCGCCTGGAAGCTGCCATCGCCGCCGGCGAGTTGCTGCCAGGCGACCCCATTGACGAGGCCGCCTTGGCCCGCCAATACAAAGTCTCGCGCACGCCGGTGCGCGAAGCCTTGCTGGCCTTGCAAGCCCAAGGGGTGCTGAGCAACTTGCCGCGCAGTGGCATGATCGTGCGCAAAATGGACTTGCAGCAACTGCTCTCACTGTGGGAGTTGCTGGGCGAACTCGAGAGCGTTGCCGTGCGATTGGCCTGCGAACGCATGGACCCGGTCGATGTGCGAACTTTGAAAAAACTCCACACCGCCTCCAAAAAAGTGGTGGCCAAAGACGATGTGGCCGGCTGGCAGCAAGCCAATTTGGGCTTTCACGAACACCTGTACCAATGTGCACGCAATCCCTTTTTGCGCCAAGAGGTGCTGCGCATTCGCTCGCGCACCGGCATCTACCGGCGCCATGCATTTGGGGCACTGGGGCAAATTCAATCGTCGTTTGACCAGCACGCCACCATTGTGTCGGCCATTGAGGCGCGCGACGCCGCGCAGGCCACCGCTTGCATGCTGGCACACATGCGCCCCGGGCGCGATGCCAAGAGCCTCAACGACTTCATCATCAGCTTGCCGCAAGCTTTGATGGATGCCCCCAGCAGCACCTGACCCCCGTCACACCCGGGCAAGACCGCTTCAGTGTTGCTCGGCCAAGATGCCAAAACCAGGCAAGGGGTCGCGCAGACCCAAGCGGCGCAAAGCCAGCCAATAGGTGGCCACGTTCACACCAATCATGGGCTTGCCAAAGTGCGCCTCCACCGCCGCCGTCATGGCGCTGACCGGTAAATTGGTGCCCACGTGCACCAAGGCTTGCACATCTGGGGTGTTGACCGCCTCAAAGCCTTGCATGATTTGATCGGGGGTGAACTGCGCCACAGAAATGGGGCCCGTGGATTTCAGGCCGTGGCTGCGCACCACCTCGAAACCGCATGCGGCGAAAAATTCCGCGATGATCGCGTCCGCAGGCGGCCAGTAGGGGGTGAGCACGCCGATCTTGCGGGGGTTGCCAATGGCTTTCAACCCCTCCAGCACGGCGATCGACGGGGTCACAAAGGGGATGCCCGCCAAGGCCTGCAAGCGCGCCTCTTGGGCCTGCGCGCGCTGCAAATCGCCACGAAACGAGTGGATGGAGTGGCCATGCGCCACCGCATGCGGCTCGCACGGCAGCACCAAGGCCAAGGCTTCTTCGAGTTGGCCTTTTTCGGTTTGCAGCGCTTGCTGATAGGCCTGCATGTCGTCATAAGGGCGCGGGGGCAGCAACATGCGGCTGACGTGGTTGGTCACGCCCTTGGGCCGCATGGCCTCCATCTCGGGTTGCACCACGGTGTTGGTGGCGGGCACGATGACGGCAATTTTGGCGCGGGTGGCCAGGGTATCAAAGCTCATGGGGGCGGTCATGGCTCACTCCATTTTCAATTTTGCGGCCTTGGCCGCCTCGGACCAAATGGCCATGTCGGCACGCAATGTGTCGGCCAACTCACGCGGCGTGCTGCCAATGGGGTCGACACCCATTTGTTGCAAACGTGCGGCCATGCCGTCGGTGGCCAGCGCCTCTTTGATGGCATCGGCCACGCGTTGCACCACCGCAGCAGGGGTGCCCGCCGGGGCCATCAAGCCGTTCCATGTGACGGTGCGAAAACCCGCAAAGCCAGACTCGGCAATGGTGGCCACCTGAGGCAATTGGCTCGATCGCTTGTCGCTGGAGACACCGATCAAACGGATGTTGCCCCCCGCCAGATGCGGCACCAACTCTGAGAAGTTGCCAAAGTACATTTGCACATTGCCCGCCAGCAAGTCGGTCACCGCAGGAGCGCCGCCTTTGTAGCTGACGTGGGCCATGTCGATTTGGGCGCGATTCACAAACAAGGCTGCCGACAGGTGCGACACGCTGCCCGATCCCCCCGAAGCGTAGTTGTACTTGCCCGGATTTTTGCGCACCAATGCGACCAACTCTTGTACGTTGTTGGCCGCCACCGATTTGTGCACACCCATGACAAACGGGTTGCTGCCCACATTGCTGATGGGCACAAAGTCCCGCACCGGGTCGTAATTGGTCTTGTTGATGGCAGGCAAGATCGCCATCACTGGCATGGCCGCCATCAGCAAGGTGTGGCCATCGGGCGCGGCCTTGGCCACGAACTCGGCGGCAATGCCCCCGCCCGCGCCCACTTTGTTCTCCACCACCACCGATTGGCCCA
>RFXS01000048.1 GCA_009921465.1 Betaproteobacteria bacterium
GCAGGTCATTTCAGGCTACAATCCTTGGCTTTGCCGCCCCAATGGGATGACAAAACTAGCCGCACCTTTGCGTGCGGCGGGGATACCGCCCCCTTACTGGCGAGGTCAAGCCCGCAGCGTCGGCTGTCGGCTGTTTTATCGGAGTGTGCACATGTCACGCGTATGTGAAGTAACGGGCAAAGGCCCCATGACTGGGAACAACGTTTCCCACGCCAACAACAAAACCAAGCGCCGCTTTTTGCCTAACCTGCAATACCGTCGCTTTTGGGTCGAAAGCGAAAACCGCTGGGTGCGTTTGCGCGTTTCTGGCGCTGCATTGCGCTTGATCGACAAAAAAGGCATTGACGTCGTTCTCGCAGATTTGCGTGCACGCGGCCAAGCCTGACCACCTTCTTTTTTTAAAGCGCTCGCCCGATCTAGGCTGGGCGCTGCAACCACAGACTGAAAGGATTTCACCATGGCTTCCAAAGGCGGACGCGAAAAAATCAAGCTTGAATCATCGGCTGGCACGGGTCACTTCTACACCACCAGCAAGAACAAGAAAACCATGCCCGAGAAAATCACGATCATGAAATTTGATCCCAAAGCCCGCAAGCATGTCGAATACAAAGAGACCAAGCTGAAGTAAATTCAGTGGGCCTTGCATCAAAAAACCGCTCTTTGGAGCGGTTTTTTTTGTTGGGCTTGAGGGTTTAAAGACGGGCCATGCGCAGGCGCAGAGAAAACTCTTGCAATGCCGCAACACCTGAGCTTTCGGCTTTGCGGCACCAGGCTTGCAGGTCGCTGGCAAGCTGATGGCGGGATCGGTTGGTAGACAACCAAAGTTCACTTAATTCCTCGCGCATGCGCACCATGGTGTCTGCGTCAGGCAACACCGCACGCGCTTGTACCAGGCTTTGGCTGGCCCAACTGGGTACCTTGTCGGCATCGCGGTGCATCCAGCGGCGCGCCACGGTCAACACCGATTCAGCGGGTTGGTTGGGCAAGCGGGCAATCTCCTGCACCACGGCACGCTTGAGTTGGCGGGCATAACTGGCCATGAGCTCGTAGCGATTGACAATCACGGCCTCTAAGGTTTTTTCATCGGCCACTGGCTGAATAGCGCCCAATTGAAGCTTGGGCGGTGTTTTCTTGACATGGGCCAAGCCCAAGGTTTCGAGCAAGCGGATGTACAACCAACCGATGTCGAACTCATAGGCCTTGACCGACAACTTGGCCGAGGTAGGGTAAGTGTGGTGGTTGTTGTGCAACTCTTCGCCACCGATCAAGATGCCCCAAGGTGAAATATTGGTGCTGGCATCAGGCGCCTCAAAGTTGCGGTAGCCCCAATAGTGGCCAATGCCATTGATGATGCCGGCGGCAGTGACAGGAATCCACATCATCTGTACCGCCCAAATGCTCAAGCCAACCACCCCAAACAAGGCCACATTGATGATCAACATCAAGCCCAGGCCTTGCCAAGGAAAGCGCGAATACAAATGGTTCTCCACCCAGTCATCGGGCGTGCCGTGGCCGTATTTGCTCAGGGTTTCGGTGTTGCGCGCCTCGGCGCGGTACAACTCAGCGCCTTGCCAAAAAACCGTGCGAATACCGCGCGTTTGCGGGCTGTGGGGGTCTTCAGGGGTTTCGCATTTGGCGTGGTGCTTGCGGTGAATGGCCGCCCAAGCCTTGGTTTGCATGCCTGTGGTCAGCCACAACCAGAGCCGAAAAAAATGCGCGGGCAGCGGGTGTAAATCCATCGAGCGGTGCGCTTGGTGGCGATGCAAATAAATCGTGACCGCTGCAATCGTGATGTGGGTCATGCCCAACGTCACCCACAACAATTGCCATGCCGACAAATTCCACACACCGTAGGCCAGCCAATGGAGCATGGCCGAGATAGGGGGAGAGTCAGTGATCCACATCGCGATTCCTTTCAAACCCCGTCAAGGGTCATAAGCGCTGATTTTAAGGCGCTGTCCACATGGCACAGAAAAAGCCATCCGTGCCATGCAAATGGGGCCACATGCGCAAATACAAGCCATCCTCGCCACACACTTGTGCAGCGTTGTCCACCTTTAGCTCGGTCAGGACATCCTTGACCAACAGGGGCACCCATTGGGTATGGCGTTGGCTGAAAGCCTGGGCCACCGCCTCGTTTTCTTCCACCATGGTGCTGCAAGTAGCGTAGACCAAGCGACCACCAGGCTTGAGCAAGCGCGCTGCGCTGTCCAATATGGCGTTTTGCTGCTCGGCCATGCCATTCACCCCATCGGGGGATTGGCGCCACTTCAAGTCGGGACTGCGCCGCAAAGTGCCCAGGCCAGAGCAAGGGGCGTCCACCAACACCCGATCGATTTTGCCGCTCAAGCGTTTGATGCGCTCATCGCGCTCGTGTGCAATGGCCACTGGGTGCACATTGGACAAACCACTGCGCGCCAAGCGGGGTTTGAGTCCGTCCAAGCGATGGGCCGATGTGTCCATGGCGTACAAGCGCCCGGTGTTGCGCATGGCCGCGCCCAAAGCCAGGGTCTTTCCTCCGCCGCCGGCACAAAAATCGACCACCATTTCGCCGCGTTTGGCGTCGACCAACAAGGCCAGCAATTGAGAGCCCTCATCTTGCACCTCTACCGCACCTTTTTTAAACGCGTCGCTGTCAGTCACATTGGGCTTGTCCAGCAAGCGCAGACCCCAGGGTGAAAACGGGGTGGGCTCACTGGCGATGCGCTCTTTTTGCAGCAAGGCCTGCACCTCTGTGCGCTTGTGTGCCAAGGTATTGACGCGCAAGTCCAGTCCCTGGGGCAGGCTCAATGCCGCTACATAGTCCCAAAAGCGCTCGCCCAATTGGGCCTTGAGCGAAGCCACGAGCCATTCAGGCAAATTGTGGCGGTGCCGCTCCAGCAAAGCGCTGCGATCCACCGCGTCGCATTGTTCGATCCACTTTTTTTCGGGCTCACTCAGGGCGCTTCGCAAAAAATCCCTTGCCGCTGTGCCCTTGCCAGACTGCGGGCTGTGGGCCAGTTGGTCTTGATGATGCGCAAAACCCAGGATGGCCATGCGCCGCTCTTTGGGGCCGCTGCCCGAAGGCGACAAATGGTCAAACAGCAACTTTTGGCGCAACACGCTGTAAACCGCCCCCGACAAGGCGGCGCGCTCTCGCGGACCCAGCCCCAAAGACTTGCGGTTTTGCTTAAAAAATTGGGACACCACCGCATCAGCGGAGTGGTCGAACTTCAAAACCTGGCGAACCAAATCGGTGCAGGCATCTATCAGGGCTTTGGGGTGCATGGCGCATTATCAATGCCTGGGCCAAAAGAGGTGATTCCATCTTGACCTGGCGCGAAGCCTTATGCTCCTGGGCATGTCTGACACCAACCTATCTCCCTTGCCGACCCTGCCCCTGGGTCCTTACCGCCACTACAAAGGCCTGCTGTATGAAGTGCTGGACGTGGTGCGCCACAGCGAAACCTTAGAGCCTTTGGTCTTGTACCGCGCCGAATACGGCCAGCGAGGTCTGTGGGTGCGGCCGTTTGCGATGTTCATCGAAGAGGTGGTGATCGATGGCGTCAAGCAAGCGCGCTTCACGCCTTTGAAACCATGAGCCACCTCTGCTGAGCTTGATGCCCTCGCATTGGCTCATGCAAATACCCCTGCCGTGTTTTGCATCTGCGCCGACACCTCGCCCAAGTGATGCAAGCTGTCGCCCAGGCTGAGTTCGATTTGGGTCAAGCGTTTGAAGCAGTGGCTGACGATGTACTCATCGGTCACGCCAATGCCGCCATGCAATTGAACCGCTTCTTGCCCCACATGACGGCTTGATCGGCCGATTTGGTATTTGGCACGTGAAACGGCCATGCTTCGTTCGGCAGCGGGTGCATTGAGTTTGAGTGAGGCGTAATAACTCATGGAGCGGCCCAACTCGAGCTGCATCTTCATGTCGGCCACGCGGTGGCGCAGCGCCTGAAAGCTGGCAATGGCCAAGCCAAACTGCTTGCGGGTGTTCATGTACTCAACGGTGATGGCCAAGGTTTTCTCCATCAATCCCACGGCCTCGGCACACAAGGCGGCAGCACCCACATCCACGGCCAGTTGCAAGGCCGCCAAGCCGTCCAGGTTGATGAGCTTTGCGGGGGCGTCTTTCAGTTGCAGCTCAGACATGCGGCTGCCGTCTTGCGCTGAATAAGCATGGGTGGTGACTGTGGCCGCGCTGCGTGGCAGCAAGAACATCGCTTGCTTTCCGTTGACAAGTGCAGGCACCAAAAAGCCGTGCGCTTGGTCGCCCGCAGGCACCAAGCTCTTGTGACCACTGACCTTCCATGCGCCGCCGACTTGTATCGCCGTGGCATTGCATCGGTGCAGGTCGTAGCGCACACCCTTTTCATGGTGCGACAACACCAACAACGCCTCGCCGCTGGCCAAGCGCGGCAGCCATTCGGCTTTCAGGTCTTCCGGCGCAAAAGCTTGCAGCAGCGACGTGCTGATCCAGGTGTGGGCCACGGGCTCCATCACCATGCCACGACCGAGTTCTTCCATGACCACCATGCCCTCGACCGGCCCCATGTTCATGCCGCCATAGGCGTCTTGCACATACAAGCCAGACAGACCCAACTCGGCCATGGCCTGATAGGCACTGGCCGAGAAACCGCCCGAGGCCACCACACTGCGGCGCGCCTCAAAGCTGTAGGCCTTCTCTACCCATTTGCGAACCGCGTCGCGCAGTTGTGTTTGGTCGTCTGAAAAATCAAAGTCCATGGTTCACCCCAAAACGGTTTGCGCAACGATGTTGCGCTGCACTTCATTTGAACCACCGTAAATGGTGGTCTTGCGCATGTTGAAATACGTGGAGGCCAAGGGGGCGCAGTGCGCCGCGCCCACATGGTCGCCTTGCCAACCAGCGGCCATCGCATCTTGGATGAACGGCAAGCTAAAGGGCCCGGCGGCCATCATCATCAACTCGCTGTATCGCTGCTGGATTTCAGAGCCACGAATTTTCAGCAAGCCCGCAATGTCCAGCGACTGCTTGCCCGACTTTTCAGCGCTCAAGACGCGCAGCACCATCATTTCCAGGGCGATGACGTCGACTTCAAGCTTGGCGATTTCATCGCGAAAGCGCAGGTCGTCCCACACCCCTTCGGCTTTGGCGATGCGCTTCAAACGCTCGAGTTCGCGCTTGGCGCGGTTGACGTCGGCGATGTTGGTGCGCTCGTGCGCCAGCAAATACTTGGCGTAATTCCAGCCTTTGTTTTCCTCGCCAATCAAGTTCTCGGCGGGCACTTCCACGTTGTCAAACCAGACCTCATTGACCTCGCATTCACCATCGAGCAGCTTGATGGGTCGCACACTCACACCCTTGGATTTCATGTCAATCAGCAAAAACGAAATTCCGGTTTGTGGTTTGCCCTCGGTGCTGGTGCGCACCAGACAAAAAATCCATTCACCAAACTGCGCCAAGGTGGTCCAGGTTTTTTGACCGTTGACGATGTACTTGTCACCAACGCGCTCGGCGCGGGTTTTGAGGGACGCCAAGTCCGAGCCCGAACCGGGTTCGCTGTAGCCTTGGCTCCACCACACCTTGCCGCTGGCGATGCCGGGCAAAAAGCGTTCATGCTGCGCGGGCGTGCCAAAGGCCATGATGACCGGGGCCACCATCACCGGACCAAATGGCACCACACGCGGCGCACCTGCCAAAGCGCACTCTTCCTCGAACAAATGTTTTTGCACCGCGTTCCAGCCCGGGCCGCCAAACTGCGATGGCCAACCGTATCCCAGCCAGCCCTTGCTGCCCAAAATTTGCGCCCATGACTGCATGTCTTCGCGGGTCAAGCGCAGGGCGTTGTGTACCTTGTGCGAAATGGCTTGAGGCAAATGGGCTTGCACCCAGGTGCGCACCTCATCACGGAAAGCCTGTTCTTCAGGGGTGAAATTGAGATTCATGGGTTTTCTCCGGGGCGCGCCAGCGGCTGGCAGCAAGGCGCTTGAGTTTTAGCACGATCGTGCGATTTTGCCTGAAAGCCGATTTGAGCTGTGGCCATTCGTGATAATCGGATGCATGCGCAACATCGTGATTTTGATTTCTGGCAGCGGCTCCAACATGGCCGCCATTGCCCAAGTGGCTGAGCGCGAACAGTGGTCTGCAAATCTCGATGCCCGGGTGTGCGCTGTCATCAGCAACCGCCCACAGGCCAAAGGTTTGCAAACGGCACATGCCATGGAGTTGCCCACCCACGTGGTGGACCACCAGGCATTTGCTGACCATCCTGCGCCACGCACCGCCTTTGACCACACCTTGATGCAAGCCATCGACGCGCATCAACCCACATTGGTGGTGTTGGCAGGCTTTATGCGGATACTGACGCCGGCATTTGTGGCCCATTACGCTGGTCGATTGATCAACATTCACCCCTCGCTGTTGCCCGCATTTCCGGGGCTCAACACCCACCAAAGGGCCATCGATGCGGGGTGTCGCTTTGCCGGGGCCACGGTGCACGAAGTGACCGCCGATTTGGACCACGGCCCCATCTTGGCGCAAGCCGTGGTGCCTGTGTTGCCAGGCGACGATGCACACAGCTTGGGCAAGCGTGTGCTGGCGCAAGAACATTTGATTTACCCCAAGGCCATTGCGGATTGGTTGAGGCACATCACGGTCAATCCCTGAGCATGGGGCGCGAACTGTGTGCCCATGTCTGGCACACAAAGGCTGGGTTCAAGCAGCCAAACGAGAGTTGCGCGGCAAATGCGCCATTAAAAACTCCATCTGGTCGTCGAGAATGCGCCGGTTGCGCAAAATGAAGTCTTCCCACAAGGTCGGCACATACGGCGTGTAGAGCAAAGGCATTTTGGCTTGCTCTGGGGTGCGACTGCTTTTGCGGTGGTTGCAAGCGCGACAAGCGGTGACCACGTTCATCCAATGGTCCACCCCATTTTGGGCAAACGGAATGATGTGTTCGCGCGTGAGTTCTGTTTCGTGAAAATGATCGCCACAATAAGCGCAAATATTGCGGTCACGCGCAAAAAGTTTGGCATTGGTCAGGCCGGGGCGCAAATCAAACGGATTGATGGACGGCACGCCACGGGTGCCAATGATGCTGTTGACCGCGATGATCGACTGCTGGCCCGTGATGGCGTTGTGACCGCCTCGAAAAACAGCAATTTCACCCCCAGACTCCCAACGCACTTCATTGGAAGCGTAGTGAATGACCGCCTGTTCCAAGGAGATCCACGACTGGGGCAATCCCTGGGCCGATAGTTTCAAGACCTTCAATCAACACCTCCTTGATGGTTTAAAACCGGATGCGCTTTCTGATTGCACTCACCCAAGGTGGGCGCAATGTCTCAATGCGAGACAATATACCTTGTTTTGTTGGCGTCCCTGTGACGCGGTTCACGCCCTATGCGCATACTTCACGGTTTACATCACGCACAACGCGAGCCCCAGTGCGCCTTGACCATTGGCAACTTTGACGGCGTTCACCGAGGACACCAGGCCATGTTGGCCCTGCTGCGCTCTGAGGCCCAATACAGAGGGCTGCCCAGTTGCGTGCTGACCTTTGAACCCCACCCACGCGACCACTTTGCCCGCTTGGCCCAAGACCCCCAATTGGCGCCCGCTCGCATTGCCACCCTGCGCGACAAATTGAGTGAGCTCGCTGCCTGCGGCATTGACCAATGCGTGGTTTTGCCCTTCAACGAAAAATTGGCCCTGCAAAGCCCAGAAGATTTTGTGGCGCATGGGCTGGTTGAAGGCTTGGGCGTGCGTTATGTTCTGGTGGGCGACGACTTTCGTTACGGAACCAAACGCCAAGGCGATTACGCCGCCTTGGACGCGGCCGGGGCCATGCACGGCTTTGATGTGGCACGCATGCAAAGCTACGAGGTCCGTGGGCTGCGGGTGTCGAGTTCTGCGGTGCGCGCCGCCTTGAACCGGGGTGACATGACCAGCGCAGCCCAATTGCTGGGCCGCCCATATGCCATTTCGGGCCATGTGGTGCACGGGCGCAAGCTGGGCCGAACCTTGCAATGCCCCACGCTGAATTTGCGTTTCAGGCACTGGAAGCCCGCGGCCAGCGGTATTTTTGTGGTGCAAGTTCATGGGTTGGGCGAAAACGCCTTGCCCGGGGTGGCCAATTTGGGGGTGCGCCCCTCCATCGACCCCAACGATGTCAACGCCGGCCGTGTGTTGCTGGAAACCCATTGCTTGGTGTGGCCCAACCATCTGGGCGAACAAGGGGGCTACGGTAAAATCATTCGGGTGGACTTATTGCATAAATTACACGACGAATTGAAGTACGACAGCTTGGAGGCATTGCAGCGAGGCATTGCCCAAGACTGTGTAGATGCCCGTCTGTGGTTCGAGCAACACGCACCCAGCCCCGTCAACACACGCCGCCAAACCACCCGCGACCGAATTTGAAGCGCTCGGGGCCAGCAAACCTCTTGCCAAGCCCTTGCCGCCCTCTTTTAGGCATTGGCCATGCCCTACTTGTTTGAGTTTGAAAATGACCGAATCCGCTTCTGACTACCGCGCCACACTGAACCTGCCCGACACGCCGTTTCCCATGCGTGGCGACCTGCCCAAGCGCGAACCCGCCTGGGCAAAGGCTTGGTCAGACCAGGGCTTGTACAAAAAACTGCGCATGGCGCGCCATGGCCAGCCCTTGTTTGTGCTGCACGACGGCCCCCCCTACGCCAATGGCAAATTGCACATCGGGCACGCACTCAACAAAGTGCTCAAGGACATGATCGTCAAGTCACGCCAACTGGCGGGCTTTGATGCGCAATACATCCCCGGCTGGGACTGCCACGGCCTGCCCATCGAAAACGCGATTGAAAAACTGCACGGCCGCAAACTCAGTCGCGACGACATGCAGGCCAAAAGCCGCGCCTTTGCCACCGAACAAATCGACCAGCAACGCGAAGACTTCAAGCGTTTGGGCGTATTGGGCGATTGGGAGCGCCCCTATCGCACCATGGACCCGGCCAACGAAGCCGGAGAAATCCGCGCATTCAAGCGGGTGATCGAGCGCGGTTTTGTCTACCGGGGCTTGAAACCCGTTTACTGGTGTTTTGACTGCGGCTCGTCCTTGGCCGAGTTTGAAATTGAATATGCCGACAAAAAAAGCGATACGCTGGACGTGGCTTTTTTGTGCGCCCAACCCGACAAACTGGCATCGGCGTTTGGTTTGCCCAAGTTGGACAAACAAGCCTTTGCGGTCATCTGGACCACCACCGCATGGACCATTCCCGCCAACCAAGCCTTGAACCTCAACCCCGAGTTGACATATGCGTTGGTCGACACAGAAAAAGGCTTGTACATCTGCGCCCAATCGCTGGTCGAAAAATGCCTAGAGCGTTGGCAACTCAGCGGCCAAGTGGTGGCAACCGCCTTGGGCAGCAAGCTGGATCTGATTGAATTTCACCATCCGCTGTCAGATGTGGACGCAGGCTACCAACGCGTCGCTCCGGTGTATTTGGCCGACTACGCCACCGCCGACGACGGCACCGGTATCGTGCACAGTGCCCCCGCATACGGGGTAGACGACTTCAACTCCTGCGTCGCGCACGGCATGAAGTACACCGACATCTTGAACCCCGTCCAAGGCAACGGCGCGTACGCCCCAGACTTTGCCCTGTTCGGCGGTCAGCACATCTGGAAGGCTGTGCCGGTGATTTTGGAAACCTTGAAAAACGCGGGTCGCTTGATGGCCACGCACGGCATCACCCACAGCTACCCGCATTGCTGGCGGCATAAAACACCGGTCATTTACCGCGCGGCAGCGCAATGGTTTGTGCGCATGGACGAGGGCGAAGGTGTTTTCACCCAAGACAAAGCGCCCAAAACCCTGCGTCAACTCGCCCTGGACGCGATCGAGCAAACCCAGTTTTATCCCGAGAACGGCAAAACCCGCTTGCGCGACATGATTGCCAACCGACCCGATTGGTGCATATCGCGCCAACGCAGTTGGGGCGTTCCCGTGCCCTTCTTTTTGCACAAAGACAGCGGCCAATTGCACCCGCGCACCATGGCCATCTTGGACCTGGCCGCTGCGATGGTGGAGAAAGGCGGCATCGAAGCCTGGAGCCGTGCCACCGTTGATGACATCCTCACCGAGGCAGGTGACAACCCGGAGCAATACACCAAAAGCACTGACATTTTGGAGGTGTGGTTTGACTCAGGCTCCACCTTTGAGCACGTGCTGCGCGGCAGCCACAAAGATGCCTACGACAGGCCCCCATTTCACACCACAGGGCCAGAGGCTGATCTTTATTTGGAAGGCCACGACCAGCACCGGGGGTGGTTCCACAGTTCACTGCTGCTGGGCTGCGCCTTGTATGACCGCGCACCTTATCGGGGTCTGTTGACCCACGGCTTTGCCACCGATGGCCATGGCCGCAAGATGAGCAAAAGTTTAGGCAACACCGTGGTGCCACAAGAGGTGACCGACAAGCTGGGCGCAGAAATCGTGCGCCTGTGGGTGGCCTCCACCGATTACTCGGGCGACTTGAACATCGACGACAAAATTTTGGCGCGGGTGGTCGACACCTATCGCCGGGTGCGCAACACCTTGAAGTTTTTGCTGGCCAACACCAGTGACTTTGACATCACCAAAGATGCAGTGGCAACGCAAGACATGTTGGAAGTGGATCGATACGCCATAAGCCGCACCGCCCAATTGCAAGCCGATATCGTGGGCCACTACAACGAACAACGCAAGGTGTTTGAGGGCGGACATTTTGGCGTTTACGAGTTTCACCCCGTGGTGGCCAAGCTGCAGATTTTTTGCTCAGAAGACTTGGGCGCCTTTTATTTGGATGTGCTCAAAGACCGGCTCTACACCACCCAAACCCTATCGCACGCCAGACGCAGCGCCCAAACTGCGCTGTGGCACATCACCCAAGCCATGCTGCGTTGGATGGCGCCGTTTTTGAGCTTCACCGCCGAAGAGGCCTGGGCGGTGGCTGGAAAAGGTGAGAGCATCTTTGCCGAAACATATTCGAAACTGCCCAAGCCAGATGATGGGTTGCTGGCCAAATGGACACGCATCCGCGAGTTGCGTGAAGCCGTGAACAAAGAAATTGAGGTGCTGCGCAGCCAAGGACAGGTGGGGTCTTCTTTGCAAGCCCAAGTCAGTCTTCGCGTCAGCGATGCTGACCATGCTTTGCTGCAAAGTTTGGGTCAAGACCTGCGGTTTGTATTCATCACCTCTGCCGTAGATTTTGCGGTAGGTGATGCGCCGCTGGCAAAGGTCTCGCCCTCGACGCACACCAAATGCGACCGCTGCTGGCACTACCGGGCCGATGTCGGACAAGATGCAAAACACACCACCCTGTGCAGCCGATGTATTTGCAACCTGCATGGCGCGGGCGAAACACGTTTGTTTGCCTGAGCCCAGTAGCATGGCTGCGCGCAATGCCCCCTCCCTCAAGCTGTGGCTGGCTTTGTCACTGCTGGTTTTGGTGCTGGACCAGTTGACCAAGGTGTTGATCGTGGGCAACTTTCAGTGGGGCGAAAGTTTGGTCATGACCGATTTTTTCAACCTGGTGCGCGTTCACAACAGCGGTGCCGCCTTTTCTTTTTTGGCTTCGGCATCTGGTTGGCAGCGCTGGTTTTTCATCGGTCTGGGCACAGTGGCGGCGGTTTTCATGGTGTGGATGCTGCGCAACCACCCAAAACAAAAATTGTTTTGCCTGGCCATTTCACTGATCCTCGGTGGCGCCGTGGGCAACGTGTTAGACCGCATTTTTTACGGCCACGTGATCGACTTCGCCGATTTTCATTGGTCTTTTTTGGCACCCTTGTTTGCGGGCGGACACTTCCCCGCGTTCAATGTGGCCGATAGCGCCATCAGCGTGGGTGCCGTCACCCTGGTGATCGACGAACTTTGGCGTGTGCGCCAAAGCAAAAAGCGCCGTCAATGAGTTGGCTTGAACACCAACGGCTGCTCTTGCGCCGCTGAAACCGCCGTGGTTTTGCCATCGGGCGGCAAAAACAACTCCACCAGATCGTTTAAAAAATCAAAGCCACGCTCGCTGGGCTTGACCCGCTGGTCCACTTGCTCGATCAACCCGCGTTGCTGCGCTTGCGCCAATGCAGGCTCAAGGGCGCTCAAGGGCAAGCCCGTTCGGGCGCTGAAATCGGTCAGCGCAAATCCGGATTTAAGGCGAAATGCATTGAGCGCAAACTCAAAAGCCAAATCTTTGCGCGCGACCTCATTGCCCTGGCTGACCGCTTGACCGAGCATGGCCTGCTTTTGGTACAGCGCAGGGTCGCGATAGCGAATCAAGCGCAACACACGGTGCGGAAAACTGATTTTGCTGTGTGCACCCGCCCCAATGCCCAAGTAATCACCAAATTGCCAGTAATTGGTGTTGTGCCAGCAGGCGTGCCCCCGCTGGGCATAGGCCGAGACTTCGTAGCGCGCCATGCCCTGCTCTGCCGTGCCCTGGGTGATCATGTCCAGCATGTCACAGGCTTCGTCCTCGGGCGGCAACACAGGGGGGTGGCGCTCAAACCACGTATTGGGCTCAATGGTCAAGTGGTAAATGGACAAGTGCGGTGGTGACAGCCCCAAAGCGGTGTCCAAATCGTGCTGCAAAGCACTCAAGGTTTGTCCAGGCAGGGCATACATCAAATCGATGTTGAAGGTGTCAAATGCCTGGGCTGCTTCCTGCACAGCGGCCACGGCTTGGTGGGCATCATGCACCCGCCCCAAAGCCCTCAAGCTGTCGTTGTGAAAACTTTGCACCCCCACAGACAAACGTGTCACGCCTGCCGCGCGATAGCCATGGAAGCGGTCGGTTTCAAAGGTGCCGGGGTTGGCCTCGAGGGTGATTTCGCAATCGGGCACCAAGGGCAACATGGCCCTGATTTGCCCCAGCAATTGTTCAATCGCCCAAGGCTCGAACAAGCTGGGCGTGCCCCCACCCAAGAACACACTGTGCACCGGTCGGCCCCACACCAAGGGTAACGACTGCTGCAAGTCTGCGACCAATGCTTGCAGATAAGCCGCTTGCGGCAACTCGCCCTTGTCGCTGCCCCAGGCATGGGAGTTGAAGTCGCAATAGGGGCATTTTTTCAAGCACCACGGTAAATGCACATACAAAGACAACGGGGGCAATGCAGGCAACTGCAAGGTACCCGGCCGCAGCCAATGCGCAGCCTCGCCCAGCTTGGCGAGATCGAGACCGGCTTTCGATGCGCTCAAGGGCTGACCCATTGCGCTTGCATGAGCGCAACCAATTGGCGGGCGGCCCGTCCGCGGTGGCTGTATTGGTTTTTGACGTCTGGATCTAACTCGGCAAAGGTTTTGCCCAATTCCGGGATGAACATCACCGGGTCAAACCCAAAGCCATGGCTGCCACGCGGGGCGGCGGTGATCTCGCCCACCACACGGCCCATGGCAATCAAGGGTTCTGGGTCTTGCGGGTTTCTCACTGCCACCAAGGTGCTGACCAAAGCAGCGCGCCGCTGGGTGACCCCATCGAGTTGCTCGAGCAAAGCACGCACATTGTTGGCGTCACCCTTGGAATATCCAAACTGGGTGGCGTAATGGGCGGTTTGCACGCCTGGCAAGCCATTGAAGGCATCGACACACAAACCGGCATCGTCAGCCACGGCGGGCATGCCGGTGTGGGCTGCAGCGTGGCGCGCCTTGGCCAACGCGTTTTCTACAAAGGTGTGGAACGGTTCATCGGCCTCGGGCGTGTTGAATTCAGATTGCGGCCGCAATTGCCAACCCAGCGGTGCAAACAGCACTTGCAGCTCGGCCAACTTGCCCGCGTTATTGGACGCCAAAACCAAACTGCGCATGGCCTCGCTCATCAGCCCAGGGCTTTTTGCTGCAAGGCAAACAGTTCTTGAATGCCTTTTTCAGCCAATCCCAACAAGCGGTCCATTTCAGGCCGGGTAAAAGCCGCGCCTTCTGCGGTACCTTGGACCTCGACAAAATGACCTGCGCCCGTCATCACCACATTCATGTCGGTGTCACATGCCGAGTCTTCGGTGTACTCCAGGTCCAGCAAAGGGGTGCCTTGAAGGATGCCCACAGAAATTGCCGCCACCGCATGGGTGATGGGAGACTGGCTGATTTTTCCACTGGCCAGCAAAAAACTGACGGCATCGTGAGCCGCCACATATGCACCGGTGATGCTGGCCGTGCGGGTACCCCCATCGGCTTGCAATACATCGCAGTCAATTTGAATGGTGCGCTCGCCCAGGGCTTGCAAATCGAACACGGCCCGCAATGAGCGGCCAATCAAGCGCTGAATCTCTTGGGTGCGTCCACTTTGCTTGCCGCGCGCAGCCTCCCGGTCGCTGCGCGTGTGGGTGGCACGGGGCAACATGCCGTACTCGGCTGTGACCCAGCCCTGGCCCGATCCACGTTTGTGGGGTGGCACCTTTTCTTCCACAGAAGCTGTGCACAAGACCTTGGTTTGACCAAACTCAATCAACACCGAACCTTCGGCGTGGATCGTGTAGTGGCGGGTAATGCGCACAGGGCGCATTTGGTCAACGGCTCGGCTTTGGCGTGATGCAGGCAAGGTCATGGTAGAAAAGTATCCATTCAATCAGGGTGAAAAGCCGCCAATTGTCCCGCATATCACAATGACGAATCTTCGCAGTGGTTGTCCCTGAGATAATCGCCTTTTGACAGCCCACTTTTCACCGTGCCCATTTACAGCATGACCGGATACGCCAGCACCCAGGTGCTGCTGGCGTCTTCCCCCACCTCAGCATCCCCCCCATTGCGGCTGGGTTTTGAAATTCGCTCTGTCAACAGCCGT
>RFXS01000049.1 GCA_009921465.1 Betaproteobacteria bacterium
GGTTCTGCGGGGTCGTCTGGTGTGAGCAACCGCTCATTTTTGAACACCCAAAGCGTGGCATCGGTTTCCTTTTTGTCAAGGTCACCCACCGGCCGTTGATAGCAGTTACCGCTTTGGCCAAAAGCCCCAACAGGAGACTGTTGGGGCTTTTTCGTTGGTTTCGTCAAATCCATCGTCAGACCTGGCCATGGCCAAAGCCAAGTGGGTCCCAGCTTGTTTTTAAGCGCCAGGGTATTGGTCATCGGTCACGGCGCTGCTCCAATCGGTTTTGCCAATGGAGGTGGCGGTGTGCAGCATATAGCTGTCCTTGTCTGCCCCATGCCAGTGACGCTCGTGGGGCCTGATCCAAACCACGTCGCCCGTGCGGATGCGTTGTGGGGGTTGCCCCTCCAGGCAGACCCAGCCACTGCCGGCGATCACGTTGAGCATTTGGCCCAACTCATGTTGGTGCCAATGGGTGCGTGCGCCGGGTGTGAAAAACACGTTGCCGATGGTCACGTTGTCGGTGGTGGGCATGATGGGGTCGCCCCAAACGGTGCCAGTGAAGGTGCCTGAGCGCGACTCGGAAGATGCGCCATCTTTGCGCGCGTGAAAAACCTGCATGTGCTTGTCTCCAGTTGGGGTTGAAATCAGATCACCCTCAAAATCCAGGGCTTGGCACTGTGTGGGTCATGCCTGGGCAAGCTGTGTTGCATGGTCAAAGGTGATGCTTTTGATCATGCCATGGAATGCGACACCCAACACGGGTGCTGGGCATGAACGCTTCTAAATCCGATGTCAAAAAATGGGGGAATCCTTGCATTGACAGTCCCGGTTGCAGGCAGCACCATGGCCAGTCGAAAAAACAGAAAGAGTGCATCCATGTCAGAGCCTATGCGCCCCAGTGGTCTGGATACCAACGGCGAAGATTTTTTAACCGCAGTGGGCCCGCAAACCCCAGGCGGTCAATACCTGCGGCGTTATTGGCATCCATTTATGTTGGCCAGCGAGTTACAAGACCTGCCCGTGGCCTTGCGGTTGATGGGGGAAGACTTGGTGGTGTTTCGCGACCGCGCAGGGCGCATCGGTTTGTTGCACAAGCATTGCTTGCACCGTGGCACATCGCTGGAGTTTGGCATCCCTGCGGACAAAGGCATCCAATGCTGCTACCACGGCTGGAAGTTCGATATCGACGGCACGATTTTGGAAACACCCGCCGAACCCCCGAGCAGCAAGATCAAGCACAACTTCAAGCAAGGGGCTTACCCCGTGCGCGAACTCCATGGCTTGTTGTTCGCCTACTTGGGCCCGCCCGAGAGCATGCCCGAGTTGCCGGTGCTCGACACTTTTGCCAAAGATGAGGGCAATCAACCGGTGCCGTTTCGCTTTCACATGCCTTGCAATTGGCTGCAAGTGGTGGAGAACGCTTGCGACCCCATCCACAATGTTTTTTTGCACGCCATTGTGAGCAGCCAATTCTCTGACGCGTTCAAGGTGTTGCCTGCGCTGGATTTTGTGGACACCCCCATGGGCTTTTTGTCCATGGCCACCCGATTGGTCAATGGCAAGGTGTTTGTGCGTGCCAGCGACATCATCATGCCCAACATCGGGCAGTTCACGGGTTCCAACAACAAAGCCTCAGATGACAGTTTTCGCATCGGATGTGGCCGCACCCGATGGGTGACGCCCATTGACGATGTCAATTGCCACTATATTGGCTATGTGCACTTCAACCCCAAATACACGCCCTACGGGCAGATCCAACCAGACGACCTGGGCGTTGATAAAGCTGGCCTGATCGGGCAAACCGACGAGCGGCCTTACAAAGAGCGGCAGCGCGAACCTGGTGACTACGATGCAGTGGCCAGCCAAGGACAAGTGGCCAATCGGCGCACCGAACACCTGGGCACCACCGACCGAGGGGTGGTGATGTTTCGCCGCCTGTTGGCCAAAGCCATTCAAGCCAATTTGCAAGGGGAAACGCCCGCCTTGCCCCAACCCATGTTGTGGGACGGAAAAACCAGAACCTATGCGCACGAATATGTGTTGAGCGTCACGCCCGCATCCCAGGGTGCATCGCACGATGCATTGCAATCATTTGGCAGGGCAGCGGCGCTGGCTGTGATTGCGGCGCAAGCCTTGAGTGCGGACGACGAAACCATCGAAGCCCGGGCCAAGCAACAGGTGTTGCAACTGTTAAAGGAAGTTGTCTCATGAAATTTTTAAAACTGTGCTGGCTGTGCCTGCTGTGGCCTTTGTGGGCGCATGCACAGTCCTATCCGCAACGCCCCATCAAACTGGTGGTGGCTTATCAAGCCGGAGGCGCGACCGACGCATTTGCCCGCATCGTGGCGCAAAAGCTCGCAGGCTTCATGGGCCAACCTGTGGTGATTGAAAATCGAGCCGGAGGCAATTCGGTCATTGGCACCGATTTTGTGGCCAAAGCCCCTGCCGACGGATACACCTTGCTGCTCAACCCGGCGTCGCATTTGACCGTGCCATTTTTCAACAAAAAAATGCCATATGACGCGGTGAAAGACTTCACGCCCATCATCGCAGCGGCCTACAACAACCGCTGCATCGTGGTGCACCCTTCATTGCCCGTGCAAAACTTGGGCGAATTCATTGCTTATGCCAAAAAGAATCCGGGCAAGCTGTCGTATGGTGTGGCCGCCTCTGGATCGGCCCAAGAGTTGGCGGGCGACTTGCTCAAATACACCACCGGCATCGACATGGTGCCTGTGCCCTACAAAGGGGGCGGCCCAGCGATGAACGATTTGTTGGGTGGGCAAATACAAGTGGGTATTTTTGTCTTGGCCGACACCTTGCAACACATCAAATCGGGGCGCTTGCGTGCACTGGGCATTGTCGAGGGACGGCGCTCCAAAGCGGCATCAGAGATCCCCACCGTGGCCCAAGCGGGTGTGCCTGGTTTTGCCATTCCAGACCAATGGATCGGAATTTTTGGGCCTGCCGGATTGCCAACGGCCGTCACCCAACGCATCAATGCCGAAATGAACAAGGTCTTGGCCCTGTCCGATGTCAAGGCGGCGCTGGAGAACATTGGTTACGAAACCATCGGTGGCAGTGCGCCTGAATTTGCCACCATGGTGATGGAAGACCAAAAGAAGTACCAAAAGCTGTCTGAGACCATTGTGTTGAACGTGCAGTGACGCATTTCTACCTCCTCTTTTTAAACTGAAAGACCTGCAATGAAACTGGTGACATTTATCACGCCCCAAGGGGCTGAACACATTGGCTGCATGAAGGCCGACTTGGCCCATGTGATCGACTTCACAGCGGCCGATTCATCGGGCATGTTTCGCGACATGTTGGCGTTGATCGATGCAGGCCCTGCTGGCCTGGACGCGGCACGCACCTTGGTCCAAAAAGCCGCCCATGTGTTGCCACTGTCATCCGTGAAATTGATGGCGCCTTTGCCCAGGCCACGCCGCTTGCGCGACTGCCTGGCGTTTGAAAAGCATGTGCGCCAATCGCGGGCCAATCGGTATTTGTTTGGGCAGGGCAAAGAGCGCGTAGACCCGGCCAGCATCCAGTTGCCCAGCGCTTGGTTTAAAAAACCGGTCTATTACAAAGGCAATGTATTTAGCATCGTGGGCACCCATGCGCCGGTTCATTGGCCGGCTTATTCTCAAGTCATCGACTATGAGTTGGAAGTGGCCATCGTCACCAACCGTTCAGGCAAAGATGTGCCCATCGAAAAAGCCTTGGACTGTATTTTTGGTTACATGGTGTTCAACGATTATTCGGCCAGGGATGCCCAGTACATCGAAATGCAAACCGGCCTGGGCCCTGCCAAGGGCAAAGATTTTGACACCGGCAACGCCATGGGCCCGTGGTTGGTCACGGCCGATGAAGTGCCCGATCCTCAGGCATTGACCATGCTCGCCAGGGTCAACGGTGAGGAGTGGTCGCGTGGCTCCAGCGCCGAGATGCAACACAGCTTTGCCGCCATCGTCAGCCACGCTTCGGATGCGGAGACCTTTTACGCGGGTGAAATCATTGGTTCTGGCACCGTGGGCGGGGGATGTGGCAATGAGCTGGGCCGTTTCCTCAAGCATGGTGATGTGATGGAGTTGGAGGTCAGCGGTTTGGGCACATTGACCAACACCATTGTGGCGCCCCATGTGCTGCAAGTGCCCACCATGCCCATCCACATTCTTGATTAGGGTGTGGTCAAGCTGTTGTTGGCATTGCGAAAACCCATCAAACCTGGTTTGATGTTTGTTGTGGCCGCGCCAGCGCCAGCGGCGGGATCAAATCCATAACGCCTGCATGGTGCGCGTCCAAGCTGAGGCGCTGTCAAGCGGTGTGATCAAACGCCCTGCCACACCGACTTGGCTGGGAAGGGCATGGGGGCTGGAAAACACCAGTGCATCGAGCAGGTGCATTGCTGGGATGCCCAGCAACGCGTGGTGGCGGGTGTCAAACGACTGAAAGTCGGCGCGTTGGCCTTTGCAAATACCTCCCAAAGGCAATCCACTGGCGGCACTGCCGCCGTTCAAGGCACACTCAAACAAAACGGCGGCACTGCTGGGATGGACGCTGGCGCTGGCGGCCACGTTGCGTTGCTGGTGCAATAAGCGCTGGCTGTATTCCAAGCCCAGGAGCTCCGTCGTCCACGCCCGGTTGACGTGGCTGTCGGTGCCAATGGACCAAGTCAAACCCTGCTGCATCGCATTGGGCATGTCCCACACCCCGTCACCCAAATTGGCCTCGGTGCTGGGGCACACCACCACCGAGGCACCCGCTTGGGCCAGCCCTTGTAATTCGTGGGGCAAGCTGTGCGTGGCGTGAATCAAGTGCCAGCGTTTGTCCAGGCCCACGTGCTCGAGCAACCACTCCACAGGCCGCTGGCCCAAATGGGTCAGGCAGTCTTGCACTTCGCGGCTTTGCTCGGCGGCATGGATGTGCAGTGGTTGTGTTGGCAGGGCTTGTGCCAACTCGCGCATCGCGCCCCCATCGACCGCGCGCAAGGAGTGGATGGCAGCACCCGCATGCATCAGGGTGGTCAGTTGCTGCTGGTCTATGTGTTTGGCCAGGGTTTGCTGCAAGGCCAGCACTGTGTCGGGGGTAGAGGCAAAACGGCGTTGCGCTTGTGTCAGCGCTGTGGCTCCCAGTCCACTGTGCATGTACAAGGTGGGTAACAGGGTCAGTCCAATGCCGGTGCGCTGTGCCGCACGCACCAAGGCCCAGCTCATCTCGGTCGGGTCTGCGTAGGCATGACCTTGGGTATCGCGATGCAGGTAATGAAACTCACACACATGGGTAAAGCCACACTGCAGCATCTCTTGGTATAAAAATACCGCCACATCTTCCAGTTGTTCTGGGCTGATGCGCAAAGCCACTTGGTACATGCGCTCGCGCCACCCCCAAAAGTCGTCACCGGGTGCTGCTCCGTGGCGGCGCTCAGCCATGCCCGCCATCGCACGCTGAAACGCATGGCTGTGGGCGTTGACCAGACCGGGCAACACCAAACCCAGTCGAATGGCCTGTTCAACGCTGTGCGCAGGCGTATGGGGGCGAATATCAGACCAGTGGCCAGTCTCATCTGCTTCCAGCAACACATGGGTAAGCCATTCCCCTTGGACCCAGGCCTGGGGCGACCAGTACTTCATGCGTGCAACGCTTGCATGGTTGCAAAAGCCGATTGCACCATTTGGTGCAGCAGGGGTTGGACGTCTTGTGCCACTTCAGACAAGTACCTGTAGGGCGCGGTTTCTTGCATGTAAATGCTTTGGCACTTTTCCAGTTGGACAGCATGCACACCTTGATGGGGAGCGCCATAGCGGCGGGTGATGTACCCGCCTTTGAAGCGGCCATTGAGCACATGGGTGTATTGATGTTGAGTTTGGCAAATGTCCATCACCGCTTGGGCTATGCGCGGATCACAAGCCGCGCCATCGGCGGTGCCCACATTGAGGTCGGGCAGCTTGCCATCAAACAGCCAGGGCAGGCGCGACCGAATGCTGTGCGCTTCCCATAGCAACACGTGGCCATGGTTGGCGCGCAATCGATTCAGTTCATCTTGCAATGCTTGGTGGTAGGGCTGCCAATACAGTGCACGGCGTCGTTCGCGCTCCAAAGTGTCGGGGGCATGTCCCGCACGGTACAAGGGTTCGCCAGTGAAAAATCGAGTTGGGCACAGTTCGGTATTGGACGCGCCGGGGTACATGGGTGCATCGTCGGGCGGGCGATTGAGGTCGATCACATAGCGGCAAAAATGCGGGCGCAACACACTGGCCCCCATCTGACGCACAAAGTCGTACAGCTGATTCATGTGCCAATCAGCGTCCTCGGCGTCGAGGGCGCGCGGCACAAAGGGTGCGCGTAAATCGTCCGGGAAGTCTGTGCCCATGTGGGGCATGCTCACCAACAACGCAATGCGCCCTGGGGTCAGTTCAAAGACAGGCAAGGTCATGGGATCAATCTCCAGTGCTGGGCCAGTGGCCAGCGTGAACTCGGTGTTTCAACGGGTGGCTGCCAAAGTTGTAGCACAGGTGGGTGGGGTGGGGTACGTTCCAAAGTGCCAGGTCAGCGCGCATGCCCGCTTGCAACTGCCCGCGGTCGGCCAGTCCGAGCGCACGTGCCGCGTGTCGGGTGACGCCGCAGACCGCTTCTTCGGGGGTGAGCCGAAACAAGGTGCAAGCCATGCTGAGCATCAGCAAAAGCGAAGTGCAAGGAGAGCTGCCCGGGTTGCAGTCCGTGGATATGGCCATGGGCACACCGTGCTGGCGCAACAAATCGACCGGAGGGACGCGGGTTTCGCGTAAAAAATAAAACGCACCTGGTAACAGCACCGCTGTGGTGCCGGCTTGGGCCATGGCTTTAGCCCCGCTCGTGCTGAGCCACTCGAGGTGATCGCAGCTCAGTGCGCCATAGCGCGCCGCCAATGCAGCGCCACCGCTGTCACTGAGTTGCTCGGCATGCAGTTTGACAGGCAGTTGCAGTGCCTGGGCTGCGTCAAATACCTGCTTGGTTTGGGTCAGGTCAAAGGCAATGCGTTCACAAAACACGTCCACCGCGTCGATCAAACCCTCCTCGTGCAAGTGGGGCATCATGTCCACCACCACCTCGATGTAGTTGTCTGCGCGAGCTGTAAATTCGGGCGGCAAGGCATGGGCACCCAAAAAGGTGGTGCGCACTTGGACGCCCCGCGCTTGTGCAAGCTTGCGCGCCACTTGCAAGCATTTGCGCTCATCGACCAGGGATAAACCGTAGCCTGATTTGATTTCAATGGTGGTGACGCCATCGGCCAGCAAAGCATCCAAGCGGGGCAGGCTTTGGCCCAGCAAGTCGTCGCTATTGGCGGCCCGGGTGGCTTTGACAGTGGAGGCAATGCCACCCCCTGCTTTGGCAATGTCTTCATAACTGGCTCCGTGCAGTCGCATGCCAAACTCATCGGCGCGGTCGCCTCCATAAACCAAATGGGTGTGGCAGTCGATCAGGCCAGGCGTGACGAGTGCGCCTTGGCCATCGTGCATCTGTGCGGCCTGGGGCCATGGGGTGGGTAAATTTGATCGGGGACCCACCCATTGAATGGTCTGGCCTTGCCAGACCAATGCGGCGTCGTCGATCAGGCCCAAGTCGTTGATGTGGGATCCAACCATGGTGGCCAAACGGCAATTGGTCAGGATGTGGGTGGCGTGCGGCATGGTCAGTCAACCGTGATTTGAAATACCAATGCATGAGTGGTGTGCAGTTGCCACACGCAGTCTGTATCGGGCAGGTGCCAGGCCAAGGTCTGCGCGGGCAATGGCACGACCCGGTCATTGCACCCCAGGCTGCTTGCGCTGAGTGCAAAAACACCCACGGTCGTTTGGGTCGACACCGTCAAGGCATGGGGCTCACGCACACGGTGCAGGTCAGCGGTGCAGCCATGGCACATCAGGTTGAAGTCCAGCGTAGATCCACCCATCAACTGGCAATCCACCGGGGTTTGGCCAGAAAAATTGATCGCTCCATCGGTGGGACCCAATCGGTGCACCACGCCACCGACATCCAGCAACACGCCAGCACCACTGAGCACAGCAAACCACCGGTGCACGCCCTCGAAGCGAGAAAAGGGGCCATTGCTGGCCACATCGGCCACCGATATGCGCCATTGCCATGGACCTGTGCGGGGGTATGTGGCCAATTCACGCGTTATCCCGCCACCGTTGCGCCAAGGCACAGGCGTGGCGTTGGACAAGGCGCTGGTTTGCCAACTCATGCGCTGCCCGCCTCGAACTGGCCTTCGAACCGGTAGCGCGAGGCGGGGTACAGGTGGCGCGCCAAAGAGGCCACGTGGGCGCCGCTGACGGTGCGCCGCACCATCACCAAGCAAGGCTCTGTGTGATCGATGCGCAATTGGATGGCCTCAAGGGTGCTGGGCATACAAGCCTCAATCGCATAGCTCGCTTGCGTGATGGGTGCGACTTGCAGCAGGTGTTGGGTCGGGGTGATTTGCGACCAATCCAAACCCAAATAATCGGGGGAAACGGCTGGGTTGACGTAGCGGTCTTCCAGCAAGATGGGGTGGCCGTTCTCCAGGTGCAGCAAGGTGCTGTGATACACCGCTGACCCCTTGCGCAAACCCAAGGATCGGGCCAGCCCGACGCTGGCATGTTCTTGAGAGCAGTGCAAAATCCGACAACTGTGGGCATGACCGCGCTCCACAATTTCTTCGTGGATGTCACGCAGTATCAAGCGCGAGGAAATGGGCGAGAGCTCGGCCACAAACGTGCCCGAACCCTTGACTCGGCGAATCAAACCTTTGGACAACAGTTCGCGCATGGCATGGTTGATGGTCATGCGGCTGACGCCAAATTGACGCATCAAGTCGTTTTCGCTGGGCACCGCATCGCCAGCACGCCACACGCCTTCGCTGATGCGGGTCTGGATGTGCTGAATCACCTCTCGGTAGGCGGGCAGGGCAGTGACCATGATTACCATGCTAACCCAGTTGACACAACTTGTATAGACAACTAGCATCACCACTTGTCGATACATTTCTCAATGCCATGACCGATCTTTCTGTACACCAGCACATGGCCCACGGTCCCCGTGTTGTCAGTGCGCCACGAGGCAGCGCCATCAGTTGCGCCAACTGGCAAATTGAAGCGGCTTACCGCATGATCCAAAATAATTTGGATCCAGCCGTGGCGGAAAATCCGCACGAATTGGTCGTCTACGGCGGCATTGGAAAAGCGGCGCGCAACTGGGATTGTTTCGAGGCCATTTTGATCAGCTTGCGACAACTCAAACCCGATGAAACCTTGCTCATTCAATCGGGCAAACCTGTTGGGGTTTTTCGCACCCATGAGGGTGCGCCTAGGGTGTTGCTGGCCAACTCCAACCTGGTCCCCAAATGGGCTACCTGGGAACACTTCAATGAACTCGACCGCGCTGGTTTGATGATGTACGGCCAAATGACGGCAGGCAGTTGGATTTACATTGGCAGTCAAGGCATTGTTCAAGGGACTTACGAAACGTTTGTGGAGGCTGCTCGACAGCACTACCAAGGTGACTTGAGTGGGCGTTGGATATTGACCGCAGGCTTGGGTGGGATGGGTGGTGCTCAGCCTTTGGCGGCCACCTTTGCGGGGGCCTGTTCGCTCACCATTGAGTGCCAACAGTCACGCATCGACTTTCGACTCAAAACCGGCTATGTCGACAAACAAGCTGCCGATTTGAAAGAGGCCTTGGCCTTGATGGCCCAGCACACAGCGCGCAAAGAGGCGGTATCTGTGGCTTTGTGTGGCAATGCCGCCGAGTTGCTACCGCAGTTGGTGGCGCAGGCAAAGTCTGGTGGTTTGCGACCTGATATCGTGACCGATCAAACCTCGGCGCACGATATTTTCAATGGCTACTTGCCCGCCGGCTGGTCAGTGCAGCGTTGGCATGATGCCCAAAAAGACCCAGACCAAAAAGCGGCTCTGGCCCAGGCTGCGGGCGCATCATGTGCCGTGCACGTACAGGCCATGCTGGACTTTCATGCCATGGGCATTCCCACGGTCGATTACGGCAATAACCTGCGCCAAGTGGCGAAAGATTTTGGTGTGGCCAATGCTTTTGACTACCCCGGTTTTGTGCCTGCTTACATTCGCCCTTTGTTTTGTAAAGGGGTGGGGCCTTTTCGCTGGGTGGCATTGAGCGGCGATCCCGACGACATCTATAAAACCGATGCCAAGATGAAAGCCTTGTTTCCCGATAACAAGCATTTGCACCGGTGGTTGGACATGGCGCAAGAGCGCATCCACTTCCAGGGCCTGCCAGCGCGCATTTGCTGGATTGGCTTGGGCGAGCGCCATTTGGCGGGTTTGGCCTTCAATGAGATGGTGCGAAGCGGCGAGCTCAAAGCGCCCATCGTCATCGGTCGCGACCACTTGGACAGCGGGTCGGTGGCCTCGCCGAACCGCGAAACCGAATCCATGCGCGATGGCAGCGATGCCGTCAGCGACTGGCCCTTGCTCAATGCCTTGCTCAATACGGCCAGTGGCGCCACCTGGGTGAGCCTGCACCATGGGGGCGGTGTGGGCATGGGTTATTCTCAACATGCAGGCGTGGTGTTGGTGTGTGACGGCACAACCCAGGCAGATGAGAAAATTCGCCGGGTTTTGTTCAATGACCCAGCCACGGGCGTGATGCGCCACGCTGATGCGGGCTACGAAAGTGCCGTGGCTTGCGCCCAAGCCCACAGCTTGCAGTTGCCCATGATTGTTTGATCAGCCGTCAGTTTATTTGCCATCTTCAACCCCTGAAAGGAAGCCCATCATGAAAAAAACCCTCATTGCCAGTGCAATGCTTTTATCAGCCATTGCTGGCCATGCCCAAGAAACCAAAGTGGGTATTGGTTTCTCCGGGTGGACGGGCTTTGCCCCTTTGACCCTGGCCAAAGAGGCCGGCATTTTCAAAAAGAACGGGCTGGATGTCAGTCTGAAAAAAATTCCACAAAAAGACCGCCATCTGGCCATCGCCTCTGGTGACGTGCAATGTGCCGCCACGACCGTAGAAACATGGGTTGTTTGGAACGCCAATGGCGTGGCCACCACCCAAATTTTCCAACTCGATAAAAGCTATGGAGCCGATGGCATGGTGGTCAAGCCCGAGATCGCCAAAATCAGCGACCTCAAGGGCAAAACCGTGGCAGCCAGTGCGCCGGGCACTGCCCCTTATTTCACTTTGGCCTGGATGCTCAAGAAAAACGGCTTGTCCACCAAAGATGTGAAGGTTGTCAACTTAGAACCCCAGGCCGCTGCCAACGCCATGATCGCTGGTACTGCTGGCATTGATGCCGCGTTGACCTACGAACCGTATTTGGGTGCAGTGCGTGCCAAGCCCGAGGCGGGCAAGATCATTGCCACCACCTTGGACTACCCCATGATCATGGACACCTTCGGTTGCACGCCCAAATTTTTGGCCGACAACCCCAAAGCGGCCAAGGCATTGGCAGACAGTTACTTTGAGGCGGTTGAGATGATTGCCAAAGACCCGCGCAAAAGTTTTGAAATCATGGGCGCTGATGTCAAGCAATCTGCCGATCAGTTTGAAGCCAGCCAAAAATATTTGCGTTGGCAAGACCGTGCCGCCAATGTCAAGTTCTTCAGTGGTGAGCACGCGCAGTTCAGCAAAGAGGCCGCAGAACTCTTGATGGAGGTGGGCATCATCAAGCAGTTGCCTGACATGAGCAAGCTGGCCGATACACGGTTCATCCGTTAAGGCCTGATGCGCCCATTGCAAGCGGTCTCGCCCAGCGCCAAGGTGGTGCTGGGCGTGGCCTTCTTTGTTTTGTTTTTTGGGATTTGGGCCTTTGCCACCTTGGGTGGCTATGTTTCCAAAACCTTTTTGGCCGACCCCATCACCATGGTGCGCTCTGGTGTGGACCTGTTGCTCAACCAGGGCTTTGCATTTGACATCGCCATGACGGTGTGGCGGGTGCTGGGTGGTTTTTGGATCGCCGCGGTGTGCGCCATTCCGTTGGGCGTATTGATGGGCGCCTACAAACCGATCGAAGCCTTTTTTGAACCCTTTGTGAGCTTTGCCCGTTACTTACCAGCCTCGGCATTCATCCCATTGTTGATTTTGTGGGCCGGTATCGGTGAGGCCCAGAAACTCGCTTTGATTTTCATAGGTTCATTTTTTCAGTTGGTATTGATGGTTGCGGTGTCGGTGGGCAATACGCGGCGCGATTTGGTCGAGGCCGCCTACACCTTGGGGGCCAAAGACCGGGGAGTGGTTGCGCGCGTTTTGTTGCCCAGTTCGGCACCCGAAATGGCCGAGACCTTGCGCATGGTTTTGGGTTGGGCTTGGACCTATGTCATCGTCGCCGAACTGATCGGTGCATCCAATGGCATTGGCCACATGATCACCGACAGCCAATCTCTGATGGCCACCGATCAAATCATTTTCGGCATCATAGTCATTGGCTTGATTGGCTTGGTCACCGACATGGGGTTCAAGGCCTTTAACCGCTGGCTCTTTCCCTGGGCCCGCATCGGTTAAGCCATGTCTGTTCTACAAATTTCTCAGGTCGCCAAAACGTTTCACAGTCAAGGCGGTGCAACCCAGGCTTTGTTGGCGACCGATCTGGACGTGGCAGAAAACGACTTTGTCACCATTTTGGGCCCATCAGGTTGCGGTAAATCGACTTTGCTGCGCATGGTGGCAGGCTTGGACACCCCCAGTGCCGGGCAGATTCGTTTGGACGGCCAAATCGTCACCCAACCGGGGGCTGATCGCGGCATGGTGTTTCAAAGCTATACCTTGTTTCCGTGGCTCAATGTGCTTCAAAACGTGTGCTTTGGCTTGCGTGAGAAGGGCATGCCTGTGGCCCAGCAGCAAGAGAAAGCGTGGCATTTTTTAAACAAGGTGGGTCTGCAAGATTTTGCGGCGCACTACCCCAAGCAGTTGTCGGGTGGCATGCAACAGCGCACCGCTTTGGCCCGTGCATTGGCCAATGACCCACGCATTTTGTTGATGGACGAACCATTTGGTGCCCTTGATCACCAAACCCGGGAATTGATGCAAGAGCTGTTGCAAGACATCTGGCAGTCAGAGCGCAAAACCGTGTTGTTTGTGACCCATGACATCGACGAAGCCATTTTCATGGGCAACCGGGTGGTGGTCATGAGTGCGCGCCCTGGGCGCATCAAGTGCGACTGGTCAGTGGATTTGCCTTACCCCCGGCACTATTCGGTCAAAACAACCCAGGCATTTTCTGAGCTCAAAGCGCGCTTGACGGAAGAAATTCGCATTGAGGTGCGGCGTGCCAGTGGATTGACCGACTGAGCTTGGTGCCTGCGCCAGTGATGGACTGGCGGCGTTGATCAGTTGGCCCGAGCCACCCAAATGGTGGCACCCTCGGGCCCGTAGTGTTCGGCGTGCGGCACATCTTTGGCCAGCTTGAACGTGTCGCCCGGTTTCAATTGACGCACCTGTTCGCCCACCGTGAAGCTGTAACTGCCCCGGATCACCAAAACGCTGGCACCGAAAGGGTGGGTGTGCGTGTCAAGTTGCAAATTGGGCTCCCATTCGCGCACCAATACTTGGTCATACCCTTCAGCTTGGGCCTGGGCTGTGAATTCTGCCAGCGTCATTGAGGTCATGTTGAAGCTCCTTTGATGGGATGATTGTGTTGGTGGCCCACAGGGGCTCACTCGGGCTCAATTCCCGCTGCGCGCACCACCCGGCCCCAGCGTTGCGACTCGGCGGCTTGAAACGCGGCCAAGCCCTCTGGGCTGGTGAAAGACACTTCGCCGCTGGTGGACGCCATGAAGGATTGAACCGAGGGGTGTGATCCGGCTTTGGACAACATCTCATTGAGTTTTTTGACCAAGTTCGGTGCGGCCCCGGCGGGCAAATAGACTGCATTCCAATATGACATGTCATAGCCCTTGATGCCCGCTTCTTCCATGGTAGGCACTTGGGACAGGGCGGCCAAGCGCTGGGTGCCGCTGACGGCGAGGGCGCGCAGTTTTCCTCCGGTGATTTGGGGCACACCAGTGGCCGCATCGGTGAACATGAAGTCGAGTTGACCACCCATCAGATCGGTGATCACCATGGGGTTGCTTTTGTAGGGCACATTGACCATGTTCACCCCCGCCAATTGTTTGAACATCTCGCTGGCCATGCGGCTCGACGAACTGCCACTGCCAAAGTTGATTTGACCAGGGCGCTTTTTGGCCTCAGTCACGATGTCGGCCACCGTTTTGAACACAGAGTTGGGTGGTACCACCAAAGCCATGTGGCCTTTGGACAGCAGGGCCACGGGGCTGAAGTCCTTGACCGGGTCATAAGGAATTTTTTTGAAAAAATGTTCATTGGCTGCATGCGTGGTGTTCGTGGTGTAGAGCACGGTGT
>RFXS01000050.1 GCA_009921465.1 Betaproteobacteria bacterium
AAACAAGGATTTGAATACTCCTAAGCAAGAATCGTGACTGGTGATAGTTTGCCGTTTTGTCAGAGGCTTTAGCAATCTTTATGCCGCTTTTCTGGGCAGGCAAGGTCGACTGGGTTGGGGCCAAGCTTGGGCACCACTTGGCACATCGATTGCTTAGCTAGTTCTGTGTGGCCAAATGATTTGGCTGTAAAGAAAACTTAAGCAAACAAAAAACGAGCATTCAACGGTATGAGCACCTTCACACTGTCAACGATTCGACAGAACTTGTCCAAGTTTGACTACGCCGGTCTGGGGATACCCGCGCTGGTGTTGTTGATCATGGCCATGTTGGTCCTGCCTTTGCCACCGCTTTTACTGGACTTTTTGTTTACTTTCAATATTGTGGCCAGCTTGGTGATCATCATGATCGCCATTGGCACCCGCAATCCTCTGGAGTTTTCATCCTTTCCATCGGTGCTGCTGTTTGCCACCATGTTGCGCTTGGGCCTGAACGTGGCCTCTACCCGCGTGATCTTGGTGCATGGCCATGAAGGCCATGAATCAGCTGGCAAAGTGATTGCGGCCTTTGGAGAGTTTGTGATCGGCGGCAACTATGTCGTGGGCTTCATCATCTTCTCTATATTGATGATCATCAACTTCATTGTGGTGACCAAGGGTGCAGGGCGCGTGTCGGAAGTGAATGCGCGTTTCACCTTGGACGCCATGCCCGGCAAGCAAATGGCCATCGACGCCGACTTGAATGCCGGCATGATCGACCAAGCCACCGCCAAAAAACGCCGTGAAGAACTCTCCCAAGAGTCAGATTTCTTTGGCGCCATGGACGGTGCTTCTAAATTCGTCAGCGGTGATGCAATTGCGGGCTTGCTGATTTTGATCATCAACGTGGTGGGCGGCATGGCCATTGGCCTGATTCAACACGGTTTGAGCGCCAGCGAAGCGGGCAAGTTGTATGTGCTGTTGACCATTGGTGACGGCTTGGTGGCCCAAATCCCATCGCTGTTGTTGTCGCTGGCCACCGCCATCATCGTGACCCGCGTCACCACCTCGGAATCCATGACCGAGCAGGCCTCCAGCCAACTGGCCAACCCCAGCGCTTTGTTCATCTCCTCAGGCATTTTGGCGGTGTTGGGCATGGTGCCTGGCATGCCCCACTTGATGTTCATCACGTTGGCCGCTGCCACCGCCGGCTTGGGCTTGATGATCGTGCGCAACGAAGTCGATGCCGAAGAAACCCAAGAGGCCGTGGCCGAAGCCGAGGCCAATGCAGCTGGACCGAAAGAATTGGATTGGGACGATGTCGATCAGGTCGACCTGATTGGCTTGGAAATTGGCTACGGGCTCATCCCCTTGGTCAATCCCGAGTCCGGTGGCGAGTTGATGGGCCGCGTCAAAGGCGTGCGCAAAAAGCTGTCAGCCGAATTGGGCTTTTTGGTCCAGCCGGTGCGCATTCGCGACGACCTCAACATCGACCCCGACAGCTACAACATCGTGCTCAAAGGTGTGGTGCGTGGCAAAGGTGACATCAAAGTCGGCCGCGAGTTGGCCATCAACCCCGGTCAGGTGTACGGCGAATTGCCCGGTACACCCACCCGTGAGCCCGCATTTGGCCTGGAGGCCGTGTGGATCGAACCCGCGCAGCGCGACCAAGCACGCACTTTGGGTTACACCGTGGTCGATGCCAGCACCGCTATATCTACCCACTTGAACAAAGTGTTGCGTGAAAACGCATCCGACCTGCTCAGCCACGACGAGGTCCAGCAGTTGCTCGACAAGTTGTCGGCCAAGTCCCCCAAATTGGTGGAAGAGCTGGTGCCTGGCAAGCTCTCCCTGGGCGTGCTCACCCGCACCTTGCAAAACTTGCTCAACGAATCGGTTTCCATCCGCGACATGCGCACCATTGTCGAAGCCCTGACAGAGGCCAGTGCACGCACCACCGACCCCGAGCAGCTCGCTGCCATGGTTCGGCCCAAACTGGGTCGCATGATCATGCAAGCCTTGGTGGACGAGAAAAATAATCTTTCCGTGATGACTTTGGAGCCCAGCTTGGAGCAACTGCTGCACAACGTATTGCAACAAAGCCAGCCTGGCCAGCCCGTGGTGTTAGAGCCTGGATTGGCTGAGAGTTTGTTTGCCGCCATGCGCGATGGCGCCCGAGCCGTGGAAGAAGAGGGTCACCCCGCTGTGTTGGTGGTGTCGCCTGTGATCCGCGGTTGGTTGTCCAAAGCAGCGCGTTATCGCGTCAACGACCTCACCGTGTTGTCATACAGCGAAATTCCTGATGACCAACCGGTCAAAGTGATACACACCGTATCCGCCCAGGCCAAATGATTTTTGATTGAAACCCACAGAACCGAGAATAACCATGGAACTCAAGCGAATCCTTGCCCGCGACGTCAAGTCGGCCAATGAAAAAGCGGTCGCCTTGTACGGCAACGACGTGCTGGTCATCTCCAGCTGCCAAGTGCGTGGCCAAACCGAATTGATCGTGGCGGTCGATATTGAGCCCATGCCGGCCGAGTTGGCCTTGCAAGAAGACGAGGTGACACCGATCGTCAAACCAGCACCAGCCATCAAACAAGGGCCATTTGCCGAACTGTTGGGTCAATCCTTGGATCTGAACCGGCGCAAAGAGATGCCACGCAATGCCGAGGCAAAGACCGCGGCAGTGATGGAAACAATCTCGGTGGCCAACGAAGCGGACAAGGCGGTTCACGACGAGCGCGATTACTTGCGTGGGCGAGAAATTGTGGCCATGGTGCGCGATGAACTGTCCAACCTGCGCAAAGAATTCAAAATCGGCCAGCAAATGGCCATGTGGCAAGGCGGTGTGCCTTTGGCGCGCGGTCTGTTGCCCCTGCGCAATGCCCTCAACGAGGCCCCCATTCCTGCAGCACTGCGGGCCTTGCTGATGGACAGCATCAAAGACCATGAAGAGATGGACGAGGCGATGGTAGAGATCCGTCGCCAACTGTCACACTCTTTGCAAGACATTGGCGCGGACATGCCTGCGCAAGGTGTGCATGTGCTGGCGGGCCCATCGGGCGCGGGTAAAACGTTGATGGTTTCACGGTTGGCCAATCACGCCGCCATGGACCAAGGCTGCGAGAAAGTGGCCATCATCAGCTACAACGATCAGCGTGCTGGCGCTTGGAACCAGACCCAATTGCTCAGCGCCCAATCAGGCGTCGACTGCTTCCGGGCCAACAATGTGGCCACCCTCAAATTGCTGCTCGATGAGTTGTCGGGCCGCCGGTTGGTTTTGATCGACACCCCGGGCGTGCAAATGAGTGAACGTTTGGCCGACATTGGGTCGGTGTGCGAGAGCGCCCATTTCCATGCGGTCATTCCAGCCGATGCCTCGTCGGTCACCATTCGCCGCCTGTGCGAACAAACCACCAAGCCATGGGATGGCCTGATCTTGACCAAGCTCGACGAGTCGTCGCAACCTTGGCCGCTGATTCAGTTGCTGACCGAAGGCACCCACCGTGTTTGTGCGGCCAGCCGCGGCGAGCGCAGTGGTGATTGGAACAAAATGACATCGGCCAGTGAGTTGGTCGACATAGCCTTGCACAATTTGAATGTGCCGGGTGGACAAAAAACCGACAGCCCCATGGACGATGTGCAGCACACATTGGCCATGGCCAGTGCCCGATTGGCCCAAAAAATGGGCGCCACCCACCAGAGCAATCAGCATGGCCCAACTTAAAACAGAGGTCATTGGCATTGCCAGCGGCAAAGGCGGGGTGGGCAAAACCACCACCGCCATCAACTTGGCCGTTGCATTGCAAATGATGGACAAGCGCGTGGTGCTTTTTGATGCCGATTTGGGTTTGGCCAATGCACAAATTGCATTGGGTGTGCGCTCAGAGTACAACTTGAGCCATTTTTTGGCAGGCGAGAAAACCTTGGCCGAGGTGATGGTCAAGACCCGTCAGGGCGTCACCTTGATTCCTGGGGGATCTGGCATTCAAGAGTTGGCCGGCTTGAGCCATTTGCAGTCGGCCAGCATCGTCAACGCCTTTAGCACATTGACCCAAGAAATCGATTTTTTGATCGTTGACTTGGCTGCGGGCATATCGCCTTCGGTCATGACCTTTTTGGGGGCCTGTCAGCGCCGCTTCATTGTGGTCAAAGACGATCCGTCCTCCATTGCAGATGCTTACGGCACCATCAAAGTGATGAGCCAGGAGATGAAGCTCGATGAAATTTACCTCATCCCCAACATGGTTGAGAGTCAGGCCGCAGGCTGGAAGTTGTACAACCGACTCAATGATGTCTGTGTGCGGTTTTTGGGCCAACCTGTGCAGTACCTCACCTCAATTGAGTCAGACGAAATGGTTTTAACCGCATTGAAAAAATACCAATCGGTATTGGAGTTGGCGCCCGGCACGGGTGCTTCGCGAGATTACCGCCGCCTGGCAGATTTTTGCCAGCAACTGCGCCCCATCGACCCTTTGTCAGGTGGGATGCAGTTCTTCATGGAACGGTTGATCCAAAACAAACCGGAGGCCAAATGAGAGCCCTATCCCCTGTCGCAATGTATCAACAGTGTCAGCCCAAGGGCGATGAGTTGGTGTTGGCCCATTTGGGCTTGGTCAAGCGAGTGGCGATCCACTTGAAGGCGCGCGTTCCCGCCTTCATGGAACTCGATGAACTCATCCAAGTGGGCATGCTCGGTTTGCTCGAAGCGTCCAAAGCCTATGACCCCAGCAAAGGCGTGGAGTTTGAAAACTTTGCCCACAGCCGGGTGCGCGGTGCCATGCTCGATGAGGTGCGGCGCTTGTCCTTTTTGCCGCGCTCTGCGGTGGCTTTTAATAAAGAGCACAACGAAGGCATACACGTGCTGGCCAGTGAACTTGGGCGCAACCCCACGGAATCGGAAATTGCCGAATTCATGGGCAAAGATTTAGAGGAGTTTCAGCGTGAACGTGGCAAAGCCCGGCGTTTTGAAACCTACTCGCTTGAAGTGGTCACCGAAGAGGTGATGGGAATCGCCGACGAAGAGTCGCACCAGCCCGATGTGATGGTTGAGGAGGCAGAGTTCATGGACGCCGTCACCGACGCCATCGCCGAATTGCCCGAGCGCGAGCAAACGGTCATGCAGCTGTACTACGTCGAAGAACTCAATTTGAAGGAAATTGGCGAAGTCTTGGGCGTGAGCGAGTCGCGCATCAGCCAAATTTTGTCAGCCGTGGTGAAAAAATTGCGTGGCACCTTGCAAGTTGAGCCCAATGGCGGCGGCATGATTCGACGCGTGACATCATGAGCAGCTTTTTCCAACTCTTTTTGGCCTGGGGCGTGTTGCTGCTGGTGGTGCTGGTGTTGTATTTGATCGACAAAATCAACATCATTTACCAACGGCAAGCACAGGATGCACCTGAGCCCACTTACAGCGACGGGCTGTTTGGCGAGTTGGTGGGCAAAGCCTTGTGGGACGCCATGAGCGGCATCCCATTGCCCGGGTTCGACCCCAAATTGGTCCAAGACCTCAAACCCCATTACGAGCCGGTGCTGCGCCAGCACATCGAGCAAACCTTTTTGCAAGGCGTGACCGACCACCGCGAAGGCCGCGCTGGCGTACCTGTGAACAACCGCATGATCCCCACGCCGCGGGGCAGTGTGGAGTCTTGGATGCCATTGCACCACCTCTCTAGCCTGTACCAATGCGGTGTGGAGCATGCCCAGGGCAAACCCACAGAGCGTTTGCGCATTCAGCAAACCCTGGACCAGGTGTGTGTGATGCTTTATGCCCGTGCGGGCCTGGAGTTGAAAGATCCGTTCTCACGCATCTTGATGGAACCCATTGACCCGGGCGCGCCTGTCGAAGAAGCCGTGGCCGATGTGGTCAGCCAATCATCGGCGGCGGCCACAGAGCCTGATGCATCTGCTCAGGCAGAGGCCACCCCAGTCAGCGATGTGGCAGTGACTGAGACCCCTGCGCAAATTTCTGAGGGCGAGTCCATAGAGCCCGTGACCTTGGGTCAAGCGCTGCCCACAGAGGCCAAGCCGGTGCCCGCATGAACATGAAAGCGCGCCCTGCCATGCCTCAAGTTATGGCCATTGATACCGAATCTGCTTGGGTCACCCAACGAATTCAGGAGTAGATTCACATGAGAGCCAATCAAAAAGCCATAGCCGCCTATGGCGATGTCAAGGTCACCACCGGCGTGGCCTCTGCCAACGGCGTTCAGCTGATTCAAATGTTGTTTGACGGTCTGCTTGAGAGCCTGGCCGCCACCAAAGGGCACATCCAAAATGGGGCCATCGCAGAAAAAGGCAAAAGCATTGCACGCGCCAGCCGCATTGTGATTGGGCTGCAAGGGGCCCTCGATTTCGAGCGTGGTGGCGATTTGGCCACCAACCTCAACGAGTTGTATGGTTATGTCACCCGCCGATTGCTGCATGTCAATGCCCGCAACGACCTGGATGCATTGGAAGAAATTTTCGGTTTGATGAATGAAATCCGCTCCGCCTGGGAAGGTGTGCCCGATTTGATTCCTGCTTCACCCCGCGCGGGCGCGTTTCTTAACTGATTAAGTCGCCAGGCAATCGGGCCAAACGGCGAAAATATCAGTTAATCTCGCCCTTGCGCGATTTGATAAGGTGCGTTACCCAGGCTTTTCCTGGGTCGTGCCGCTTGTTTGGAGAGTTAGATGGTTGCTATTGTTGGCTTGGTTGTGTTGATGATCTGTGTGTTTGGGGGCTTCATCATTGCCGGTGGATCACTCGCACCCATCATCAAAGCCGCTCCTTTTGAGATGTTCATCATTGGGGGCGCTGGCTTGGGCGGCATGATCACGGGCAACAGTGCCGTGATTCTCAAGGGCGCTTTTGGTGGCTTTGGCAAAGTGATCAAAGGCCCCAAATACAAGAAGGAAGACTATTTGGCCGTCATGCTGTTGGTGGCCAAAATCATGAAGACCTTGAAGACCGAAGGGGCGGTGGCGCTGGAGGCGCACATCGAGAACCCCGAGGCCAGCGCCATCTTTGGCGAGCATCCGCCCATCTTGCATGACCATGACTTACTGGACCTGATTTGCAACACCGTTCGACTGATGGTGGTGTCTTCCAGCAACCTCAGCCCCTACGCGGTTGAAGATGTGATGGACGCGGCCATCAAACTGCACCACCACAACGAACTGAAATACTCTGGGGCTTTGGCCACGCTGGCCGGTGCCTTGCCTGCGTTGGGCATTGTGGCTTGTGTGTTGGGCGTGGTGAAAACCATGGGCGCCATTGATCAACCGCCACCCGTGCTGGGTGGCTTGATCGGCTCAGCCTTGGTGGGTACCTTTTTGGGCGTGTTTTTGGCTTACGGCATCGTCGAACCCTTCGCATCGCGCTTCACCCAGATCATTGACGAAGAGGGCGAAATGCCCAAAGTGGTCAAGCAAATCATCATTGGTACCTTGCACGGTCACCCCATGCCTTTGATCATTGAGGCAGCACGTGCCTGTGTGAGCCACCACAACCAGCCGACCTTTGCCGAAGTCTTTGACGGCATGCGAGGCAAGTAATGGCGACCGAAGGGGAAAACAAGCCCGAAGGAGAAGCCCCAGCAGCGGAGTCTGCGGCGCCGGTCATCGTCATCAAAAAAATCATGGACGATGGCCATGGTGGGGCCCACGGCGGTGCTTGGAAAATCGCTTTGGCCGACATGATGACGGCCATGATGGCCTTTTTCTTGTTGATGTGGTTGCTTGGCGCCTCCACAGATGACCAACGCAAGAGCATTGCAGATTACTTCAAGCCCACCTCACAAAGCTTGATTGCCATTGGCCAGTTGGCTGGCTCCAACGGTATTTTGGGTGGACGCTCCATCATCGACCCCGATGGTTTTCCGTTTTCTGCCAAGCAAACGGGTTTGCTCGAGCGGCTGACGCCGCGCTCTGAGGGCGGACCCAATCCCGATACCGAGCCAGGCCCAGAAAACGAGAATGAAAACGCCGATCCAGACAAGCTCACACCAGAGCAAAAGAAAAAGATAGCGGCCGAGGCCGATCAGGCCAATTTCGATAAGCTCGAAAAAGAGCTCAAAGAAAAGCTGTCCGAAAACAAAAAGCTTGAAAACCTCAAGGAACAGGTGTCCATCACCCGCGAAAAGGACGGTTTGCGCATTGAAATCATTGACAAGGCCGACTTTGCCATGTTCCCCAGTGGCCAAGTGTCCATGCAGGGCAAGGCCCAGGCTTTGATCAATGAGGTGGCCGCATCACTGGCCGACATGCCCAACAAGATTGCCATCCGAGGCCACACCGACGCGGTGCCATTTCAAAATCCGGAGGGGCGCAACAACTGGTCGTTGTCGGCCGAACGGGCAGAGGCCACGCGCAAGATGCTGGAGAAAAACGGCATCAAAGAGAGTCGGTTTTCCAAGATTGAAGGCGTGGCCGATACCGATCCGTTCAATGCCAAAGACCCACGCGATCCACGCAACCGTCGCATGAGCATCACGGTGCAATACCAAGACCCGTGACAAGGGCGGCAGAGATGAAAAAAGCGGGCTTGAAGCCCGCTTTTTTCATGGTGCTGATGAGTCGACAGCACCTGTGCTCGAAATTTCAACCGTATTTCAGTTCGTATTTATTGATCTTTTCAATCAACGTGGTGCGCTGCAAGTTGAGCAGTTTGGCTGTGCGCGACACATTGCCTTGGCTGCGTTGCAAGGCCTGTTCGATCATGCTTCGTTCAATGTCGGCCAAGCGTTCTTTGAGTGAAATGCCGTCGGGTGGCAACTGCGGCAGACCTTGTGCCAGCATGATGATGTTCTCCACCTCGCGGTCTTCCAGGGTGGGTTGGTCGTCCATCTCCAGCAATCCCTCGGGCAAACCAAAAGCGTCGGTGGCGGGCAGGGACAAGGTCTCCATGGGCGCGGCAGCGGGCATGGGCGACAAACTGGCGCGCAAGTCATGCAAGCCCTTGGGCAGCATGCTTTGGGGGATGGTGCGCAGGTCCAACTCTTTGCCAGCGTACAAGGTGCTGAAGCGATCGACCAGGTTGGAAAGCTCACGCACATTGCCTGGCCAGGCGTAGCTTTGCAAGGCCTCTAAAAAGTCAATCCGAAAGCGCACCGGGTTGGCCCCGCGCACCGCAAAGCGCTTGGCAAAGTGCTGCAGCAGCATGGGCACATCGCTGGTTCGTTCGCGCAACGAAGGGGTGACCAAGGGAATCACGTTCAACCGATAGTACAAATCTTCGCGAAACCGGCCGGCGGCAATTTCAGCTTCTAAATCCCGATGTGTGGCGGCAATGACACGCACATCGATATCCACCTGTCGCGTGGACCCCACAGGGTCGACGCTGCGCTCTTGCAGCACGCGCAGCAATTTGACTTGCATGTCCAAGGACATATCGCCAATCTCGTCCAAAAACAAAGTGCCACCATGGGCCAATTCAAATCGCCCAATGCGGTCTGCCACTGCACCGGTGAAGGCCCCTTTGCGGTGACCAAACAGTTCACTTTCCATTAATTCTGCAGGGATGGCGCCGCAATTAATAGGCACAAAGTTCCCGCCTGCGCGGTCTGACTGCTCATGCAGCATGCGGGCCAGCACCTCTTTGCCGGTGCCGCTTTCCCCGGTGATGAGCACGGTGGCGTTGGACGGTGCCACGGCCGAGACCATTTCGCGCAAGGCATTGGCAGCTTCGCTGTGACCGATGTAGTGGGTAGCCATAGAGATAAAAAAGTGAATGATTTCATTGTGTTCATTCGCACCAAACTTGCAAGTCCACAAAAGTATTCGGTGCTTGGGCTGTTGCGAGCGGTTGTCGGTAAAGATTGCCCACTTGATGCCGATCTGAGAGAGGACCCAGTTAACAAAGCGGTTCTGTGTGATGAACCGGTGATTTTCAATTCAAGAGGACGTGGCCATGAAACGTATTTCCAGCATTCTTTCGTTGTGTGGTGTGGTGTTGTTGCAAGCCTGCACAGGCATGCCCATGAAGGTGGACTCCACCGTTTACACGGTACCTAACGCCGCCGATGTGGCTGCAAAACCACCGGTATCGATGGTTTCTCCCATGATGGAAAAACGCGAAACCTTTGTGGCCACGGGCTACTCGGTGATCAGCGTTCAAAACAGCAAAAACCCATCGCAGCAGCGCTTGCTGGCCATCCGTGCGTCTAAGCTCGATGCCTATCGATCGCTCACCGAGCAAGTCTATGGCCAGCAAATGGACGCCACCACCACCGTGGCCGACATGACGGTGCTCAATGACAACTTCCGCACCCGCGTCGAAGGCGTGGTCTACGGGGCCCAGCTGGTCAGCATCACCCCGGTGGGCGAGGACACTTATGAGACCACCTTGTCGCTGGACCGCCAGGTGGTGATGGACTTGCGTGCTTTGTATTTGAGCCAACTGGCCCAACGCACCCGCTGATTTGACCCATTCACCAAGCACTGAGTACAGGCCATGAAAACCACGCTTTGCCGTTTCGCAGGGGCTGTTGCCCTGGTAGGTGTCTTGCCCATGTCCTTGGCTTTGGCCCAAACGGGTGCCACGCCAGCGCAGGTGCAGGCCGCGCAAAAGCGCTTGCAACTCATTGACATCACGGCCGAACAACGGTTGACTGCTTTGCGTCAATCGCTGTTGCAAACGGCAATGGAAGGCCCGACCGAAGTCAAAACCACGCAGTGGATTGATCAAACAGGGGCACTGCGCGAGAGCAGCAGCTTCACCTCTGGCATGGTGGTGCGCGGCGTGCGTGTGCTCCATGAGCCGTCTACCAATGGGGCAGAAAAAGTCCAGCTCAAAGAGAAACAAGCGGTGGTCGAAAAAACGTGCGAGCGCTCCGGTCATGAGCGGGCCAGCCCCTGGCACCATGTGACGCTGGATGTGGCCATCTCCCCTCATTTGGGCGCAACGAACCGATTCACAGCACAGCAAATCACGCGCGAATTGCGACAGCAAATTCACCACCGCACAGCCCAGTCGCCCAATTGGCGCGTCAGCGACAAGGTGACATACGCCAATCCTTACGAAAAAGCGCTGCTCACCCAGGGTGAGCAAAACTTGCCGTGGCGCTTGAATGTGCTGGTGGCTTTGGACCCGCAGTCCACCCCCGTCAACCCCACCTATGTGTTGCGTTGGGAAGTCTCGCATCGCCAAGACCGCGCTTTGTTATTGAGCCAACAGCATTGGGTCACCTTGCCCCCATCCGGTGGCGGGGTGGCTGGCTTGGACCCCGTGGTGAGCGCCCAAATTCAGGCCGTGGTCGAGACCTTTCACCGTGCCATGGAAACCCAGTTGTCTTGCGTACCGCCGCAATTTGAAGCCCAATTGGATCAAGGCAAAACATTGCGCATCAACGCCGGCCACTTGAGCGGCTTGCGCTTGGGCGACGTCTTGGTGGTCGCAGATCGTCAAAAAATTCCCGCCCGCATCTTGGAGCCCGGTAGCCTGGAGGGCGTCACTTTGGCTGAAGTGCGAGCGGTTTATGCTTACAGTGCCGAGCTCAAAACCATTGCCGGTGTGGTACCCAAGGGTGCCGCCCAATGGGTGGCTGTGCCTTACACCCCATGAACATTCAGGAGAAACACATGCATGCCCCATTCAATTTTTCCTTGAGCCGTTCCAGCCTGTGCTTGGGCTTGGTGGTCTGTGCGTTGACCGGGTCACCAGTGAGCTTCGCTGCCGAGCCCAGCAACACCGCGGCACCGGCCACCCCTGCCTCTGCTGCCTCTGCGTCGGCTGCTCCCGCTGCGCCTGCGCCCCTCAAGTACACCGTGCGTGAGGGTGACACATTGGACAAGGTGATTCGCTTGAACATGGGCAACAGCCCTTTGCGGATCGAAATATTGCGTGAAGCCGTGATCAAGCAAAACCCGCAGGCTTTCTCCAAAGGGTCTAACAAAGTTTTGTTGGCCAATGCCGTCATCACCTTACCCAACCACAACGAGTTGCTGCAAAAACAATTGATGGCGGTTTTACCCCCCGCAGAGCCTGTCGCCCCGCCCGCAGCGACCAGTTCATATGCGGAAGATCGCCGCAAATCCTGGGTGCGCTATCCTTGACGTGCCTCGCCTTGGGGCGACAGCGGAGGTCACACCATGTTGGGTACCGAAAGCGTCTTGAGCGCATTGCGAGCCACGCCGGTCCAGTTGGACATGCGACCGCATTGGATCGAGACCAGCATGGCCGAGCAGTTGGGCTTGCAAGATGGCCAAGTGGTTCAGGCCTTGGTCGACAAAAAAGACGGCCGCGTGCGGCTGTGGCTGAAAGACTTTTCCTTTGAGTTGCCCAATGGCTGGGTGCTCAAAGATGGCGACAAACCCTTTTTGCGCGTCAACGCCAACCCCGGTGGCTGGGGCTTGTTGATTCAAACCCCGACGGACGCGGCGGTTGTAGAAAATCCCAATTTGGCCCTGGCCGGTTTGGTGGGCAAAGGGTCGGCACAAGCGCTGTCGGCCAGTGGTTCTGCACCAGCCGAGACGGTTGCCAGTCCGAGCGCCACCAGCAATCGGCTCAATACCTTGGTCTTTCAGCCGCCGGGATTTGCGGCTTTTCGACAGTTGCTGCAAATGATTGACATGCGCGCACCGCAAATGATGCAGCTGTCTTTGGAGCAGTCGGAGTTGCTCGCACGGATATCTGGTTTTGGGCTTTCCATGGGTCAATTGCAACCCATGGGTTTGCGCAAAGCCCTGGCACCGTATTTCAAATCGGTCGAAAACCAGTTGTCGCAACGCCAAAAAGTGGAAGATGAGCCGCGCTCTTTGATCCGTCAGTTGCTCGGCAGTTTGGGCGAGGAAGACACGGGTGCCTCGGTCAGTGGTTTGTCCGAGGAGTTGCACAAGGCCTTGAACGAACTCGAGGCCGCCCAGGTCCAGTCGGCGATTGACCACAACCGGGGCGAATTGAATTTGCGCTTGATGCTGCCCTTCACCGATGCCGATCCGGTGGAGTTGCATTTTCAGCGACCCCCGCGCAAGCCCGGCGATGAGTCACCGCCTTTGAGCGTGGACATCCACTCTCAAAGTCGCTTGTTGGGCGAGGTGTGGTTGCACACCTTGATCAAAGCCCGCCACCAAGTGGAGCTGACCATGTGGGCCTTGCGCGAAGAGGTGGCCCAGCAAGCCCGCGTGCACGCCACAGAACTGGTGTTGGAGTTGGGTGCCGCCGGCTTGGAGTTGCAGCAATTTCAAATTTACAACGCGCCGCGGCCAGGAAGCGACCTGGTCAGGACACCACCCGACCGTGGCTTGGTGGTGGACGCGCTGGCATGAGGCCCCATAGATGAGAGACCGGTTCCAAGCCATTGCCCTTGAATATGGGCTACACAAAACCCCAAGGGTTTCGGCCAAGGGGCATGGCGATTTGGCGCGCCTGATTTTGGCCGAAGCTGAAAAGCAAGGCGTGTTTGTTTCGCAAGACCCGCAATTGCTGTCCTTGCTGTCACGGCTAGAAGTGGGGGACGAAATTCCACAAGACATGTACACCGCTGTGGCGGTGATTTTGTCGTGGGTTTACTGGCTCAAGGGCATGGAGCCAGGCGATGAAAAAGGATTGGGGCGAGCGCCTCAGGCGTCGCTGTAACCGCGGCGACGGCGCAAGCGGTTGATTTTGCCCAGTCGGTCATACACCTCGACCGAACTGGCTGGGTCGTCCAGCACCAGGCTTTGCAAAGTGCCCCGAATCGCGTCGAGCTTGCGGGCAATCAATATCTCATTGCGACGGTGCATATCGCGGCATGTCACCATGCGCGATTTAAAGGTGTCCCATTCGGCACCGAGTCGGTCGGCGTCTTCGGGTTGGCGCACGCCACTCAAGGTGCTGAGTTGTTCAAGCACCTCATTTTTTTGCTCCAGCAGGAGTTCAAACCGATCCAAGTCCTGCGCCTTCAAGGCGTCAAACTCTTGCTCGAGCAAGGTCTCCAGCCCATCAACCAAGGACAAGGCCTCGGCGTGACGGGTGTCCTCAGGGGCAAGCACAGCTTCGGCCAACATGGGCAATTAACCTTGAACCATTCTCTCCAGGGCCACAAAGCTCTCGGCAATGCGGCGCGGGTTCAGCGGGTAATTTCCTTCGCGCAGGGCTTGCTTGATGGACTCCACCTTGGCGCGGTCAAAGCTGGGCTGCTCTTTGACGCGCTCGGCAACATTGCTCAGTGACAAGGTATCCACGTTGGCGGCCTTGGTTTTGACAGGCGCAGCATCTTCAGGCAATGCCTGAGATTTGGCGCTCTGTTTTTTGTCGATTTTTTCAAAGGCACTGC
>RFXS01000006.1 GCA_009921465.1 Betaproteobacteria bacterium
CGAAGCCGCTTGGGTGGGCATGGGCCAAGTCAGTGGCGAGTTGCGTGAAGCCTCGGCCAAGGGCCCCTTGCTGCGGTCCGCACCGTGTGAATTGCTGCAACGCGAAACCAAGCAAGACCTGATGGGTCGATTGCAATCGGTTTGGGGCACCTGCCCAGATATCTCGATCACTGTGATGGACGCCACCACGATTGAGAACCAACGCACCCTGCACGTCTGGGCTGCCCCGAGCTTGGATTTTTCACGGCTGCAAACGCCCCGATCTTTGGGCCACAGCCGGTGGTGGACCGCCAGCTTCAGCGCCATGACCCGCCAGCTCGACGCCGAATGGGCCGTTGAAGCCAGTGATGAGGTGCACCCCGATGGCCTGTCCAACAACTGGGTGCCGCCAGATGATTTTTCCAACCACGCTGGGCCAACGGATGACGCAGTGGCTGCTGGTCCGTCACCTTGGCAAGCCTTTCCCCCAGGCGCGCGCAGCGGTTTATTGCTGCACGATTTGCTGCAGTGGCAATGCGAGCATCAATGGCCCCTGGCATCGCAAGACTTGAGTGCCGCTGCCGATCCAGCATGGCAAGCGCTGGTGGCCCGCAAAGCCACGGCCCTGGATTTGAACGAATCCCACACCGCCTTGATCACCCCTTGGGTGCAGGCCTTGTTGCGCACCCCCTTGCCCATGCCAGCGCTGGGTACCCAAGGCTTGGTGCTGGGCCAGCTTGCGCCCCACCAAGCGTGGGCCGAAATGCCTTTCACCTTGGCCGTCTCCAGCGCCTCCACCCAAGCCGTTGACGCCTTGATCAGCGCACATGTTTTGCCCGGCCGAGCCCGCCGCGCCTTGTGGCCGCAACGATTGAACGGCATGCTCACCGGGGTGATGGACTTGGTGTTCGAGCACCAAGGCCAATACGGTGTGCTCGACTACAAGTCCAACCGCTTGGACCGCTACCAAACCACCGACCTCGATGCCGCGGTGCTGGACCACCGCTATGACGTTCAATACGTTTTGTACACCCTGGCCTTGCACCGCTTGCTGCAAGTTCGCCTGCCTGCCTATGACTACGACCAACACATGGGGCCGTGCGTTTATGTGTTTCTGCGTGGCATCGCGCAGCCCGGTGCTGGCGTGCATTTGCACCGCCCGGCACGGGCTTTGATTGAAGCGCTCGACAGGCTGCTGAAAAAGGACGCCCCATGAACACGCCTGCAACCTCCACGGGGTTGGCGCACGCTGAACTGGACGCGGTTGAGGCCTTGACCGCACTGGACCGAGCCTGGGTAAATTTTTTATGTCAACAAATGCCAACCAGCCATGCCACCCACCTGTGGCTGGCGGCCCTGACCAGCCACCAATGGGGTCGCGGCCACGCTTGTCTGGACATCGAAGCATTGCAATCCAATGCCGCCGGCTTGTTGACTTGGTCCAGCGCTGACTTGCAGGCCCTGCCCAAAGATTGGGCCGATGCGCTGGACACTTTGCCTTGGTGCAAAGGACCCCAATCCCCCATGGTGCGCCACGCTGGCCGCTTGTACCTGCGAAGGGCCTGGCGTGCCGAGGCCAGCATCACCGAATGCCTGCGCTCACGCAAGGACGCGGAACCTGGTCGGCCGCCGAGCGCCACCGAGCGACTCGACGCTTTGTTTGGGCCACCCGACCCACAATCACCGCAACACAGCCAACGAATGGCCTGCGCCATGGCGTTGCAACACCACACCTGCATCATCACCGGAGGCCCGGGCACTGGCAAAACAACCACCGTCATGCGTTTGCTGGCCTTGCTGCAAGCAGAGCATGGGCCTGCGCCCATGCGCGTGTTACTTGCCGCCCCCACAGGCAAAGCCGCGGCCAGGCTCAACGCCTCCATGGCACAAGCCCATGCCGCATTGCCCCAGGGCTGGCAACCGGCCATGCCTGGCGACGCACAAACCCTGCACAAAATGCTGGGTTGGCCTGGACAGGCAAGCGCACGCCACAGCCAACGGCCCTTGCGCGCGGATGTGGTGGTGGTGGACGAAGCCTCCATGATCGATTTGGAAATGATGGCCCGATTGCTGCTGGCCATACCGCCATCGGCCCGGTTGGTGCTGCTCGGTGACAAAGACCAACTGGCCTCGGTGGAGGCGGGTGCGGTGATGGCCCAGTTGTGCGAAGGCCCATTGATGCGCGAGGCCACTGCCACATTGACCCACAGCCATCGCTTTGGAATTGACAGCGCCATTGGCCAATGGGCCCAAGCGGTCAACACGGGCGACAGACAGCGGCTGCAAACTTTGTGGCAAGCCGCCAGCGGTACCCCCACCCATGACAAGCCTGGGGTTGCACTTTGGCACCAAGGCCAAAACAAAAGCGCGATATGGGGGCCCGACCCCACCGCTCGCGTGCGCGCTTGGTGGCATGAATGGCTGCAACAGTTGCAAAACTGGTCCACTGATCCCAAAGATCACACCGACGCCACACACCGCAATGCACAGGCGCGCCAATGCCTGCGCAACTTTGGTCGCCTGGGTGTGTTGTGCGCTTTGCGTGAAGGCCCCTGGGGTGTGCACGCCTTCAACCTGGCATTGGCACGCTGCATGGGCTTGCCCCTGACCGGTTGGTATGCCGGTCGCCCCGTGGTGATCACCCGCAACGACAGCGCCCTGGGATTGATGAACGGTGATGTGGGAATTTGTTTGCCCCACACATCCGGTGAAACAAGCACATTGCAAGTGGCCTTTGCCGACGGACCCGATGGGGTGCGTTGGGTTGCACCGGGCCGATTGGAAAATGTCGACACGGCCCTGGCCATGACGGTGCACCAGTCCCAGGGCTCAGAGTTTGACCAGGTGCTGCTGGTCTTGCCCGATCGCGATGCACCCGTCCTCACACGCGAATTGATTTACACCGGCATCACCCGGGCCCGACACGACCTGGGAATTTGGGTGGCACAACCCGATGTTTGGTGGTTGGCCTGCCAGCGCATCACGCAGCGCAGCGGTGGCCTGGGTCAATGAGCGATTGGATTGCAAGGGAAGTTGCCATTCGCCCGCCCAATACAAATATGTGAACCGTCCAGGCCCTGGTGCGCCACCATCCACCAGGCCTGTCCATCTCAGCGTGCAAAGGCGTCAACCGCTGCTGTGCGGTGTGCCATACCCCTCAGCTGGGTGTTGGTGCTTGCGCCAAAAAGGCCGTCACCTCTGAGCGCGTGGGCGAACCCAAAATGCCCTGGGGTCGCAAACATTTGAGCGCTGCCGCCGCGCTGGCCCAGCGCATGGCTTGCGCATCTTCCAAGCCCTCCCACAAGGCCAATCCCAAGGCAGCGTGGAACACATCACCTGCGCCCAAGGTGTCCACCACCGGGCCCACGCTCCAAGCCGGTTGATGCAACAAGGGCTGACCTGCGCGTTTCCAACAAACACCTTGCGCCCCCAAGGTTTGGGCCACGGCCAAAGGCGCGCGACCGCTTGCGTCGGCTTGCAAGGCCCGATCCAAACCCAATTCACCGCCCACGCCATAAGCGTGGACCAAGCCGGCCTCGGAAAACACCACCCAATCGGCCCACGGCACCAAGGCGGTCAAATCTTGCGCCGGTGAAATATCGCCATCGAGCATGCTGGGCACACCTTGGCCTCGCGCCCACTGCAAGGCTTGCAAAGCCCAAGCAGGGCAGCGCGGGTCGACCCACAGCGCTTGACTACCGGCCAGCCATTGCACATCGAAAGCGGCTTGTGCGGTCAAGGCACTGCCGCGGTGGTTGAAGATCATGCGCTCGCCCCGGCTGTCAATGATGATGGCCGAGACCGAACTGCTGTGTCCGCTCAAACGCTGCATGCGCGTGGCGTCAACGCCTTCGCGTCTGAAATGGCGCTCAAACACGTCGGCCGCAGCGTCTTCGCCCACTGGACCACAAAAGGCCACATCGCCGCCCAAACGGGCCAAGGCCACGGCGGCATTGGCAGACATGCCCCCCACGCCTTGGTGGTGTTGGTGGGCCGGGGTTTTGGTCGGGAGTGCGGGAAAGGCCTGCACACCAAACATCATGTCCAGTGCCACATGGCCCACGCACATCAGTCGTGGTTTCATGCGCGGATTCTAAGCAGGGCCTGCTTTTGTCTCAGACCAGGTCTTTGTTAAAGTCAGGTCCAAATTCAGGAACCTGTCAACATGAAACACCTGTCCGTGAAGGCGATCACAACCAGCGCTTTGCTTGCCCTGGGCTGGTGCGCACAAGTGGCCGCGGAAACCTATTCGGTGCGCTGCACCGTTGAGGGCTCCATTGCAGCGTTGGACGACAAAAAGCTGCCCGCCGCCGAAGTGAGCATCGAAATCCAATCGATTGGCAACAACTTGTTTTTCAAGGTCCAAGGCCCCAAGCCCTATGAGATGTTCATCAACACCTTGACCACCGATCAGTTTGTGGGGAAAAACCTCACCAATGCCAGCGGCATGGGCATCCAACAAAAAACCATCGCCAATGGGGAAATGCGTGAACTGCGCATCGCCCGCGCCAACATGGCCTTGAGCGGCTACAGCGACTTCATTTACCAACGCAAAACCCAGCGCCTGAGCTTGCAAGGCCAATGCCGCCCAAGTTAAACCCAGCGCATTGCTTCAATGCGCCTTTGCGGCCCAATGGGCAACCGAGTCTTGCAACGCATGGGCGCAAGTAAATCCCAATTCCGATTGGGCCTTGCGATGGTCTGAGGGTGCCGGCCGTTGGTGTGGGAATCCGGCAAAGCCAGTGGTCAAATCCGCCGGCCAAGTGGCTTTGAGCCCGGGGTATATGCGCTGCACAGCCGCCACAAAGTCACCCAAGCTGTGCCATTGTCCGTCGGCAACGTGGTAAACCCGTTGAATGGGTGCGGCCGCATCCAAGGCACACACGTTGGCACGGGCACAGTCGCGGGCATCCACAAACTCTTCACGCCCACCCCAAACCAAGAACGGATCATCCAAAGCGATGGCCTGCGCGCTGCGGCCGGCCTGCACCAAGGTTTGCAATAAGCGACCCGGCACGCTGGTGATGTTGTCCAAATCCCCCAACACGGCCGCATAACGCAAAGACACGGTATCGATGCCATACAAGTCGTGGTACAGGTGGGCCAAGTGTTCGCCGGACAACTTGCAAGCGGCATAAATGCTGGCGGGCCGATCACTGATCAACCGCATGGGCAAGTCTTCTTCTATGGGCACCGGGCCGTGCGCGGCAAAGCCGGTGTAGGTGACGGTGGTTGAGCTGGCCAACACCACACGACGCAAACCCAGCAAGCGCGCGCACTCCAACACATGGGCCGTGCCCATGATGTTGACGGCAATGCCCTTGAGTGGGTCTTGCCGAATGGCGGTGGACAACCAAGCGGCTGTGTGCACCACGTCACGAACGCCATGCGCTTGCATCAAGGTCTGCAGGGCAGGCGCATCGGTCACATCGCACAAAACCCGTCTCACCCCTTGGGGGGCAATGCCTTCGCGCACATCGGCCAAGACCACCGAGTCACCCCGATCGGCCAGGTACTGTGCAGTCAAGCCCCCAATGAGGCCCGCCCCCAGCACCAGCACCGTCATGCCGATGCACCCGTGTGTGCGGTTTCCTCAAACACCACGTGGAACACACGCCCTTGAAAGCGCGGCATGATCTGGGCCAGTTCTGAGCGCACAGCTTGCCGCACCGGACTGGCCAAAGCGGTGTGCATATCGGCCAAGCTGTGGAAATACAAATCAAAGGCCATGTACATCGCCGGTGCGTCGGCATCGGCCTCGGCCGTTTCGCGCAACACCGCCTTGATCAACCCCGGGTAGCGTCCCAGGGCCGACACCACAGTGGTGCGCATGTGCAGATCAAAATCAGCTTTATCAGCGGGGGCAACCGTGCCCTCCAAAATGGCCGTGCGAACAATCATGGTGAACCTTTTGTGGGTGGTGATGAAAGGGATTGTGCGTTCAAGCCCAACGCCACCGACTGTTGCGTGGCGGTCAAATGGGCAGACATCAGGTTTGTGGCCAGTTTGTGGTCGCGTGCCAAAACGGCTTGCATGATGGCGTGGTGCTCGGCCTCGATGTCACGGGCCTTGCTTTTGACAGGCAGGCGTTGGAGCAAGCGAAATTTGCGATAGCGCTCGGAATGATCGGCCAAGATGTTCCAAAACCAGAGCAACCATTTTTCCTGGCAAGCCCCGACCATGGCATAGTGAAAGCGGCGATGGCGCGACTCCCACAAAGTGGCCGCCTCGCGGTCTTTGGCCGACCGAGGCAAGGGCGTTTTGGACAGCAAATGCATGGCCGAGACCACCTCTGCCTCCCATGCGGCGTCCCCATGCTTCATGGCCGATGTCAGGCACAGGCCTTCGATGGATCGGCGCGTGGCCATCAAATCACTCAACTCGGCAGGACTGGTCTCACTCACGCGTGAGCCCCGGTGGGTGTCAAGGGCCACCAAGTTTTCCGAAGACAAGCGCATCAAGGCTTCACGGATCGGGGTCAGGCCCAGTTGAAACTTGCCCTGCAAGTCAGCGGGGCGCAAGCGCTCGCCTGGCATCAGGTCACCATACAAAATCTCGCTGCGCAAGCGCTGATAGGCGCGTTCGGCCAAAGAACTGGCTTCAGGGTTTTCCATGGTTTAAAAATTACCTTGACGTGATGATTTTATAAAATTATGATTCATTTATATTATTCTCACAAGAGGCAAAGCATGGCGAACAGCGAAATCCATTGGTCCTTGGCCACTTTTGCCCAAGGTGGCCAGTCCGTTGCAGCCTTGGAGGTGAACGGGACGGCCTACCGATTGGAGCCCAGTTTGGCACGGGTGGGCTTGGCAGGGCAAGACAGTGTGGCAGGATTGTTTGGCGACTGGCCACGCGCTCTGGCTGCATTGAGACTGGCCGCACAGCAAGTTCAGGCCAGTGACACATTGACCGCAAGCGCGCGGCTCGCGCCCTTGCTGTACCCGGGGAAAATTTTGTGTGCGGGCGCCAATTACTTCGACCACTTGGCAGAGATGGGCATGCCCGGCGCCAAAAAAGAAGACCAGCGCTTGTTTTTCTTCATGAAGCCACCGCGCAATGCCGTTGTGGGCGAAGGCAATACGGTGCACATGCCCATTGACACCCAGGCCTTTGATTGGGAGGTGGAGCTGGCTTTGGTGATAGGCAAGACAGCGCGCAATGTCTCTGTCGAACAAGCTTTGTCGCATGTGGCCGCCTACACCGTGGCAATTGACTTTTCAGCCCGCGACCACAACCGTGCCCCAGAGACTTTTTACAAACTCGATTGGGTTGCAGGCAAAGGCCATGACACCTGCTGTCCCATGGGGCCGCGACTGATTCCGGCAGAATTTTTTGGCGATCCGCAGCAAGCCGCGTTGAAACTGTCCGTCAATGGCGTGCTCAAGCAAGACGGCCATGCCAAAGACATGATTTTTTCAGTGGCCGAACAAATCGCCACGGCTTCTCGCATCATGACGCTGGACCCCGGTGACGTGTTGCTCACAGGCACACCCGCTGGCGTGGGGGTTCCGCACAAAACATTTTTAAGTGTGGGCGATAAAGTTGACGCTGAAATTGCAGGCGTTGGCAAACTGTCGGTGGCCATTGGGCCGTCACGCTGAAACTTTTTCTAGGCCACAGACCCAGCCTGTTCATTCGGGTCATCGCATATCTTCAGGAGCGCACCATGAGACGATCGTTCATTGCCACAGCAGTTTTAACGGCCACACTGATGGCTTTGCCTTTGGCGCAGGCACAAACCGAAATTCGAATCTCCACCGCGGCACCCGACAGCTCACCTTTGTCGGACGCGTTCCGATCGATCAAAACCCGCATGGAAGCCAAATTTCCAGGCGCCGTCAAGGTCTCTGTGCACACCGCGAGTGCCTTGTTTCGGCAAGGCACCGAGCTGCCCGCGATGCAGCGGGGCAACTTGGAAATGGCCAGCCCCGTGACGTTTGAAATTGAAGCCCAACTGCCAGAGTACGGGGTGTTCAGCGCTGCTTACTTGTTTCGCGATGCAGAGCACTTGATCAAGACCTTCCGCAGCGACATCGGCAAAGAGTATTACGACGATGTGGCCAATAAAGTGGGCTTGGTGATCTTGGACACAGCCTATTTGGGCACCCGCACCATCAACCTGAACAACGACAAAAAAATTGAGAAACCCACCGACCTGGCCGGCACCAAGATGCGCATGCCCCCTGGCGCGTCCTTCCAAGTCTTGGCCAAGGCGTTGGGGGCCACACCCGTGGCCATGCCCATCACCGAGGTTTATCTGGGTTTGAAGACGGGTCAAATCGACGCCCAAGACAACCCCACCAACATGACGCGCGACTGGAAATTCCACGAAGTGACCAAACAAGTGGTGTTGACAAAGCATTTGGTCCAACCCGTTTTCATTGCCATGGCCAAGCCCGCCTTTGACAAGCTCACCGCGGCACAGCAAGCCGAGTTGCGCGCGGCCGCACGGGAAGCCACCGACGTGCAAATCGCCAAGACGCTGCAGGACGAAAAGTCAGCCCTGGACACGTTTCGCGCCGCCAACGTGCGCATCAGCGAACCCGATGCCACCGTTTTTCGGGCGACGGTGTTCAAGGAGTACGAAGCCAGTGGCATGACCGCGAAATGGAAGCCCGGCCTGATGGCGCGCATCCAAGCCATCAAGTGAACCATTCCTTCAGCGATTATTGGACAGCCATTTAAGCCATGGACATCCCAGCCATTCGCGCCAAGTTTCACGCGTTCAGCCGTTGGGCCGAATGGCTGACGGTGTCCATGTTCATCGGCATTTTTGTGTTGTTTGTGATCTCTGTTTTTCAGCGTTACGTCTTGGTTCAACCCGTCAATTGGGTGGACGAATCCATCTTAATTTTGTTTCTGTGGTCAACTTTTTTGACCGAGGCATTGGTGCTGAGCAACCGAGAGCAAGTCACCTTTGACGTGATTTGGGACCAGTGCGGCCCCAATGGTCGACGTTTGATCGGATTGACCGCTGCAGCGCTGATCGCGTTACTTTTCACACTTTCTGCGCCCACCATTTGGGGCTATGTCGCCTTTCTTTGGCGCGAAAAAACCAATGCATTGGAGTGGCGACTGGACTATGTTTACGCTTGCTTTGTGATTTATTGGCTGGCGGTGATCGTGCGCGCCGTGGATCGGCTTTTATTGCTCAGCTCTGCCCAATGGGCCGAACACGTGAAGGATCAAAAAGCAGATGAGAAAACCAATGTGCTGGGTTAATTTGTCAAGGATCCGACCATGAGCACCGCCTTGATGGCCATGGGCATTGTGATCTTGGTGTGTGCACTGCTCAGATTCTCCATCGTGTTGATGATGTTCAGCAGTGGCATCGTTTACTTGTGGGTCAAAGGCCAAGACATCGGCTTGATCGTCGACCAAACTTTGAATTCCATGTTCAGCATGTATGTCCTATTGGCCGTACCCATGTTCATTTTTGCCGGCAATGTGATGAACGCTTCGACGGTCAGCGAGCGCATTTGGAGTGCCGCTGATGTGTTGGTCGGGCGACTGCGCGGCGGCATGGGTCATATCACCGTTTTGATGAATGTGGTCATGTCGAGCATGAGCGGCAGCGCCATCAGCGATGCCGCTGGCCCCGGCATGGTGTCCATACGCATGATGGAAAAAGTGGGTCAATACCCAAGGGGCTTGGCTGTGGCCATCGCGGCGGCGGCGTCTTGTCTAGGCCCGATCATCCCGCCCTCGATCCCGATGGTGATTTACGCACTCATCAGCACCGCGTCGCTGGGGGCCTTGTTTTTGGCCGGTGTCGTTCCTGGCCTGTTGATGGCTTTGAGCTTGATGCTGTGGATAGCCATGATTGCGCGCCAGCGCAACCTGCCCTTTGGGCAAAAAATATCCTTGTCGCAACTGCCCGTGGTGCTTTGGCGTGCTGCCTTGCCGCTGACTTTGCCGGTGATGCTGTTGGGCGGCATATGGTCGGGTATTTTCAGCCCCACCGAATCGGCGGCCATGGCAGGCTTGTGGGCCATCGTGATTGGTGCCTTTATTTATCGAAACTTGGGCCTGAAAACCTTGATCGGTATTTTTGCCATGTCAGCGCGCCAATCGGCCGTGGTGATGATGCTCATCGCCAGCTCGTTCATCGTCAATTACGCCATCACCGCTGAGCAAGTCGCCGTTCAATTGGCCGCGTACATCGCCAGCTTGAACTTGTCGGCCATTGTCTTCATGCTGTTGGTCAATGTGATGTTCTTGATCTTGGGCACTGTGTTGGATGGTGCCGTGATGCTCTTGGTGTTCATCCCGGTGCTGCTGCCCACCGTGAATGCCTTGGGCATTGATTTGGTGCAATTCGGTGTGGTGGTGATTCTCAACTTCATGATCGCCATGATCACTCCCCCTTACGGTTTGATTTTGTTCGTGCTGGGTTCGCTCACCGGTGTGCCCATGAAAGAAATCAACCGCGAAATTTGGCAGTTTTGCATTCCCCTGAGTGTGGTGATGTTCTTGATGATCTTTTTTCCATCCATCACCTTGTGGTTGCCGCGCATGTTTGGATATGCCGGCTAAAGTTCGTGTGATTGATCTGAATCTGGCCCATGATGATCCCCATTGAGAGCCTGCGCAATGCCTTGGCGCCTTGCTTAGACGCCCAAGGATTCATTCCGGGCGATCAAGTACAAGAGCGTTATTGCACAGATTGGAGCGGAGCGCGGGGACAACCCTTGGCTGTGTTGCGCCCGACGAACTCCGCGCAAGTGGCCGAAGTCATGCGAGCATGTCATGGGATGCGTCAACCCGTGGTCGTTCAAGGCGGCATGACGGGGTTGGTTGGATCTTGTGTCCCGCAAGCTGGCGAGGTGGTGCTATCGCTGGAACGCTTGAATCAGATTGAAGAGATCGATCTCATCAGCAGCACCGCCACTGTGCAAGCAGGGGTTTGCCTGCAAACCTTACAAGAGGCGGTGGAAGAAAAATATCTTTTTTTCCCGGTTGATATTGGCAGTCGCGGTTCTTGCCACATTGGCGGATTGATTGCCACCAATGCGGGGGGCAACCGGGTGTTGCGCTATGGCATGACACGCCAATCCGTGCGCGGCCTGGAAGTCGTGCTGGCAGACGGGACCCTGATCAACCGCATGGGAAAAGCCATCAAAGACAACGCGGGCTTTGACACCAAACAAATTTTCATTGGCAGCGAGGGCACCCTGGGCGTGATCACACGTGCGGTGTTGGCCCTTGAACCTTTGCCCTGTGCAAGGCAATCGGCACTGATTTCTTTGGACGGCTTTGGTGCGGTCACAGACTTGTTATGGCACTGCAAAAATCGACTGGGTCCCAGGTTGAGTAGCTTTGAAGTCATGTGGCGAGACTTTTTTGATTTTTCAGTGGGCAAACTCAAGCGGGGGCCACCCGGCTTGAACTTGTCTGGTACCCATGTGGTGCTGGTGGAAGCGATGGGCATGGACAGCGCACCCGATGAAGCGCTTTTTTTGGATGCGCTCAGTGGGTTTTCTGACCAACACCCTGCCTGCGAGATGGTGTTGGCTCGGTCGATGGCCGATGCACAGGCCATTTGGTCCATCCGAGAGGCGGCAGGTGAAGCGGCCCAAGCCGTGTCGCCCTGGGCGGGCTTTGATGTCAGCCTGCCCATCGCCGATATGCCAGTGTGGGTCGATGGAATTCACACGCAGTTGCGTTCTTTGGATTTGACCCAAACCCAAACCTATGGGCATCTGGGCGATGGCAACCTCCATTTGGTGGTGGGTGTGACCACTGACCCTGTGCTCAAGGCAAAAGTCACCGAGTTGGTTCACAGCACCATTGGGGCTTTGGGCGGCTCCATATCCGGTGAGCACGGCATCGGTTTTGCCAAAAAACCCCATTTGCACCTTTGCCGTTCAGCGGCGGATATTGGCATCATGAAGCAACTCAAACACAACTTTGATCCCTTTGGCCTGCTCAACCCCGGGCGCGTATTGGACCTGCCATGAATAAAACACCCATTGCATTTGTCACCGGTGCCGCACAAGGCATTGGCTTGGCGATTGCCAAGCGACTGGCCCACGATGGATTTCATGTGGTCGCCATGGACCGCCAAGCCGACGTTTTGCATGCGGCCCTGCAGCCCTTGACACAACAAGGTCTCGTGGTAAGTGCGGCCGTGGCCGATGTGTGCGACCGTGACAGCGTGCACCAAGCCATGCAAACCCATCCCCGGGTGGATGTCATGGTCTGTGCTGCAGGCATCTACAACGATGCGCGATTCTTGGATTTGACTGAGCTTGCATTCACACAAATGCTGCAGGTCAATGTGGTGGGCACGTTCATCCCCGCGCAAGAAGCGGCCCGGCGCATGGTGGCCGGTGGGCGCATCGTGACGATTTCCTCTCGAGGCGCCTTGGGTGGTACCCGCTTTGCCCACTATGTGGCTTCCAAATCGGCCGTGATCGGGCTTACCCGCGCCATGGCCATGGAGTTGCGCGACAAAGAAATTGCCGTCAACTCTGTCGCACCCGGATTCACCGACACACCCATGACGCGATCCGCACCACCAGAGATGTTTGCGCAATGGGAGGCATTGGAGCCACGTGGCAAAGCTGCATCCCCCGACGAAATCGCGCATGCAGTGTCTTTTTTGGCGTCACCCCAGACCCACTTCATCACCGGTCAAACGCTGTTTGTGGACGGTGGTAAATCGCTGGGCGGTTTGAGCATTTGATCCCTGTGAGTGAACCACTCGGCGTGGGGAGGCTCGTCTCAAGCGAGCTTGCTTCACGCCACGGCGGCGTGAAGCAAGCTCGAAGGAAAATCAGGCTGGTATCAGGATCAATGCGCAAGCACGCGCGGCCTCAGGGCTCAAATCTTGTCCGCCCTGAACTTTGCCCCAGCCACCTTTTTCAATCAGGTTGCTGCGTGACCATTCATCGGTCTTCTTCAACTCCACCATGTTGGCAGTGAATTTACTGTCTTGTTTGAACGCCAAGGCGCAAACCGGTGCCAATGCACTGGTCAAGGCAGTGGCCACCTTCACACTGGCCATGGCTTGGGATTGGCTGGCTGTTTGCCAACCGGAAAAGCTAAAACCCACCACCGACAAAATCACAGCGCCAGCGACAGCACCCCAAATTACGGGCTCAGTTTGAGCAGGCCATTGAATCATGTGAACTTTCTTAAATGAGCGGAAAACACTTCCGAGGTGGGTGGTTCTAATGTACGCCCCCCACAGGCGATGGACGAAATATATTTGCCTCGCTGGCAAAGCCCATGAACCAGCCCTTACCCTGGCATGTGCTAAGTTAGATTGCTTCAGCCTTGCAACACCACCTGGACCTCTGCCATGCCCACTTCACAAACCAGTCCACCGCCCAATTTGACCCACGAAGAACAGCATTTGCTGCACAACTTGCGAAAGCACCGGAAAATTCACCGAAGAAATAAACTGTCTGTGACTGTGCCCGTGGAAGAGCCACCGCCACAGCTGACTTGGGGACAAAAGGTTGCAGACAAAGTGGCGGCCACCGTGGGTTCGTGGCGTTTCATCATCATCCAAAGTTCCTTGATCATGGTTTGGATCGCATGGAACACACAAACCTCATCACCTTGGGACCCATACCCGTTCATATTGCTGAATTTGATGCTGTCTTTTCAGGCCGCGTACACCGCACCGGCCATCATGATGAGTCAAAACCGCTTGGCCGAGACCGACCGTCGGCGTGCCGATAACGACTATGAAATCAATGTCAAAGCCGAATTAGAGATCGAATTGCTGCACCAAAAAGTAGACCTGCTGCGCGAGCAAGAACTCAAGGCCTTGGCCGATTCAGTGCATCGGCTGTCCAAACAACTCGATGCATTGCTGGGTACCCCAAAAAGTTAAAGCTCATTTACCACCGGGTAACTTGCCACCGCTTTTAACGCATTCATCCAGGGTCTTGAACTCGGTGAATTTTTTGGTGCGCTCAAAACTGGGGCTGGCTTTGTCGTGACAAATGCCGGCATCAGACTTTTTGACCAAAGGCTCTGCTGCCGCCGCGGATTTGGCAGGCAATGTGCCGCCGCTTTTGACGCACTCGTCCAGGCTTTTAAAGGGGGTGAACTTTTTGGTGTTGACATAACTGGCGCTGGTTTTGTCATGGCAAATACCTGAGTCCGACTTTTTGACCGCAGGCTCAGCGGCTTCTTTGGGGTCTGCCGCTTGGGCCAAGACCAAACCAAATCCCAGCATCAATGTCACAAAGGTTCGAATGCATGTTTGAATCATGTACAGCTCCGTTGGTTAAAAAATGAATCATCTGCTTCCCGCAAAAGGCGCACTGGCATCACAACCGAGTGACTTTGGCCTGCAGCAAAGCACTTTGGCCACGCGCCACCGCCGCCAGACACCGTGCAATGGCAGCACCCACTTCGGCTGGATCGCTGACGCATTCTCCATGGGCGCCAGCTGCTTGGGCGACCATGGCAAAGTTCATGTCAGGGGCCAGATGGGCTTCATAGGCCTGGGTCGCCTTGGCCACGCCTTCAGGAAACACGCGCAAAGTGGCCTCTTTGACCGCCGCCCACCCGCCGTTGTCCAGCACGATGGTGAAAATGGGCAGCCCATATTGCTTGGAAACGGCCATGCTCGATTGCGGGTTGCCAAAGTAAAACGACCCATCACCTGAGAAAGCCACCACACAGCGATCAGGTTTGGCCAACTTGATTCCCAAGGCCATACCGGCCGAAAAGCCCAAACCACCACCGGCCAAACCCACGTGCGATCCTGGCACTGTGCGTGGCACTTGCATGGCCACGACAGGTGCATTTCGGATGGCTTCGTTGAGCACGATGGCATCCGCGGGTATGGCGCTGGCCACAGCGGCACACAGATGGTGGGGGTTGATTTGTCCCAACTGACCCGGGTCACTGGCCAGGCTGATGGCACGTTGCTGTCGCTGCTGACTCTCCTGGGCCAATTGCGCCACGCGCGCTTGCGCTGCCTGGGTGAACGCTGGGTTCAGGCGCTGCTGCAAGCGTGCCAGTATTTGCGCCAAGATGCGGTGGCTGTCACCTGGCATCTTCAAGTGGCGCGGAAAACTCCACATGGGGTAACTGCGTTTATCGATGTCCACATCGATGTGGGCCCACCATGTTTGTGGGTTGAGTGGGGTATCGCGGGGAATCCAGGGCACATCCACATCCACGATCAATCCCACATCGGCCTGCGCCACATGTGCGCCCGGCACAAACCCACCGAAGCAAGGTGAATCGTGGGGGATATTGAGGTCCACGGCATTGCACTCAATGACCCGAATGCCGCCCAAGCGTGCCAAGGCATCCAGCACAGCTACGGTGGCCGGGTTGCGGCCGCTGTAAGACGTGATGATCAAGGGGCTGTGTGCCGACAACAATCGATCAACCACTTGCTCTATGGCCTCAGGGTCGGTGCCCAGCGCGGGCGTTGGCCCATAGGTTTGGACCGGGAAATCATGCAACTGCTCGTCGCGCCAGCGCTCGGTCAATGTTTCGCGCGCAAAGGTCATGTAGACCGGTCCTTTGGGATCGCTTTGCATCACGCTGTGGGCTCGGCGCAAGGCCTCTTTGGCAATCACACCAGATGGCATGTTGTAATCCCACTTCACATATTGGCGCACCAAGCCACCCTGGTCATAGGGCTCTTGGACAAAGTTAACAAACGTGTCGCGCGTACCTGGCAGTTCGCCATGCGAGGTGTAAGGTGCGCGCCCTGCCATGAGCATCAAGGGCAAGCGTGCCTTGGAAATATTGTGAATGCCCATCGCTGCATTGGCTGTGCCTGCATCCACATGGACCAAGACGCCTTGGCCTTGGCCTGTGGCCAGCGCATAGCCTGCAGCCATGTGGACCGCTGTGTTTTCATGCGGGCACAAAACGGTTTTGGGAAACTTTCGCCCCGCTTGGCGCCATCGCGCCATTTCTTCGATCAAAGGTGCGTGGTCGGTACCGAGGTTGCAAAACAAATAATCAAGGCCCAAATCATTGAAGCCTTGCAGCACGTGGTGGGCGGTGGTGTTCCCTGAGGGGTGATCCACGCTCATGGGTGAGGTCCCCAGGGGGCCGCCATCATGAGTTTATTTTCTTGCGACAAGATCATGGGGCGCAATTTAGCGGCAAATGCCATGAATGCAGCATCGGCGTAAATACCCGCCCAAAATGCGCGCCGGTCGGCGTCGTCATCAAACTTCCAAACGTGAATGAGCTGATTCAATGCGCCCACATCCCCGGTGAAATAGCCAACCAATTTTTTAGGGTGCTTTTCCAGTGCCGCCCATCCCTCGGTTCCGTAAATAGAAACGACTTCAGACATTTTCCCCACAATCACTGTGTAGGTGCGCAATTCATATAAAGCCATGATCACTCCTTGTTTGGGTTGATTTCATCTTACCAAAGGGGCGATGGCGTGATGCTGCGCTTTTTCCCCTCCATACCCTGATGGCCCGCGTTAAATCGGCTCGATACCGGTGCATGCGGCGTCACCCCAGATGTCGGCGTGTTTGCATATTTGCACCCAATCGTGCGCATGAGCTGCGCGCGGGCTGATCGGATCGGTAGCAATAGCGTACGTGGTGCGGTGGCCAATGGCTTCGGGCAAGGGCCCCGCAAAGACCAAACCGCGATGAGAAAACGTGCGTATTTCGCTGATGGCCCCCATGGCCATCGCCCCGGGCTGATGGCCCAGTTGTGACAAGGCCACCAGCATGTCCTCTCCATTTTCGAAGCGACGAACTTTGTGATGTGTCTGGGCAAGCAAGCCCATGGATGAAAGCAAACCATGCACGTATTGACCAGATGAAGCTTGGGTATAAAAAATACTGGTGGCACTGCGCAATGCCTGCACCCAGGCTTGCGTGGTGGAAACATCGGGCAAGGCTTGTCCCGCAGGGATGGCCACGCCCACGCCCACTTGGGCCAGAGGTAGATAAGGGCCGACCACAGTGGCCCGTGCAGCTTGCGCCAACAAACTGGGCGGGGCAATCCAGACATCGGCACGCAGGCCATGGCGTAATTTGTTCATCAGCTCCGGCGTGGTGTTGAAGCGAACGCACACCTGCCACAAGCTGTCTTGCTCGAATCGATCGCAGGCACGCATCAACGCCACTTCAACTGCTGCCACGCTGAACACGGTGAGCACTCGCCCATCGGCGGCATGCTGGGCATCGGGCAAACGATTGGACGGGTGATCCGGGCCATCCCAATCGACGGGTGCCACTGAAAGTGGATCGCCTTTCATGCGCTGCATATTTTTCATATGAAATTTAAAAATCAAAGCATAGCAGGGCACATTTGTCCTCTGGCATGATGCATCACATGGCGCACATCACCACCTTGACCCTCAATCCCAGCGTGGACCTGCTCACCACCACCCCACAAGTGATGGATGCCCACAAAATGCGCTGCACATCGCCCTTGTATCACCCCGGCGGGGGGGGTATCAACGTGGCCCGTGTGGCGCATCGCTTGGGGGGTGACGTTGAAGCGCTTTGGCTGGGTGGTGGCCACGCAGGTGATCAATTGAACACTTTGCTGGATGATGAACAAATGCCCCACCTTCGGCTTGAAGCTGAGCAAGAAACACGGCAGAGCTTTTCGGTGCATGAAACCAGCACAGCACGAGACTACCGCTTTGTGCTGCCTGGCCCCAGCTTGGAACCACAGGCGCTGGCCAAGGGCTTGCAAACCTTTTATCAACAAGCAACAGCGTCGCGCATTTGGGTGGTCAGTGGCAGCTTGCCTGGCGGCGCGCCTGAAAGCATTTATTCGGAAATTGCACGCAAAGCCCAGGCTCAAGGTAAAAAACTGATTCTGGATGCATCTGGCCCTGCCTTGTTGGCAGCCATGCACGTGGGGGTCTTCATGGTCAAACCAAGCTTGCGGGAAATGGAAGAAATCGCTGGCCATGCCTTGCCCACCACAGCCATGCGATTGGCCCAGGCTCGGCATTGGTTGACCCAAGGACACTGCCATATTGTTGCGCTGTCACTGGGCGCTGAGGGTGCGATGCTGGTGACCCAACAAGGTGCCTGGCTTGCACCGAGCTTGTCAGTCACTGTGCGCAGCACGATTGGGGCGGGCGACAGTTTTGTGGGTGGGTTTGTGGCGGCACTGGACATGTCATACCCAGCAACAGACGCAAGCGTGCTGTTGTTGGCTTTTCGACAAGCCATGGCCGCATCAGCAGCGGCTTTGACTTCGCTGGGCACGGCTTTGTGCCAACCGCAAGATGTGGCTGACTTGCTCGGTGATGTGCAAATTTCATCATTGCCACGTTGAAGACCAATGGTGTGACATTTATCTCTTTACTTGTAACAATAGGTCATGATTTGTATGCTTAAAGCAAGGCCGATTGGCTTTTGAAATTATTTTTCAAAACACATGGATTCGGCCAAATAAACACGGTTATTGGTGAGCATTGGTGAGCCCAAATGAGGGATTAAGGGTGTTGCTGCACGCAGGCTTCCTAAGCTTGTTGCATGCCCATAAACAGCTTTGCGCCACATACCTCCTGTCGCAATGAATCAATCTCTGAGGCCTCAATGGCTTGGACAGAGGAACGCCCATGAGTGCGGCAGCACAACACCTGGGCCTGTTGGACCAATTCCGGGACACGCCCCAGGAAGCACCCAATTCACAACAAGCCACCTTCAGGCTGACCCCGCACTTGGTGCTGGCCAGCGCCTTGCTTCACATGATGGCCAGCGACGGGCAGATCGAAGAAGCAGAAAGCAGCCAACTTCAATCGGTGATTGGTGGTGATCAAAAGGTAATGAATCTGGCGGTCCAGTACACCCAAGCCGTTCCCCTGACTCAGTTTTTGACCGATGCCTACCAAGTGTTGGACAAGTCCAGCACATTGTGCGTACTGGCCAATGTGTGCGACTCTTTGCTGGCCGATGGCAGTGCTGGCCCCGAGGAACTGGCTTTATTTGAGCGCATGAAAACGGCCTGGGGCGTCGATGCAGCGACTTTCGCGCCTTACCAAAAAGCCATTGCCCTGAAGAACAACGATTCAGTCATGGGTGAGTACGATGCGGGTCGATTAGCGGATCAGGTGGTCACACCCCATTTGGCACTGGCCGCTTCGCTGTTGTACATGATGGCCGCCGACGGATCCATTGCCACCGAAGAAATTGGTCAGTTGCAAACGGTGATTGGTGAGTTTCAGGGCTTGCAAGAAGCCGCATTGAAACAGGTGCGGTCCGTCAAGCTGCCGGATTTTTTAAAACGCGCTGCGCCCAGTTTGAGCCCAGAGGTCAAACTTTACATCTTGGCCAATGTGTGCGACTCCATGATGGCCGACGGCGACGTTGACTCACTGGAAAACAAAATTTTCCAAACCATGCTTGCTGGCTATGGCCATGACAACGCGAGTTTCAAGCCGTTTTATCAATCCATCAAGGTCAAAAACATCAAGACCTTTTCGGCGGCGGTGCACAAACCCAAGCTGATTTACAGCAACATGTCTGCTGGCACTGGTCAAGATGAAAAAGGGGTGCGCTTCAACCGTGACAATTCTTTGGGCGCTGAGACCTCGGGTGTAGCAGGTCAAGGCGACCTGGATTCGGGCAAAGGTCCCGTGATTGCCCATGTGCTGCCTGGTCAAGAGGGTGGGCATGTTGGCAATCGCACCATGCAAGAAAACATCGATAAGGTGTCGCAAGGCTTCGGTGATGAAGACCAGGTCCATGTGGTGCAAGACAACGCCTTGGCAGATCAATTGGCCAAAGAGTCCAAAGCGCCAGGGGCGGATGACAACATCCAAAACATAGGCGGCAAGTCGCTTTCGCCCTCCCAGGACGGCCCCATCTTGAAGGCGTCCTCCACCCATGGGTCGGGGCCTGTTTTGAATGCAGTCCCACCCCAAGGACCCGGCCCCAATCTTTTGGACACCACCGCAGCCAGCGCCAATTTGCAGTCGGTTGCCACAGATCCAGCAATGGACAACGCCATTCGCTTGCCTTCGCAAGCCTTGGCGGACAACACAAGCGGGATTAAAAAAGAAGGGATTGCAGATCGCAATGTGGCCTTGGAAAAGTCCACAGATCCAAGCAATCAAGCCAAATTGTCGGCCACGGGTGTCGCCGACAACACACTCAAACTGGATTCCAGTGCCAATGATGCACACCTTGAGACATTGCCCACGAGCGGGAACAACAACAATATTCAGCCGCTGACCGATGACTCACTGACAGTCAATCGCCAAGCCATCCCAGAAGGCGCCACAGACGAGAACCGCCAACCGCTTGGGTCAACTGCAAACGTCGATCAGGCGGCAGCCATCGCCAAAACGCCGCTCAACGACAACCGACAAGCGGCAGCAGAAAAATCGTTGGATGCCAATCGCCAACCCGCCGCCAACCCGACCGAAGCAGCCAATCGCCAGGGGGCCGGCGAAAAGGCCTTGGGCGCAAACACACAACCTGCACCTGCACCAACACCCTCGGCCAATCGACAGCCCGTCCCGCAAGATGCGGTGAGCTCGACCCGGGACAATGCACCGATTCAAACGGTTGGCACCCACCGAGCCAAGCTGCCCGGGGGCACGGCTGCACCTCAGATCACGCTGAAGTCGCGCAGCCAGCCCACTTCCGCTGGATTGACCTTGGACGCTCAAAAGCCCATGGTCAGAAAGGTTGACCGGGTCAAACAGCTGACCGAACATGTCAGCCAATTGCGTTTGCGCTTAGATCAATTGGCGGGGCTGAATCACGCCGTTTTGGAAGCCGCAGAAAAGGCCGCTGGTGGAAACTGCAGCACCTGCGGCAATCCAAAGTGTTTGTTCACCCACCACGTCCACTGAACACGCCAATCAAATCGGGCGGTACAGCACAGGCTGCTGTCCACCCCAGCCCCGGTCAATGAATCACATGTCCCGTTGGGGGCCAATGCAAAGCATCACTTTTGCCAGGCAAGCATGTCCTTGCCAAACATGAATGGGGCCCGCAATATGGGGTATTTGAAAAGGTCAGGGTCTTGCGGAGGCAAAAAGGACATCCAAAAATCGATGCGCGCCTGTGGATCCAACCGAAAAGATTCATCGCTGCTTAGTTTTTCCTCATACCTTTGGCGAATGAGGGGCAATTGCGCAGCCAATGCGTCGCCATAAAGTTGGCCAATCAGCGGGCTTTGTTCGTGCATCCTTCGGATCAACTCCAGTTCACGGTGGTCAGCCACATAGTCGCTGGTTTCATACGCCGTATTGAACATGCCCCAGGATGAAAACGAATCAGGTGCCGCTGGCTCGAACAAATGGGCCACCAGCAAGGCCTTGGGTTGCTGAATGGGCACAAAAATGGAGCCCTTCCTCACCCCCGCAAGCTCCAAAGACCAATGGCCGGTGACGCTGGTTCGCTGCCGCCCCTGAAAACTATCGGCGTCATACACAACGTCTTGGGGTCTAACACGCATCACATCCATGTCTTTGGGCGTTTGGTCTTTGTTGACCTGGCCAAACCGTATTCCATGGTGAATCAACAATGGCTTGATCAAACTGGCCCATTCGGTGGGGATGACGTAGCCCCCTTGAGGCAATTTGACCGTTGATTCTTGTATCGGCAGCAACTTGTTATAAAACGGGACCGACCACACTTGGTGTTCGGTTGTGTCGTACGCAATGCCCCGCCCGCCGACCACGGGCGCATCTTGAAACACCTCGTAGCGGTACCCCTTTATTTCAATATGGGGTACGGTCTGGTTCGGGTCAATGTCAACGGCGTTGACCCACATCAGGGGCACCTCTCGCCCTGCCAGAGATTGGTTCTGCGCATCTGCTTGGGCCGCAGAGTGCACCAGTTCAAATCGGTTCGCTGCAATCACACGGAAAAATGCCAGCAAGGTGTTTTTGCTGGTCAACACACGCTCTGCGTAAGGCGACCAGGCATGGTCTTCAATCAAAAAGCCCCATCGGTTGCGCAAACTGGCATACACATGCGAGAAGCGCGGGGCATCAGCTTCCAAAATCACCCCCATGCCCGGGTCGTTGACATCCTTCAATTGGGGATAGAAGCCCAAAGGATCATGGCCCATGCTGCGCAACTGGGCCAATGTGCCGTTGAGCATTTGAATCGCCTCTCTTTGAATCACCGGATCGATGGCGTAATGCGAGGACATAGAGACCGAGACATCGTGTCGAAACCGCAAACCATCGGTGACATGCAAGTCCAATGTCACCAGCGGGTCCCACTGCTGCACCAAGCTGAGCATGGCCTTGGTCTCATGGGCTTGCGCGATCATCCAGTCGCGGTTCAAATTGATGCGCAAGGCATTGGTTCTTTGCCCCGTCTCCAAGGGGCCATTTTGGTTGGGCCGACTGAATTTGCTGCGGTTTTCATGGCCATCTACATTGAACACCGGAACAAACACCACCACCAATTGATGCAAGGGGTTTTGGTTGCTCGGATCAGCCAGCAGATCGCGCATCAAAATCAATCCCGCATCTTTGCCATCGATTTCACCCGCATGGGTTCCTCCAATGACCAATACCACGGGTATTTTTTGCTTTTTGGCGGCCAGGGCATTGAGTGCACCTGTTTTGCTCACCACCATCGCTTTGATGTCACGCCCCTGCGCCGTCGTGCCCATGTTGAAGCATTTCACAGACGTGGGGTGGCCTCGCTGGAGATCGCGGCAGTAACGCCCCACCTCTGGGTACGGGCCCGACTGAGCAAAACCCGTGAGTTCGGCATGCACTCGATGCGGCAAAGGATTGGATGCGGCCGTCTGACCCATGCAAGCCGCCAAGCAAAAGATAAAAGCGATGCGCAAACTTCTCATCACAACTTTTGGTTCATATCCATACACTCAAAATCACTGGGACCTCGAGATTGAAGTTTCAATTGTTTCACGCCTGGACAAACCAGGTGATAAGCCCTGGACCCCCAAGGTCATATCTGGCACGGTCAAAAGCACGGGGCATGGCAAAATTGTGGCTCGTGGGGGGGTAGCTCAGCTGGGAGAGCGCGTCGTTCGCAATGACGAGGTCGGGAGTTCGATCCTCCTCCTCTCCACCAAAACCCAAAAAAGCCAGCATGAAGCTGGCTTTTTCTTTGGTCAAGGACCCTTTCAGCGATCTGATCGAGCGCTCTTGGCGGGGCGTTTTTTCGCGTCGCGGGGGACGAAAACCTTGCCAGCACCCGGGCCCGCACGATCAGGTCTGTCAGCGCCCACGCCCACCACACGAGGACCACGGCTGTTTCGATCGTTGAAGGAGCGACCCTCTGTTGGACGCCCCGTCGGAGCTGCCCAAGCTTGTGGTGGGCGGTCGTTGGACTCATGGCGATCTGAAGAACGAGGCGCACGGTCAAATGAGCGCCCGGCAGGGGCACCTCGGCCGCCAAAGCGGCTTGCCCCTGGTGCGCCTCTGCGCGGGCCATCGAAGTCCCTGGGGCGCTCGGCGCGTTGCTGAGGCTCTAAACCAGGCACGACTTCAGCTTTGATGGGCTGTCGGGTGTAGGCCTCGATGTCAAAGATTTTTCTGCGATCGCGAAACTCGGCAAAAGTCACCGCCAAACCATCGCGACCGGCGCGGCCGGTGCGTCCGATGCGGTGCACATAGTCCTCGGCCTTCATGGGCAAGCCAAAGTTAAAGACATGGCTGATGGTGGGCACATCGATGCCGCGTGCGGCCACATCGGTGGCCACCAAAATTTGGACCATGCCTTGGCGCAAGGCCATGAGTCGGCGGTTGCGCAAACCTTGGCTCAATGCACCGTGCAAAGCCACCGCAGAAAAACCAGCTTGCTGCAAGTCCACCGCCAACGCGTCGCACTCAATTTGGGTGCTGGCAAAAACAATGGCCTGATCGATGGTGGTGTCGCGCAACCAATGGTCCAGCAACTTGCGTTTGTGTTGGGGGTTGTCAGCCCAAAACAAGGACTGTGTAATGTTGACGTGTTGGGCGTGCTGTGCATCAACTTGCACACGCTGGGGTTGGCGCATCACACGGGTGGCCAATTGCTGAATGCGTGGCGCAAAGGTTGCACTGAACATCATCGTTTGACGCCGCTTGATGGTGAGTTGGTTGACCTCGGCCAAATCATCGGAAAACCCCAGATCGAGCATCCGATCGGCCTCGTCGACCACCAAAAATTGCACCTGATCGAGTTTGATCTGATTGGATCGTTGCAAGTCCAACAAGCGGCCGGGTGTGGCCACCACCAAGTTGGCATTTTGCAACTTGGCGATTTGCAACGCATAGGGCATACCACCCACCACGTTGGCAATGCGCAGACCAGGGCTGTGGCGCACCAGATCAATGGCATCGTGTGCCACCTGTTGGGCCAATTCGCGGGTGGGGCACAGAACCAATGCACCCGGGGTGGCGGGTTTGAAATTGCTCGGATGTGTTGGGTTTTTGCGCTTGGGTCTCTTGGGTGGCTCTTCGCCGCGCGCCAACGCTTGAGCGACCTTTTGGTCCCACTCGTGGGCCTGGGCCTGAGCTTGCTCTTGGTGCTGCAGCAACAAGGTGTGCAATACCGGCAGCAAGAAAGCGGCGGTTTTGCCACTGCCTGTTTGGCTCGACACCATCAAGTCGTTGTAGGCCTGATCGCCGCCATCCATGCGCATCGCCAAAGGAATGGTTTTGAGCTGTACCGTCGTTGGCGTGGTAAATCCCATGTCCTTGACGGCTGAGAGCAACTCTTTGGCCAAGCCCAATGCGGCGAAGGCGTCTTCTGCAGGTGCTTCCTGCACAACGGCAGGGGTTGCCACTTGCAACGACACTTGCGCGGGGGTTTGGGTTTGAGCCGACTGTGCAACTTGAACCAATGGGGTTGAATGCTCGGTGGCGAGTGGCGCAACAGGCAAGGGCTGGGCCATGTCAACAGGGGCTTGTATGGCCGCATCATTGGCGGCCAACAGTTGGGAGGGTGAAAAATGATCGGTCATGCGCAACACACTGGCGTCAAAGCCAGCGACTCCATCTGAGGTTTGAAAAAACATCAACCATCAGACAAAGTCAACGCCCAAATGTTTTGCGGCGCGGGTGGCTCCCATTGAAGAGCCCAAGGTGTGAGGCAGATGTGCAGTAGTTGTCCTGATTGAACAACACCCAAGATTATGTCACAGAAACAGGCGGCGGGTCGGCGCGCAAAAAATGAGTTCGATAGTGTTGCAACTCGTCAATCGATTCGTGTACGTCGGCCAATGCAGTGTGTTTTTGCTGTTTTTTGAACGCGCCATAGACATCAGGGCGCCAACGCTTGGCCAATTCTTTGAGCGTGCTCACGTCCAAGTTTCGGTAGTGCAGCCAGCCCTCAAACTTGGGCATGTATTTGACCAAAAATCGCCTGTCTTGACCAATGGTGTTGCCACACATGGGTGATGAGCCCTTGGGGACGTAACGAGACAAAAAAGCAATCAACTGGTCTTGGGCTTGCTCCTCACTGACTTCAGATGCCCGCACTTTATCGATCAGTCCACTGCGGCCGTGGGTACCCTTGTTCCAAGCATCCATGCCATCAAGTAAAGCATCGCTTTGGTGCAACACCAACACCGGGCCCTCAATGCGGGGATGCAACTGTGGGCCCGTGATCACCACGGCAATTTCAATCAACCTCTCGACCTCAGGGTCTAGGCCCGTCATTTCGCAATCAATCCATACCAAATTTTGGTCAGATTTGGCCAGTGTGGGCACGGGGCTATCAGGTGTGTATTCGCTCATGCGCCGATTGTCCCCCAAGACGGCCGGAGATGGCGAATGGACCTACACTTACCAGCCATGAACCTGTCTACTTCTATGTCCGTTGCTTTTGGCTTGGTACTTTTGCTCAACACGCTTGCCAAGTTGTGGCTGCTCACCCGCCAAGTCAAACACGTGGCCCTGCATCGCGCGCAAGTGCCGCCCGCCTTTGCCCGCAGCATTGACTTGCCATCACACCAAAAAGCAGCCGATTACACGCTGGCCAAATCACGCTTGGCCTGGTATGACCTGGCACTGGATGCTCTGCTGTTGGTGGCCTGGACTTTGATCGGGGGTTTGAGTTGGCTCGACCAGGCCTTATTGCAGTGGATCGGACCCGGCCTGTGGCAACAAGTCGCTTTGGTCGGTGGCTTCATCCTGATTGGTGGCGTCATCAATTTGCCCATGTCGTGGTACCAAACCTTTGTGTTGGAGCAACAATTTGGTTTTAATCGCATGACTTTATCGTTGTGGTGGAGCGACATGGCCAAAGGGGTGGCGGTTGGCACGGTATTGGGCTTACCCATTATTTTCTTGGTGTTGTGGTTGATGCAAGCCGGGGGCGATACTTGGTGGTTATACGCTTGGGCCGCACTGGCCGTTTACCAATTGTTTGTGATGTGGATTGCGCCGAATCTGATCATGCCGTTGTTCAATAAATTCACTCCCTTGGAGGACCTGGCACTGGAGGCGCGCGTCAGCGCATTGATGCAGCGCGCTGGATTTACAGCCAAAGGTTTTTTCGTCATGGATGGCAGCCGGCGATCGGCCCACTCCAACGCTTTTTTCACCGGTTTTGGCGCCCACAAAAGGGTGGTGTTTTTCGATACATTGCTCAAGCAACTGACAGCTGATGAAATGGAAGCGGTGCTGGCCCATGAGTTGGGTCATTTCAAGCACAAGCACATCACGCAGATGATGCTGCTGCAGACCGTTCAAAGTTTGCTCGGCTTTGCCCTGCTCGGGTGGCTGATTCAACAGACTTGGTTTTTCACCGGGCTGGGTGTGCAACCCCACATGGACGGCACCAACCAAGCCTTGGCTTTGTTGCTTTTTTTGATGGTCATGCCGGTAGCGATGTTTTTCCTCTCCCCCCTGTCTGCCTTGCATTCACGTCGCTGCGAATTTCAAGCCGATGCCTTTGCCGCCACGCATGCCAGTGCCAATCACTTGGCCAGCGCATTGCTTAAGCTGTACCAAGACAATGCAACCACCTTGACGCCAGACCCCTGGTATGTGGCCTTCTATCACTCGCACCCGCCCGCTGCCCAGCGCTTGGCACGCATGGGCACATGAACCAATCCGGCTTGGTGGTGGCCAGCCACGGTCGGCATTGCTGGGTGGAAGACGACTTGGGTGCACGACGCATTTGTCACCACCGAGGCAAAAAAAATACCGCTGTGGTGGGGGACCGGGTTCAGTGGCTTCCCAGCCAGGATGAAGGCACCATTGAGTCGATTGAACCCCGGCGCAATCTGCTTTACCGACAAGACGAGATGCGCACCAAATCGTTTGCAGCCAACCTGGATCAGGTGCTGATGTTGGTCGCGGCCGAGCCCGACTTTTCACAAGATCAAATGGCGCGTGCGCTCATCGCTTGCCACGCACAAGGCATCGCGCCCATGCTGGTGGTGAACAAATGCGATCTGGTCGATGCATTTGCCCTGGCTTGGAAACGACTGGAACCTTATCGGAGAATGGGCGAAAGCACCCTGGCCTTGTCATTGAAATCTGGCGCTGGCATGGCTGAGTTGCAAGGCCAATTGAATGGAAAGACTACCCTGGTCCTGGGCCCATCGGGGGCTGGCAAAAGTACGCTGGTCAATCATTTGATACCCAGTGCCCGTGCCGCAACCGGCGAAATTTCAAAAGCTTTGCACAGTGGGCGACACACCACCACCAGCACCCACTGGTATTGGTTAGATGATGCACACCAGGGTGCATTGATCGACTCCCCTGGATTTCAAGAGTTTGGCTTGCATCACCTGGACGCCCGTGAACTGGCCCGTTATATGCCTGACCTACAGGCCCATTTGGGAGAGTGCAAGTTTTATAACTGCACACACTTGCACGAGCCAGGCTGCGGTGTGCGCTCGGCACTGGATCAAGGCTTGATCGACCCCAGCAGATACCAAATTTACCAGCGCTTGTTTGCCCAACTCAGCCCCAGCCACTGAATCTAAGCTATTGCAATAGCGTGGTTGTTCAGCCCAACAAACGGGCCAAACTGAGCAGGCACAAAAGCACCAACCACAGCACCACGGTTCGCCAGACCAGGCCAACCAAGCTGCGGAAATGGCCCAATTCGGGCTCTCGCCCCGGCAAGCTTTCACTGGTCAACATACTTGCTTCTTCGGCCAAAGTATCTCTTTTGCCACCCAATTGTTCACCGCCCAACTGAACGTTGAGTGCACCGGCGGTGGCCGCGATCAACGTACCGTCGTTGTCGTGTGGGTGAAGTGCTGCATGCTGTCGCCAGCAATCAATGGACTCTTCAAAATTACCCACCACGGCAAAAAACAAAGCCGTTAAGCGCGCGGGAATCCAATCAATCACATGCCAGGCACGTTGGGTGACAGAAAACAATGCCTCGCTGACCCCTTGCAGCACATCGGTGGGACTGGCCGTCCTTTGGGGCTTGATGGCCATGGCATATTGGCTCATCCGGTAGAGCACTGCGCCAGCGGGCCCCAAACCAAAAGCTGCACCCAACGAAAACCATGCCAGTACCCCAAAAACATGGCGATGGGCAGCAACCACTGCATGCTCAATCACATGGCGCAGCATTTCGCTGCGGGGCAAATCCATCGCATCGACCTGATGCCAGTCAGCGAACAATTGGCGGGCCAGCACCTCGTCGCCAGCCTCCAATGCCACGCGAATGTCTGTGAAATGGTGGCTAAATTGCCGAAATCCAAGCGTCACATAAAGCACCACCATGCTCCAAAGCACGGCAAAAGGCCAGCCGACCAGCCACATCAATAATCCGTAAATCAGCCAGGCAGTCAGTGTGGGGACTCCTACCGCCAACAACCAAACCACCCAGGCACGCTGGCTTTGTCCCATATCAAGCACCCTGCACACCCAGGAGATCCATGCGCGCAAACCGGTCTGCACCCAGCCTTTCTCAGACAAGGGCCGCACCTGCTCCAAAATCAAGGCGAACATGAGGGCGATAAAACTCATGGGTCCATCATAACGGGGGGACTGGCAGACCGCCACAGGGGTTTATCAAGCTGAGAGGAAGCCATAGAAATTGCGCAACATGCCTGCAGTCGCCCCCCAGATGAAATGCTCTTGCTGATCATGGCGGTAAGGCATAGAGAACCATTCACGTCGCAAACCCTCGGCCACATGCGCATGTCGCCGGTGATGGGCTGGGTTCATCAAAAAAGACAAAGGAACCTCAAACACCTGGTCGACTTCATCAGGGTTGGGCTCAGCAATGAAGCGCGGGTCCACCAAGGCGACAACCGGTGTGATGACGAAGGCAGAACCGGTGATGTACACGGGCAACTCACCAAGCACTTGCACCAGCAAGGGGTCCAAACCGACTTCCTCTTGTGCCTCGCGCAAGGCGGTGTGGCGAGCATCTGTGTCTTGGGCGTCCACTTTGCCGCCGGGAAAGGCCACTTGGCCAGAATGGGTTGACATGTGGGCCGTGCGCCGGGTGAGAAGCACCATGGGTTCTTTACGCATGACCAAGCCCAGCAGTACCGCAGCACGCGCGATGGGCCGGTCCAGATAAGCACGCTCTTGCACCAACTCAGGCGTCCAAACGGGGGGTGACTTAAATCGCTCCTTGAGGGCTTGCTCATGCAAGCGATCAACGGGCACTGCCGGTAAGTGGGCATCGATCGACAAGACCGGGGCTTTTTGGGCATCGAACCCGGGCAATTTTGACAAAGGCGTGGTCACAGCGCAGGGCTTAAAAAAACCGCCCGTTTGCGACTGGGCAAAGGGCGGTTGTTGACAAGGCCAACGGTTGGCGCTTTATGCGCTAGGCGCTGAGGCCTTGTGAACGAGCTTTTCCTTGATGCGAGCCGACTTGCCACTGCGCTCACGCAAGTAATACAACTTGGCACGGCGAACGTCGCCGCGGCGTTTGACTTCGATGCTGGCGATCAAGGGGCTGTGTGTTTGAAAGGTTCGCTCGACGCCTTCTCCGCTGGAGATTTTGCGAACGGTAAAACCGCTGTTGAGACCGCGATTGCGCTTGGCGATGACAACGCCCTCATAGGCCTGCACCCGCTTGCGACTGCCCTCGACTACATTGACGCTGACGATCACGGTGTCGCCAGGAGAGAACTCAGGTATTTTTTTACCGAGACGAGCAATTTCTTCCTGCTCCAGGATTTGGATCAAATTCATAAAAACCTCTGACGATCTTGGTTGCGCTGCACTGGGGGCCCCCATGAGTTGCAGGCATCAACCTGCGCCCTGGGGGCGGCCAACCAGAGGATCGGAAAGCCTTCTATTGTAGCCGATTCTTTTTTGCGGCGGTTACATTGACCAAGTCGGCCAAACAGGCTTCATCTTGGGGGGTCAATTGCTGGGCGGCACGGGCGGCGGTGATCAGGTCTGGGCGATGCCGCCAAGTTTGGGTCAAGCTTTGCGCCCGCCGCCAGCCCAGTATCTGCGCATGGTGCCCAGACAACAGCGGTTCAGGCACCTGTTGGCCTTGCCAGACCTCTGGGCGGGTGTAATGTGGGCAATCCAACAACCCATCCAAACTCGGGTTGAAGCTGTCACTGGCATGGCTGTCTGGGTCATGGAGCACACCAGGTTGCAAACGTGCAATGGCATCCAAAAAAGCCATGGCAGGGATCTCTCCACCTGACAACACCAAGTCGCCCACACTGATTTGAAAATCGACATGGGCGTCGATGAAGCGTTGATCAACGCCTTCATAGCGACCACACAGCAATACCGCACCCGTGGCCGATTTGGCCCAGCGATCCACCCGCGTGTGATCCAAAGCTTCACCCAATGGCGAAAAATAAACCAAGGGGGCCTGCACACGATCTTGCTGGCGATCTGAACGGATGGCATTCAAACACTGCCACAAAGGTTCGGCCAACATGACCATGCCAGGGCCTCCACCAAAAGGCCGGTCGTCTATGCGGCGGTAATTGCCCGAGGCGTATTCACGCGGATTCCACAGATGCACTTGGAGTTGCCCACTTTCAAATGCGCGTCGGGTCACGCCCATCGCCATGAATGACGTCAACATTTCGGGAAACAAAGTAATGATGTCAAACCGCATGCTGTGGGAAGCTTTCAGTAATCGGCCTGCCAATCCACATGAATCACCCGGGCATTTAAATCGACTTTGTCGATGTAAACCCCCACAAAGGGAATCATGCGCTCCATCGCTTGTTCGCCCTCAAAGAATTTGAGGACCAGCACGGTTTGGGCCCCCGTGGCCAACAATTCACTGACTTCACCCAACACCAACTCCTGCCGATTGATGACCTTGAGGCCTAACAAATCAACCCAGTAGTACTCGTCAAGTTCTGCGGTTGGAAAACTCGAGCGCGGAATGAAGATCCGTGCCGATTTCAAAGTCTCGGCTTGATTGCGATCGGTCATGTCATGCAGACAAGCCACCACCGCGCCCGAATGCTCACGGGCTTGTTGAATGCGCACCACAGAGGCGCCCTCAAAATTTTTGGGCCCGCTCTCAGGCGGCAGCAAAAACCACCTTTTGGCCGAGAACAATGCCTGAGGGTCCGGGCTGAAGGCATGGACTTTGATCCAGCCCTTGATGCCCCAAGCGTCAACCACTTTGCCCACCTCGACAGCATCGGGCGGCAAGGTGGCAGGCTCCAGCCAGGGCATCATGACAAAGCCTTGGCTGAAAGATTCAGCGGCAGGCGCCGCTCATCAAGCGGCTTTTTGGCCAGATTGCTTGACCAAGCGGTCGACCGTGGGGGAAGTTTGAGCGCCCACGCCCTTCCAGTAAGTCAGGCGATCCATGGCGATGCGCAAACCCTCTTCGCCGCCTTTGGCGATGGGGTTGTAGAACCCAATGCGCTCGATGAAGCTGCCATCGCGCCGCACGCGCTTGTCAGCCACAACGATGTTGAAAAATGGACGGGCTTTTGCGCCGCCGCGGGAAAGTCGGATGACGACCATGGTTTATCCTTCGGGTGGTGGAATTTCTCCAGCGTTTGAGACACGCGACTAGGCCACCCGGCCAGCGACACGCTGAAAACGAATGATTATATCCCCTCTCCCAATGCCCCCCTTGATACGCCCCAGCTTGGACACCGATGTGCCTGCGATTACCGCCATTTATGCCCACCACGTGCAGCATGGCAGCGGTAGTTTTGAGGTCACGGCCCCTCTAGAACAGGAAATGTCAATGCGCCGCCAAAGCGTGCTGGACAACGGCCTGCCTTACCTGATCGCAGAGATCAACGGGCAACCCATGGGCTTTGCCTACGCCAACGTGTTTCGACCACGCCCCGCATACCGGTTCACGGTTGAAAACTCTGTTTACGTCCATCATCAGGCTGGTCGCATGGGCATGGCGCGCGCCCTGATGGCCGAACTGATGGTGCGTTGCGCGCAAGCCGGCGCACGCCAGATGATTGCCGTGATTGGAGATTCGGGCAATGCGGGGTCGATTGGGCTGCACCATGCATTGGGCTTTCAACACGTTGGCCTGATGCGCTCCACCGGTTGGAAACACCAACGCTGGCTCGACACCGTCTTGATGCAACGCGCACTGGGCCTGGGAGATGCAATTGCCCCTACGATAATGGAATGATGAAAAACAAAACTTGGGCCGCCTGGCTGTCTTTTTTGGGTGGTCCCATGGGATTGCATCGTTTTTATTTGTTTGGCTTAGGCGACAGTTTGGGCTGGCTGTTGCCCATCCCCACCGCACTGGGCATGTATGGAATATCACGGGCACAAGAATTCGGCATCGACGACATGGCCAGTTGGTGGTTGGTCCTGCCTTTGGGCCTGAACATTGCCGCTTGCTCACTCAATGCCATTGTTTATGCATTGATGGACGCGCAAAAATGGAATCAACGTTTCAACCCAAGCATTGACCCCTCATCGGCCTGCGGCCAAACCAACTGGCTCACGATTGGTGCTGTGGTCCTGAGTTTGTTGGTGGGGACAACCGCCTTGTTATCCAGTCTGGCCTACGGATTTCAGCGCTACTTTGAATACCAAATCGAAGAAGCACGCAAAATTTCACAGTGAAACGGGCTTAACAAAAAACCCTCTTTAAAGGGCTTGTATCACCTGACTGGCAACCGAATGCCAATCGCTTGCATGGATGCGCTCTGGCGCCAAATCTGCCAGCGGGTGCAACACAAAAGCACGTTCGCGCCAGCGCGGGTGAGGGACCACCAAGGGCCCACTATCGATGCAAGCTTGGCCAAAAAAAATCAAATCCAGATCCAGCGTTCTGGGCGCATGGTGATAGGGGCGGGTTCGGCCGGCACTTTGCTCAATGTTTTGCAGTTGTTTCAAAAATTCGGGGGCGCAAAACTGGGTGTCCAACTGAGCGACTGCATTGATGAAATCGGGTCCTTCAGCTTGCCAAGGCGCAGAGCGATAAAACCTTGAACACCGCAAACCTTTGCTCAGGGGCAATTCTTGCAAAGCTGCCAAGGCCAATTGCAACTGCGAACTGGGTTCGCCCGCATTGGCACCCATCCCAATGAACACCCGAACCCAATCTCGCACCATCCCGGCGCTCTCAATCAGTCCGCAGCTGTGGGGGCCGCATCAGTGTCCCCACGCCGGCGGCGGCGGCGGCGGCGTTTTTTGGGTGCGTCAACATCTTCACTGCCGTCCGTTGGAGGTGATGCATCGGCCGGCGGATCAGCGCGAGGGGTGCGGGGCACTCGCTGGGTCCGCGTGGTGGTGGTGCGAAGCTGGTTGAGCAAATCCTCTCGGCCCAAATCGTCGGCCAGGCTGAAGGTTTGCCACCAATCGGCCAACGCCTCGTCGACTTCACCCACATCGGCGCGCAAGCGCATGAAATCAAAACCCGCCCGAAAACGTGCCTGCTCAATCAAGGTAAAGGGCGCGCTGCCAGTGCGCTTATCAAAACGGGGTTGCATCATCCAAATTTCGCGCATGTCTGCGGCAAGTTTCCCGCGGCCAGATACGTCACCAATGCGTGCATCAAACACCTCGTCGATGGCTTGTTGCAATGCGGGAAATGGGGGGGCGTGATCACGCAAACGGGCCCACGCTTGGCGCACATCCGACCACAGCACGCAAGCGAGCAAAAAGCTTGGCGCCACTGGCTTGCTTTCGCCCACTCGGCGATCGGTATCGGCCAAGGCCGCATTGACAAAGGGGTCTTCAGCGCGCTCCACCACCACATCGAGCAAAGGATAAATGCCTTTTTGCAAGCCAACTGTCTGCAATTGGGCAATACTGGCCAAAGAATGTCCTGTCTGAAGCAATTTGAGCATCTCGTCGAACAACCGACTTTGTGGCACATCGGCCAGCAAACCGACCAAGCGTTTGAGGGGCGCCGCGGTATGCGTTTCAATCTTGAAGCCCAAAGCGCTGAGCTTGGCCGCAAAGCGCACCGCGCGGATGATCCGCACAGGGTCCTCGCGATAACGCGCTGCCGGGTCCCCAATCATGCGCAGAAGCTTCTTTTTGGCGTCCTTCATGCCCCCGTGGTAATCCACCACGTCGCCCGTGAGCGGGTCGTAATACATGGCGTTGATGGTGAAGTCGCGCCGGGCTGCGTCTTCGTCTTGCGGGCCCCACACGTTGTCACGCAAAACACGGCCACTGGCATCGACCGCATGCTTCATGCCCGCCAACTCAGACTTGCTGCTGCGCTCATTGCCCTTGACCTGTTGCGCATCGGCGCTGTCCAAATAGGCACGAAATGTCGACACCTCGATCACTTCATGTTCGCGTCCACGACCAAACACCACGTGAACGATGCGAAAGCGACGCCCAATGATGAAGGCGCGCCGAAACAAGGCTTTGACCTCCTCAGGGGTGGCGTCGGTGGCCACATCAAAATCTTTGGGTGACAAACCCATCAACAAATCGCGCACAGCCCCGCCCACAATATAGGCAGCGAAGCCACGCTCTTGCAATGTTTTGACCACTTGCACAGCCCGATCATCGACGTGTTGCGCATCGATGCCGTGAACACTGGCAGAAATGACGTGGCGCTTGCCCAAGGTGGGCTTGTCGCCTGCGTCGCCGCGTCCAAGCAACTTGTCGATGAATTTTTTGATCATGGGGATGTGAACAGTTCCAAAATAGGCCAGCCACGCTCTTGGGCCAGGGTGCGCAACCGTGCGTCGGGGTTGGTCGCCACAGGGTGGTTGACCTTCTCAAGCAAAGGCAAATCGTTGATGGAATCGCTGTAAAAAGTGCTGCGAATTCCCGACCAAGTCAAGCCCTGGTTCTCTAACCATTGTTGCAGACGCACGACCTTACCCACCCCAAATGAGGGCGTGCCTGTTATTCGCCCCGTCAACTCACCACTGGGGTCACGCTCGAGTTGCACCGCGATCAAGGTATCGATGCCAAAGGCCTGGGCAATGGGCGCAGTCACAAATTCGTTGGTAGCGGTCACGATCAGCAAGCGGTCGCCTTGCTCACGGTGGCGCTGCACCAACGCTGTGGCCTGGGGCCGGATGGCTGGACCAATCACCTCGCGCATGAAGGCCTGGTGCGCCTCGGCGCTGGCTTTGAGCCCGCGCTGTCTGGCTGCCTGCGTGGCAAACCTGACATAGGCATGGATGTCGAGTTCACCTTGTTGGTATTGACGGTAAAAGTCATCGTTGCGCTGAGCAAAAGTTTGCGCATCCGTCCACCCCAAACGGGTGGTGAACTCGCCCCACGCGTGATCGGAATCCAGGGGCAAAAGGGTGTGATCCAGGTCAAAAAGGCAAATCGATTCCAAACCCATCTTTCTTTACATTTGTTCCATCATCTCGCGCACCAAGGGCACGGTGATGGCCCGTTTGGTTTGCAATCCATAGCGGTCCAGTTGGTCCAACCAATGGATCAGGCTGGCCAAGTCTCGGCTGAAGCGATGGAGCAAAAAGTCCATCACCTCATCGCTCAAAAATAAGCCGCGGGCATCGGCATGTTGGCGCAGCACCGATCGGCGCTCTAATTCGGTCAACAACTGCAAATGGAATACATGACCCCAAGCCAAGCGGGTGCGCAAGTCTTCGCGCACCGGCAAGTCACTCGGCGGCATGGCCCCACTGGCCAAGACCCAGCGCTGCTGGCCATCGGTGGCAGCGGTGGCATGTACAAACCAATTGAAAGCCGCATGCTGCTGAACTGCGTTGTACAAGTGCACGTCGTCGAGCAAAACCACTTGCCAATCTTCGCTGAACGCGC
>RFXS01000051.1 GCA_009921465.1 Betaproteobacteria bacterium
GTGTGCTCTTCGATCAACAGGTAGCGGCCTTGCCGCTCGATCACCGCCGCGACGGTGACGCTGGGTTTCCATCGCATGTCCATGGCACGCATTGTCAACCCTTGGCCCAAAACACGTGCCTGGCCATCACGCCGCACGTGGCGGGGTGGTCTGTGGACCCTGGTCAGCAGGGGCCTGAAGGCATTAAGCCGAGTGCTTTACCCCGGCAAAGCCCTGGGACCAAGCCAATATCCCTTGCTGAGCGACAATACTGCCCACATTGCCGCCGGGCCAGCTGTCAACCCCAAGGATGGACCCGGGCGTTATCAAGTTTCACAACTCTGGAGAAAACCATGACCAACCGCCGCGAATTCATTGTTCAACTCAGCCTGGGCACCGGTGCTTTGGCCGCCACCCAAGCCATGGCCGCAGGCCCCATGGTCGCCGAAAACGACGGCCAGGCAACTGCCTTGGGCTATAAAGCCGACGCCACCAAGGTGGATGTCAAAAAGTTCCCCAAATACGCAGCCGGTCAAGCTTGCAAAAATTGCCAGCTTTACCAAGGTAAGCCTACCGACGCCGCTGGTGGTTGCCCCTTGTTTGCGGGCAAGCAAGTTGCTGGCCCCGGCTGGTGCAGCGCTTACGCTAAAAAAGCCTGAGCCAGCGGGCTCACTTGACTGGGCCAGTCCCGGTAGCGAATCAACCCCACAGGCCCCGTTGCGGGCCTGTTTTTCATGGGGGCAAACTCAGGTAAGCTTGAGAAACCCCCTATTCCTAGACCAAGGCCTTGAACGGACGGGCCTATCCTGAGGAGAACTTCATGCTGATTGGTGTGCCTGCAGAAACCCTGCCAGGCGAGACCCGCGTGGCCGCAACGCCCGAGACGGTGAAAAAACTCAAGGCATTGGGCCACACACTGCGCATCCAGTCGGGTGCCGGTTTGGCCGCCAGTGCCACCGACGATGCTTTGAGCGTGGCCGGTGCCGAGATCACCGACGCCGCCCAAGCCTGGGCTTGCCCATTGGTGCTCAAAGTGCGCCCGCCCAGCCCCGCCGAGTTGGCGCAGGCACAGCCGGGCTCTGCCCTGGTGGGCATGCTCAATCCCTTTGATGCCGACGGCTTGCAACGCATGGCCAGCGCCGGTTTGACCGGCTTTGCGCTGGAAGCCGCACCGCGCACCACCCGTGCCCAAAGCATGGATGTGTTGTCCTCGCAAGCCAATATCGCGGGCTACAAGGCGGTGATGGAAGCGGCCAACCAATACCAACGCTTCTTTCCCATGCTGATGACGGCAGCGGGCACCGTCAAGGCCGCGCGCGTCGTCATATTGGGCGTGGGTGTGGCTGGATTGCAAGCCATTGCCACCGCCAAACGCTTGGGCGCGGTGATCGAAGCCTCGGACGTGCGCCCCAGCGTGAAAGAACAGGTTGAGTCCTTGGGGGCCAAATTCATCGACGTGCCTTATGAGACCGCCGAAGAAAAAGAAGCCGCCGAAGGCGTGGGTGGCTATGCCCGCCCCATGCCGCAAAGCTGGCTGGATCGTCAAAAGTTGGAAGTGGCCAAGCGCGTGGCCTTGGCCGATGTGGTCATCTCCACCGCGCTGATCCCGGGCCGCGCCGCACCGGTGCTGATCACAGAGGACATGGTCAAAAGCATGAAGCCGGGATCGGTCATCGTGGACCTGGCCGCCGGCAAAGGTGCCAACGGCGTGGGTGGCAATTGCCCACTGACCGAGGCCGACCAAACCGTGGTCAAGCACGGCGTGACCCTGGTGGGCGACACCAATTTGCCCGCCCGTGTGGCCGCCGACGCATCGGCCTTGTATGCACGCAACGTGCTGGACTTTTTAAAGCTCATCATCAACAAAGAGGGCGTCTTGCACGTCGACCTTGAAGACGACATCGTGGCCGCGTGCTTGATGACCCAAGGCGGCGAGGTCAAAAGGAAATAAGCATGGACCACACCATCACCAACCTCATCATCTTCGTGCTGGCCATTTACGTGGGCTACCACGTGGTCTGGAACGTCACCCCCGCCTTGCACACGCCCCTGATGGCAGTGACCAATGCGGTGTCGGCCATCATCATCGTCGGCGCCATGCTGGCGGCGGCACTCACCACCACCACCTTGGGCAAAACCATGGGCGTGTTGGCGGTGGCCTTGGCCGCAGTCAATGTGTTCGGTGGCTTCTTGGTCACCCGGCGCATGCTGGAGATGTTCAAGAAAAAAGCCCCCAAAGCAGGAGCTGACAAATGAGCATGAACCTGGTGGTGCTGCTGTATTTGGTGGCCAGTATTTGTTTCATCCAAGCCTTGAAAGGCTTGTCACACCCGACCACCTCGATTCGGGGCAATGTGTTTGGCATGAGTGGCATGGCCATTGCGGTAGTGACCACGGCGGCGTTGATCGTCAACCTGGCCGGTCATACCGATGGCCTGGGCTGGGTATTGCTGGGGCTTGTCATGGGTGGCGGTGCGGGTGCCATCATGGCGCAGCGGGTCGAAATGACCAAGATGCCTGAGTTGGTCGCCTTCATGCACAGCATGATTGGTCTGGCGGCCGTGTTCATCGCCATTGCGGCGGTGGTCGAACCCGCTGCCTTTGGCATCGTGGCGCAAGGTCTGGGCACTTTGGACATTCCCAATGGCAACCGCTTGGAGTTGTTCTTGGGTGCGGCCATCGGTGCCATCACCTTCAGTGGTTCGGTCATCGCTTTTGGCAAGCTGTCGGGCAAGTACAAGTTTCGTTTGTTCCAAGGTGCACCCGTGGTGTTTGCCGGGCAGCACATGCTCAATTTGGTGATGGGCTTGGCCACCATTGGCTTGGGCGTGTATTTCATGTTCACCGGCAATTGGGACGCATTCCTCCTCATGCTGGCGCTGTCGTTTGTGTTGGGGGTGATGATCATCATCCCGATTGGCGGCGCTGACATGCCGGTGGTGGTGTCCATGCTCAACAGCTACTCGGGCTGGGCGGCAGCGGGCATTGGTTTCTCCTTGAATAACAGCATGTTGATCATTGCCGGTTCGTTGGTGGGCTCATCGGGCGCCATCCTGAGCTACATCATGTGCAAGGCCATGAACCGCTCGTTCTTCAACGTCATCTTGGGCGGTTTTGGCGGCGAGGCTGGCACGGCAGCGGTTGGCAGCACCGAGCAGCGCCCGGTCAAGAGCGGTAGCGCCGATGACGCGGCCTTCATTTTGGGCAACGCCGAAACCGTGGTCATCGTGCCCGGCTACGGCTTGGCGGTGGCCCGTGCCCAGCACGCGGTCAAAGAGTTGGCAGAAAAACTCACCCACAAAGGCATCACGGTGAAGTACGCCATCCACCCGGTGGCGGGCCGCATGCCGGGCCACATGAACGTGCTCTTGGCCGAGGCTGAAGTGCCCTACGACCAGGTGTTTGAGATGGAAGACATCAATGGTGAATTTGGGCAAGCCGATGTGGCCATCATCTTGGGTGCCAACGATGTGGTCAATCCTGCGGCCATGATCAAGGGCTCACCCATCTATGGCATGCCTATTTTGGAAGCCTACAAAGCCAAAACCGTCATCGTCAACAAGCGTTCCATGGCGGCGGGCTATGCCGGTTTGGACAACGAACTCTTTTACATGGACAAAACCATGATGGTGTTTGGCGACGCCAAGAAGGTCGTTGAAGACATGGTCAAGGCGGTGGAGTAGCGCTGGTTAATTTGTGCAGCGCCTCCACTGGCCTAGCCCCCTCATGGGCCAGGCCAATTTAATCACGCAAGCTTTGAACGATTTAACTGAGAATGCCGCAGTGGGGTGGGTGTGAAAACCTTGGGCTCTTACTTGTTTGTTCCGCCCGCCTTGGGGGCACCACCAGTGACATCTGTGGGCGAACGTATGCCGGGGTCAGCCTTAGGTGCACCGGCGCTACCGGCAGACGCTGCAGCTTTAGGTGCGCCCCCGCCCCCGCTTGATGCGGGTGTTGTGCCCCCCGTCCCACTGCTGGCCGCTTTGGCTGCACCGTAGGGCTGTTGGGAGCTGGTCAGTTGGCCAAATGCAGCCAAGCTGGAGGTCAAAAAAGCAGCAGCTGACAAAGCTTTGAAAAGTTTCATGCTTGACTCCATGAGAGAAAAAACAAGCGCCAAAAACACACTTTGCTATCCTATCAATTCCTTGCCGATTTAAGGTTGAAAAACATAAAAACGTTAAGAAACCCATATTAGTGTTAACCCTTGTGTCGGTCAGCTGATACCGCATGCAGATAAGCGATAACCAGTGCTACCCGGGCTACAGTGACAAAAAAGCCCGCCAAGGCGCGAATGGCCTGGAGCGGGCTGGTGTGTTGCCGGGGGTGCTTATTTGCTGACCTTGTCCCAAGATGTGATCACGCCACGGTAGCCGACAACCGATGCGCAAACCTCACCACCCAGAATCGACATTTTGTTTTCAGTTTGGTAAATGGGGTTGACGATGATGTCGGTCAATATTTCCCCGCCCTTGGAGCCATAAAGGGCATCGTAGGCAGCGGCTGCTTTGGCTTTGCCCTCATCGGTGGCCATGTCGATGCCGGACTGGGCCAAAAACTTCGAGTCGCCGGTTTTGAACAATTTCAAAAATGAGCCACTGCAGCCTTTGCCGCGGATGATCTCTTTGACTTCAATGTTTGCTTTGAGGTCGCTGCTGGCAGAGGCCTCCAAGCGGGCCCCCTGGTTGGACGAAGATTGCGTGCTCGAGCACGCTGCCAAGGCCATGGCGCTCGCACACAGCACCCATAAATAAGTTTGGGGACGGGTTTTGTTGATCATGAATTTCACCTTAATGACTCTGAAGCATAGCAGAAACGGTGAATATTTCGGTTGTGACAAATTCAAATGGGGCTGTTGGTTTTGAACAGTTGTCTCGCCCATGACATGGGCTAGGGTAAACAAGCTAGGCGTTGCCCCTGAATGGCCCAAAGATAAAACCCCATCAACACCGGAGACACGGACATGCGAACTGCTCAACTCATTTACTTGGCCTTGGGTGCTTTATGGGCTGCCAGTACATGGGCCCAGCCCGCTGGTTATGCCGAAATGGCGGCATCCCAAGCAGCGGCCAATGCCACGCCTGGGCTGCGCAAGTCGCCCGCACATGCCACGCCCAACCCCACCAACGAGGTCAGCCCGCAGATGCAGGCCATGATCGGGGCCCCGTACCCACCCCATTTCAACGCTGACCCCAAAACCGCAGCGGAGTGGAAAGAGCTGATCAACCGCCGCGCCGCGCTGGTGATCCAAGGCATTCCCGCCTTGAAAGAAAAGTTGGGCGTGAACGTGACCGCCACACAGATGGCTGGCGTCAATGTGTTTGTGGTCACGCCCAAGCAAGCCAACCCCAAAAACAAGCACCGTGTGCTCATGCACATCCATGGTGGAGGGTATGTGTTTGGCCCGGGCGAGTCGGCCTTGCCAGAGGCCATGTTGATGGCCAGCTTTGGCGGGTACAAAGTGGTGTCGGTGGATTACCGCATGCCACCCGACCACCCGTACCCCGCGGCCATGGACGATTCCATGGCGGTGTGGAAGGCCTTGCTGCTGCAGCACAAGGCCAAGCACATGGCCGTGTTTGGCACATCCACCGGGGGCGCCATGACTTTGGCCCTGGTGCTGCGCGCCAAAGCCGAAAAAGTGGCCTTGCCTGCGGCCATTGCACCGGGCACCCCTTGGTCCGACATTGCCAAAATCGGCGACACCTATGAGACCAACGAATGGGTGGACAACGTGCTGGTGACCTGGGACGGCTGGCTGGGCCGCGCTGCTTTGTTGTACGCGGCGGGCAAAGACTTGAAAGACCCGCAGTTGTCGCCCATTTACGGCGACTTTGCGAACTTCCCGCCCACGATATTGACCTCGGGCACGCGCGATTTGTTTTTGTCCAACACCGTGCGCACCCACCGAAAATTGCGCCGTGCCGGTGTGCGCGCCGACTTGCATGTGTACGAGGGACAATCACACGCTCAATATGGCTTTAACCCCGATGCACCTGAAACCAAAGAGGCGTTCTCTGAAATTGCCCACTTCTTTGACCAACACCTGCGCAAATAAAGCGGGCTGCGCTGCGCGCAGCGCCGAATTTATGGTGCGGCCGGTGTTGGGTTTGCACCAAATGGGGCGGCGGGGCTGAACATGGCGCGGCTGGCCATCATGAGCGCCCTGCACGAGGAGTTGGCCGCGTTGCTCGAGCGCTTGCGCGCGGATCACGACCCAACTGCGGGGCACCAGCCCGGATCGTTGCGCGCTGCGCGGGGGGCACCGGCCCAGCGCATGCCCATGGTGCAGGTGGCGGGCAGGCAGTTTTGGCAAACCCAGTGGCAAGGCCATGATGTGGTGCTGGTGTTGTCGCGCATTGGCAAGGTGGCCGCGGCCACCACGGCCAGTGTGTTGATCGAGCGCTTTGGCGTGGACCGCATCCTGTTCAGTGGTGTGGCCGGAGGGCTGGCCGACGGCGTGGCGGTGGGTGACGTGGTGGTGGCCAGCGCTTGCTTGCAGCACGACATGGACGCCTCGCCCTTGTTTGCGCGCCACCAAGTGCCTTTGTATGGGCTGGACCGATTTGTGTGCGATGCCCGCATGTCTGCATGCTTGGTGAAGGCCGCCACCGAGGTGTTGCGCCAAGCCCCCAACCACTTAGGCCGACCGGTGGCCACGCGCTGGGGCTTGGCCCAAGCACGGGTGCACCAAGGTTTGGTGGTCAGTGGCGATCGGTTTGTCTCCAGTGTCAGTGAGAGCCAAACCTTGCGCCAAGACCTGCCTCAGGCATTGGCTGTGGAGATGGAATGCGCGGCGGTGGCCCAGGTGTGTCACGACTTTGGCGTGCGTTTTGCTGCGGTTCGCACCATCTCAGACCGGGCTGACGCCAGCGCCGCCACCGACTTCAATCGCTTTCTCACCGAGGTGGCCAGCCCCTACAGCGCGGCCATCGTGACCCATTGCTTGGACCTGATGTGAGCCTGCGCCGGGGAGGACCGCGCTTTAATCGGCAGCCAAGGTCATCATGGTGCCCATGAAAGCGACCGACCCCGGTACCAGCAAAGGGTTGTGTGCCTCTCTGGGTTGGTCCTTGGTGGCGGGCTGCAACTCTTGCGCCAAGCGGGGGCGGCGCGCATCAAGCACCCGCACCGCACCCCAGGTTTGCTGCATTTTTTGCGTCATTTGCACCAAGGGACCATGGGCCACCTCGGTCATCACTTTGTCGCCGCGAAGGCTGAGCATGGCCTGGATGGGCTGCAAATTTTCTTGGGTCCATTGGGACTTCCAGCGTTGAATGGCTTTTTGTGTGAGCCATTTTCCGGCATGGCGCGTCAGCCTAGGCGGGCAGCCCACCAATATCCATTGGATGGGCGCACCCTTGACCAGCAAGGGGGTGATTTGTTGCTGAGCGTGGATTTTGTCGTCGATGTAAACAAGCCAAGTTTCCATGGTGCAGGTCTCCTTTGGGGTTAAGTTTGAACGCTCGGTGTGCTGCTCTCGGTGCTTTGGCGGCGCGCACTCCACCAGCCCGCCAGCAGCACGCCAGCGATGGCCAAGCTGCTGACAATGACTTGCAGCCAAATTTCGGGCAGGGGCAGGGATTGGAAAAACTCCGACAGCAGCGGCTCGCCGAGCACCATCTTGGCGGCGGTGAAAGCCAGCACAGCAGCACCGATTTGGATGATCGCCGGCCAACGCTCAACCAAGCGCAGCACCAAAGAGCTGCCAAACACCACGATGGGCACGCTGATAAGCAGGCCCAGCACCACCAAGTCCATGGCCCCGTGCGCGGCACCGGCCACACCCAATACGTTGTCCACGCCCATCAAGGCGTCGGCCACGACAATGGTTTTCATGGCACCCCAAAACGAGCTTGGCCCTGAGGCGTCCCCGTGTTCTCCAGGCTGCTCGCCCAGCAATTGGTAGGCAATCCACAGCAGGCCCAGGCCACCGGCGAGCATCAAGCCCGGTATTTGCAGCAGCCAGACCACGCCCAAGGTCATGATGCTGCGCACCACAATGGCCCCCACGGTGCCCCAGAAAATGGCTTTGCGTTGCAAGGCGGGAGGCAGGTTGCGCGCGGCCAGCGCGATCAAGATGGCGTTGTCCCCGGCCAAGACGAGGTCGATCAAGATGATGGCCAGCAAGGCTGACCACCAAGGGGCGGTAAATAGTTCCACAGAAGCTCCACAATGACATCAATCACAGCCTGTGGAGGCGCGGGGAAAGGCAATGGATGGAAACCCATGGACGCTTCGCCGCGCCCCATGGGCAACGGATCGAAGGTCTTGCTCAGCTTGTGGTGATGCTGTTATGTGCCCAACAAACCGGAAGCAAAGCTTCGTATTGACGATTTGTTGATCCCATTGCCCAGAATTGCTTGGTGGACAACAGGATGGAGCTACTCCCCATCGAGTAAACGGATTAAACCCGGGAATGAAATTCCCTAGGAGTTCTGTGGTTTTTGTTGCCTTGGGTTGGCGCAAAAAAAGAAACGGGTGCGCTCATTTGAGCCAGCCGCGTTTGCGGAAATACCACATGGGAACGATGGCGCTGGCCAGCATCAACACCAAGGCATACGGGTAGCCCCACTCGTGAGCGAGCTCGGGCATGAATTGAAAATTCATGCCGTAAATGCTGGCAATCAAGGTCGGTGGCAGCAATGCCACACTGGCCACCGAGAAGATTTTGATGATCTTGTTTTGGTTGATGTTGATGAAACCCACCGTGGCGTCCATCAAGAAGTTGATCTTGTCGAACAAAAAGGCGGTGTGGCTGTCAAGCGACTCAATGTCGCGCAAAATTTGGCGCGCCTCTTCAAACTGCTCGGCATTGAGCATCTTGGCGCGCATCATGAAGCTGACCGCGCGGCGGGTGTCCATCACGTTGCGCCGAATGCGTCCGTTCAAGTCTTCCTGGCGGGCGATGGCGCCCAGCACCTCGCCGGCCAAGGCGTCGGTCACGTCCGCAGACAGCACCAATTTGCCGGCTTTTTCCAGCTCGTCGTAAATGCCCTCCAGCGTGTCGGCAGAGTACTCGGCATCGGCGTCAAACAGCTTGAGCAACACGTCTTTGTCGTTTTCGATCAAGCCTGGTGCGCGCCGGGCACGCATGCGCAGCAAACGAAACACAGGCACGTCTTCGTCGTGGATGGAGAACAACACGCCCCGGCTTTTGAGGGCTTCGTTTTGCTGGTTGAGGATGAAGGCCACCCGCACCGTGCGCGGCTCGTCTTCGTCGGCGATCAAAAAGTCGCTGCGGATGTGCAGCTCGCCGTTGTCCTCTTCATAAAAACGCGCCGACTCCTCGATGTCTTCGTCCATCGCGTCTTCTGGGATGAGCAGCCCAAAGTGTTGGTTGATCCAGCGTTTTTCTTCCAGGGTGGGCGACTCGAGGTCGACCCAAATCGGCTGAAAGCGAGACAGCTCTTCCAAGGATTCGATTTCCTCTTGGAACAAGCGCCCGTTGGCAAGGGTAAAGATATTGAGCATGGCAAAGGGTGGCGTCAGACACCAGGTTTCGAAGGCGGTGAGGGAGTGGCAGCTTTCGAACCTCTGGCAGCGCGACCCGTGCAGGGCAACCCGTTGCGCGATGAAATCCGAAAGCTACCGACTGGGGTAGGTTTCCAAGGAGATGGCTCCGTATTTGTACAGCTTTCAATTATGTCACCGAAGTGCGACCAAAAAGCATCTGAGCAGATCCCTTTTGCCCTCTGGATTGTTTTTTCGCAAGGCCTGGGCAAGCGGTCGTGTTGGGACCCAATTTCTCGGGTCTGAGAGGTTGCCAAAGCGGGCGCGCCGGTGCATAGTGGGGTTGTCTGAGTGCAAACGGTGCCTTGGCGCTGTGGGCATTCAGATCGATCAACTTGAACCACCAGGAGACGCCATGAACTTGACGATCAGCGGTCACCATTTGGAAGTGACCCCGGCCCTGCGCAGTTATGTGACCCACAAGCTCGACCGCATCACCCGCCACTTTGACCAGGTGGTGGATGTGAAAGTCTTGCTGACGGTGGAGAAACAAAAAGAGAAAGAGCGTCGCCAACGGGCCGAGTGCAATATCCACGTCAAGGGCAGCGACATGTTCGCTGAGAGCGCCAATGCCGACTTGTATGCCGCCGTCGACGACTTGGTTGACAAACTCGATCGCCAGGTGGTGCGCCACAAAAACAAGCTGCAAGACCACCAGCACACCACCGCCAAGCGCATTTTGTAGGCGCCACCCGCGCCCCTTTGATTGGGATTTCAGATTCATAGCCCGTTATGCGCCGGGGTGATGGGGGAGCGGTGGCGCACCCGCCATGGCGCAGGGCCTGAGCCAAGCCCAGCTTGCGCAGGACAAAGCCTGGCGCGGTGCGGGTTTGGGGGCGATCGCAGGTGTCACAAAGTATTTGGGTTTGTTCTCTTGACGGGTGCATAATCTGCCACACTTTTATGACGCCCTCATGAACCGACTCGCCGCCATCCTTCCGCCCGAACAGGTTTTGGTCTGTGTAGACGTGACCAGCAAAAAACGCGCATTCGAAGAGGCCGGCCTGCTGTTTGAGGAGCGCCATGGCATGAGCCGCGCCTTGGTGGCCGACAGCTTGTTTGCCCGCGAGCGGCTTGGCTCGACCGGTTTGGGCTATGGGGTGGCGATTCCCCATGGGCGCATCAAGGGCCTCAAAACGCCAATGGCGGCGGTGTTTCAACTGGCCGCGCCGATAGGCTTTGACGCCCCCGACGAGCAACCCGTGTCCCTGCTGATTTTTTTGCTGGTCCCCGAGGCATCGACCCAAAAGCACCTTGAAATTCTCTCAGAAATCGCCGAGTTGCTCAGCGACAGCCGGGTGCGCGACCGCCTCAAGGCAAGCCAAGACGCGCACGAACTGCACCAAATTTTGTCGACCTGGAAGTCGACCCAAGTGGCCTGAGCGCCAACCCAACGACAGCATGATGCCGACCCAACGCAGTCAAAAAGGCAGCCCAAAGCTGTGAGACCCACCGTTGTCAGCGCCGATGTTTTGTTTGAGGCTTTTCGCGAAAAGCTTGGCTGGCAATGGGTGGCTGGCACGGGCGCGTCCGAGCGCCGGTTTGATGAGGTGGCCGTGCGCGCTGCCAGCTCCGGGGCCGACTTGGTGGGCTACCTCAATTACATCCATCCCTACCGCATCCAGCTGCTGGGCCAGCGCGAAGTCAGTTATTTGAGCAACTCCACGGCAGAAGACTGTGCACGCCGGGTGGCGCGCATCGTCACCTTGGAGCCGCCGGTGCTGATCTTGGCCGATGGCCAAGCCGCGCCGCCGGCCTTGGTTTCCATGTGCGAGCGCGCCCAAATCCCCATGTTTGCCACCCGTGAGTCGTCGGCGTTTGTGATCGACATCTTGCGCGCCTACCTGTCCAAGCACTTTGCCGACCGCGCTTCCATGCACGGGGTCTTCATGGACATTTTGGGCCTGGGGGTGATGATCACCGGCGAATCGGGCCTGGGCAAAAGCGAGCTGGGTTTGGAGTTGATTTCGCGCGGCAACGGCCTGGTCGCCGACGATGCGGTGGACATCTACCGCATCAACCAAACCACCTTGGAGGGGCGCTGCCCCGACTTGCTGCAAAACCTGCTTGAAGTGCGCGGCATCGGCTTGCTCGACATCCGCGCCATTTTTGGTGAAACGGCGGTGCGCCGCAAAATGCGCCTCAAACTCATCGTGCACCTGGTGCGGCGCGAAACTTTGGAGCGCGATTACGACCGCTTGCCCCACGAACCCTTGACGCAAGATATCTTGGATGTGCCGGTGCGCAAGGTGGTCATCCAGGTGGTGGCTGGGCGCAACATCGCCGTGCTGGTCGAGGCGGCTGTGCGCAACACCATCTTGCAGTTGCGCGGCATCAATACCTACGAAGAATTTGCCGAACGCCAGCGCAAGGCCATGCGGGGCTGAGCATCAGCCCGCCGCGTTGCGGTGCGGGCAGGCGACGCGCGTGCAATGCGCGTACAAGCTCAGGGCGTGGTCGGCAATTTGAAAGCCTTTGGCTGCCGCCACCTCGTTTTGCAGCAACTCGATTTGGGCGTCAAAAAATTCTTCCACCCGGCCGCAGTCCAGGCACACCAAGTGGTCGTGGTGTTCGCCTTGGTTGAGTTCAAACACCGCTTTGCCCGATTCGAACTGGCTGCGCCGCAGCAGCCCGGCTTGCTCAAACTGGGTCAGCACACGGTAAATGGTGGCCAAGCCGATGTCGGCGCGCTCTTGCAGCACCAAGCGGTACACATCTTCAGCCGACATGTGGCGTTGCGGGCCGGCATGGAAAAACTCCAAGATTTTCAGCCTTGGCAATGTGGCTTTGAGGCCAATGTTTTTGAGATCGTCAATGTGGGCCATGGCAGTTTTGGAAAGCGGCCCGGTGCTTGTGCACGCAGGTCCAGACGCTAGAATCAAAGCATGATAGCTTCAGCATCCACCCCCACCACACTGCCACGGCGCAGCGCGGGCTGGGCCGTGTGGGTCTGTGCAGGCTTGTGTGTGGTGTTGTCGGGTTGCGAAACCGCCAGCCGCACCGCGTCACGCACCATCACCGCGCTGACGCCTTACCGTTTCGACGTGGTGCAAGGCAACTTCGTTTCCAAAGAACAAGTGCAATTGCTGCAAAAAGGCATGACACGGCGCCAAGTGCGTGATGTATTGGGCACCCCTTTGGTGGCCAGCGTGTTCCATGCCAACCGATGGGACTACGCTTTTACCTTGCGCCGCCAAGGCTCCGAGCCCCAGCAGCGCAAAATCAGTGTTTTCTTTGAAGGCGACGCCATGGTGCGTTTTGAGTCCGACGAGTTGCCCACCGAGGCCGAGTTCGCTGCCCGCATTGACAACCGCCGCATCGACATCAATGTGCCCAAACTCGAAGCCAGCGAGGCCGAGCTGAGCAAATTCAAGTCCAAAACACCCCCCGTCCAGGGCCCTAGCACCGACGCGCCTGTGAGCATGAGCTATCCCCCCCTGGA
>RFXS01000052.1 GCA_009921465.1 Betaproteobacteria bacterium
AAAAATTGATCAATTTTTTGGCTTTTTCGCTTTCAGCTTCGTATTCGATGCCAGCGTAAATGTCTTCAGAGTTTTCGCGGAAAATGACCATGTTGGTCTTCTCGGGCTCTTTCAATGGCGAAGGCACGCCCTTGAAGTACTGAACTGGGCGAAGGCAGACATACAGATCGAGCTCTTGGCGCAATGCCACGTTGAGGGAGCGAATACCGCCGCCGACAGGTGTGGTCAAAGGGCCTTTGATTGAAACAACGTATTCTTTCAAAACTGACAGGGTTTCTTCAGGCAACCAGACATCGGGGCCATAGACCTTGGTGGATTTTTCGCCGGCATACACCTCCATCCAATGGATTTTTCGTTTGCCACCATAAGCTTTTTGCACCGCTGCATCCACCACTTTGAGCATGACCGGGGTGATGTCAAAACCGGTGCCGTCTCCTTCGATGTAAGGGATGATGGGCTGGTCGGGCACGGTCAGGGACATGTCCTTGTTGACAACGATTTTTTCACCCTGGGAAGGCACTTTGATGTGCTTGTACATGTGGAATATCTCCGTTATGAAAGCGTGTAAATTGAAATTGGAACCTCGGTTTCGACGGCAATTCTAGCAACAGTGACTTATCATGGCGGCATGGAGAAAGAGGGCTTATGAATCAATTCAAATGGGCTTGGCTGCTTTACTGGTTTTGCGGGCTGGCCGTGGCCCAAGGCGAACCACAACTGAATTTACCCAGGGTTCAATTGCAAGCGGGCATGCATCAAATTCAGGTTCAGGTAGCGTCCACGCCCGAACAGCGCACCATTGGTTTGATGCACCGCGCTGAAATGCCTCAAACCGAAGGCATGTTGTTTGCGTTTGAACAACCCACACCACAGTGTTTTTGGATGAAAAACACCCTCTTGCCCTTGACAGCGGCTTTCATTGCGGACGACGGCACCATCGTTAATTTGGCCGATATGAAACCAATGACAACCGACGCCCACTGCTCTACACAACCCGTCAGATGGGTGCTCGAAATGAACCAAGGTTGGTTCACCAAACGGGGAATCAAAGCCGGGTTTAAATTGCAAGGCCCGGTCTTTCGATCCAAATAAAAAAAGCCGCCCCCAGGGTGGCTTTGAACTGACGAAAAATGCGATCAGCCGAAATTGGCCTGGGCAAAGCCCCAGTTGACCAATTTGTCCAAAAAGGTTTCCACAAACTTCGGACGCATGTTGCGGTAATCAATGTAATAAGCATGCTCCCACACATCGACAGTGAGAATGGCTTTGTCCGCGGTGGTCAACGGTGTGCCAGCAGCACCCATGTTGACAATGTCCAAGCTGCCATCGGCCTTTTTCACCAGCCAGGTCCAACCGGAACCAAAGTTGCCCACGGCAGACTTGACGAATGCCTCGCGAAAAGCCGCATAGCTGCCCCATTTGGCTTGGATGGCAGCTGCCAAAGTTCCAGTGGGTTCACCGCCACCGTTGGGCTTCATGCAGTTCCAAAAGAAGGTGTGATTCCAAATTTGAGCAGAATTGTTGTAGACGCCCCCCGATGATTTTTTGATGATGGACTCCAAGTCCATGCCTTCAAACTCGGTTCCCTTTTGCAGGTTATTGAGATTTACCACATAGGCGTTGTGGTGCTTGCCATGGTGGAATTCCAGGGTTTCGCGTGAATAGTGAGGGGCCAAGTCGTCCAGGCCATATGGCAGTGCGGGCAAGGTGTGTTCCATGGATTTCCTTATTGCGTTGATGAAAAATCAGATTGTAAAAAAAATCAGCCTGCCTTGGGAGACAGCACCCGAACACCCACTGAGCCATCGGCCAAATGGGCCGTCAGATCCTGCTGGGAAGCCAGTTGGTGGACCGAAGTGATGGGTTTTTGTTGTTCGTCGGTGAGCCAAGCATAACCGCGCTTCAAAACCAATCGCGGATCGAGGTTATGCAGTCGCCACGCCAGTTGTTGAAGTCGCTGGCATTTGGCGTTCCAGTCAGACTGCAACTGCCGCACCGTCGCATCCTGCATGCGATCCAAGCCTTGTCGTTGCAGCTGCATCCGCCGGCCCAAACTTTGGGTCAATCTTTGCTGCAGCTGCAACATTTGCAAGCGGTGGGAGGCCACCACGTTGCTAGGCCGCCCCAAACGAGACTGGATCCAGTCCAGCGTTTGGCCATGCCCGTCCAGCACCGATCGAAATTGATCTGACATCGATTCGCCCAATTGTTGCAACTGCAGCCAAATGTCTTGCAGCGGTTGCGCGCACAACTCAGCGGCAGCAGTTGGGGTGGTGGCGCGCAAATCTGCGCACAGATCAAGGATGGTGATGTCCGTTTCATGGCCCACGCCAGACACAACAGGTACCGTCGACTGGGTCACTGCCAACGCTAAATTTTTGTCATTGAAGGCCCATAAGTCTTCCAGTGACCCCCCGCCCCGGACCATCAAGATGACATCCACCTCGGGCACCTGTTGAATTTCATGCAAAGCCTGGATCAAACTGGCCGGTGCCGCTGGCCCTTGAACCTGGGCCGCTGCGATGACCACAGGGATATGCGGCACCCGCCGACGCAAGGCCTGGACCACATCGTGCAAAGCGGCCGCCCCCAGCGAGGTCACCACCCCAATGGTTCGGGGCATGATGGGGATAGGCCTTTTCCGATCTTCATCAAACAAGCCAAGCCCCGCAAGTTCGCGCTTGAGTTGGAGAAATTTCTCATACCAAACACCTTCGCCTGCGGGGATCAAGCTGTCGATCACCAACTGCAAATCCCCTCGACCCTCATAGACAGACACTTTGGCCCGGGCTTGCACCATGACGCCGTCGTGCAAGTCAAAACCCACCAGGGCTGCCGATCGCTTGAACATGGCACAGCGCAATTGAGCGCCGTCGTCTTTCAAGGAGAAATAACAATGCCCACTGCTGGCCCGGGTGAAATTGGTGATTTCTCCCTTGACCTCGACCGGGTTGAATCGCGCCGACAAGGTGTCTGTGAAAGCGCGCACCAAAGCACCCACCGACCATGTGCGCGTGGAATCAATCATGGGGAAATAAACATTGCCAATGCATAAATTGCTGGGCCTGCTTAAACAATGGGATTGGCATCGAGCTGTTCCTCGACCAGGCCTGGTTCATAATTCGGCGTTGTCAATTCTTAGAGGTTTGAGGTTTGTTTTCCATCATACAAGCAGCAGGCTGGCCCATTTGGCCGCTTCTCATCTGTTCTGTCATCGCATTGGCCTTGGTGCTAGAGCGTTTTTACAGCCTCCATGACAAACGCATCATGCCGCCGGACTTGCTTGAAAACGCGATCAAAACGGCTCGGCATCAACTGCCCACCGAAGAATCCATCAAGCACCTGGCCATCCACAGTTTGTTGGGTCGGGTGCTGGCCAGTGGCCTTCACCAATTGCGGTTGCAACCCCAGACCAGCGAGGTCGAGTTGAGCGAGTGCATCGAGCTGGCCGGCAAGCAAGCCGCGCATGAGCTTGAAAAATACCTGGTGGCGCTGGCCACCATTGCCTCGGCCGCCCCTTTGTTGGGCTTGCTGGGCACGGTGGTGGGCATGATCGATATATTTGCTGCCCAAGCCCCTGGCAGCGGTAACCCCGCGCAAATGGCCCAAGGTATTTCCATGGCTTTGTACAACACCGCTTTTGGTTTGATGGTGGCCATCCCTGCCCTGTTTTTTTGGCGCTTTTTCCGGGCCAAAGTCGATGCTTACGTGGTCGCCTTGGAGATTGCAGCGCAACGCTGGGTGCGCCATCTTTATAAATTGCGCTCCTCTTTGCGTTGATTCCCGCAATCCATGAAATTTCGCACCCAACGGCCGATAGAGCCAGAAATCAACCTGATCGCCTTCATCGATGTGCTGTTGGTCATTTTGATTTTTTTGATGCTGTCGAGCACCTATAACAAATACACCGAGGTGCATCTGAACTTGCCCACCGCAGATACCAAAGTCCAAGCCGAAAATGCCCAAGAAATATTGGTGTCCATCACCAGCGATGGGCAATATGCGGTCAACAAGCAACCCTTGGCCCAACGCGGGGTCAAAGGGCTGACTTTGGCCCTGTCCCAAGCCGGGTCGGGTTTGGACAAACCCATGCTGGTCATCAGCGCCGATGCGCTGGCCCCTCACCAATCGGTCATCTCTGTCATGGAGGCAGGCAAGGCCGCCGGTATCCAGGCCATCACCTTTGTGACGCGCGCCCCCCAAACTGGGGCCGCACGCTGAATGCGCGTCCCATGGCAAACATGGGTGCTGCGACAGTGGCAAACCCGTAACTGGATCAGCCAAACCCTTTGGCCCCTGAGTTCACTCACCTGGGTGGTGTCCGTCTGGCGGCAACGCCAACGGGCTTTGAATCCGCCACCTCGCACCAGCGTTCCTGTGGTGGTGGTGGGCAACGTGATCACAGGTGGTGCGGGTAAAACCCCCATCGTCATGGCCTTGGCCTTGCATTGGAAAACCCAGGGTATTCAGGTGGGCGTGGTGACCAAGGGCCATGGGCGCAAGGTTGACACCCTCGTCTGCGTGGACGACAACAGCCGTTTTGAAGACGTGGGCGATGAGCCTTTGCTGATTTGGCGCCGTTGTCAGGTGCCGGTTTTCGTGGGCCAAGACCGCGCTGCTTGCTGCCAAGCATTGCTGGCCGCACACCCCCAAACCCAGGTGTTGATCAGCGACGATGGACTGCAGCACCCAGGGCTGCACCGGGACTTTGAAATTTGCGTCTTTGATGAACGGGGCTTGGGCAACCGTTGGCTGCTTCCGGCAGGCCCATTGCGCGAACCCTGGCCACGCCCAGCCAACCCGAACGTGCTGCGCTGGAACCTGAGTTCAAAGGCGTTTGCCGAAATCGAGTCAGTCCACGTGCGTCGGCAATTGGCCACCTATGCGGTGCAAGCCAATGGCCGTCGGCAACCTTTGGCTGTATGGGGCTCCCAACCGGTCAGCGCTGTGGCAGCCATCGCCAAGCCCGATCAGTTTTTTGACGGTTTGCGCGCTCAGGGCCTGAACCTGTGCGTTTCCCAAGCCTGGCCTGACCACGACCCCTTGCATGCATTTGCCCCCAACACCGCTGCGGGCGATTGGTTTTGCACCGAAAAAGACGCGGTCAAGTTGTGGGACAGATACCCACAACTGTGGGCCGTCCCACTGGAAGTGTCTGGGCTCGATTCATGGTTGGCCGACATGGATCGGGCGCTGACCCAACGGATATCATCACCCCATGGACACCAAACTGCTTGAACTCTTGGTCTGCCCTGTCACTAAAGGGCCATTGGAATACGTTCGCGAACGCCAAGAACTGCTATCGCGCAGTGCCCGTTTGGCATACCCCGTGCGTGACGGCATTCCCATCATGCTGGAAACACAAGCCAGGGCACTGACCGACGAAGAATGCGAGCGTTGAGTGGTCGCCAACCCGTTCACCGTGCTGATACCCGCCAGGATGGCATCGACCCGGCTGGCCGACAAGCCCTTGGCTGACATCGCCGGTGTGCCCATGGTGGTGCGGGTTGCGCAAAGGGCCCAACAAAGTCAGGCGCAAAGCGTGGTGGTGGCGGCCGACGATGAACGCATCGTGCAAGCGTGCCAAGCCCACCTCATCAAAGCCATATTGACCCGCTCTGACCATGTGTCGGGCAGCGACCGGTTGGCCCAGGCCTGTGAAATTTTGGGGCTCGACGGCACTGCGCTGGTGGTCAATGTGCAAGGCGATGAGCCCTTGATTGAGCCCGCTGTCATCAACCAAGTGGCCCAATTGCTATTTGAGCGGCCAGACTGCAGCATGAGCACGGTGGCCCACGCCATCGTTGACCCCAAGGAATTGGCCAACCCGAATGTGGTGAAAGTGGTACTGGACCGCTCCCACACCGCCATGTATTTCAGCCGTGCCACCATCCCACACTGGCGCGATGGTGCCGCGGCCCGAACACCCTCTCCAGTACAGGTGCTGCGCCATGTGGGCATCTATGGCTACCGCGCTGACTTTTTGCGCTCATTTCCCGCGCTGGAGCGCGCGCCCTTGGAAGACATGGAGTCGCTCGAGCAACTTCGTGCCCTTTGGCACGGCCACAAAATCGCGGTGCACATCACGCCTCATGCCCCTGGCACGGGGGTCGACACCCCAGAAGATTTAGAACGGGTTCGACGCCATTTCGCCACCTCCGTGTAAGCCTTGCGCATTGCGTGCATGTTATTGTTGCGACCCGCGGTTTGGCAGGTATCGGACATCTGCCCATCGACAGAACACATAAGAATTTAAGGAAAGACATGAGACTCATCCTTTTAGGCGCGCCTGGCGCAGGCAAAGGCACCCAAGCCACGTTCATTTGCGAAAAATACAAAATCCCACAAATTTCTACAGGCGACATGCTCCGTGCAGCGGTCAAGGCCGGTACGGCCATGGGTCTGGCGGCCAAAAAAGTGATGGATGCTGGTGGCCTGGTCAGCGATGAAATCATCATCGGCCTGGTCAAAGAGCGCATTGCCCAGCCCGACTGTGCCCATGGCTTCTTATTCGATGGCTTTCCCCGCACCATTCCACAAGCTGATGCCATGAAGGCGGCCGGTGTCAAGCTCGACCATGTGCTGGAAATCGACGTGCCCTTTGAAGCCATCATTGAGCGCATGAGCGGACGCCGTGCCCACGTGGCCAGCGGGCGCACCTACCATATTCACTTCAATCCACCCAAAGTCAGCGGCATTGACGACATCACCGGTGAGCCGCTGATACAGCGCGACGATGACAAAGAAGACACCGTGCGCAAGCGACTGGACGTGTACGCTGCGCAAACGCGGCCCTTGGTGGACTATTACGCCAATTGGGCCAAGTCCGACCCATCTCAGGCACCCCGATACAGCGCCATCAGTGGTGTGGGGCAAGTGGAAGAAATCAAGGCCCGGGCCTTTCAGGCCCTCGGCGCTTGACTGCGTTGGCCAGCAAGGCCAATACCATCACCACGCGGGCTTTATAAGGGTTGAGGGGCGAAACAAGCCCAAACCGATCCCCACTTTGGGCTTGAACCTGGCCCCAAGTGCAGCGGGTGGTTCTCCATACCCATGCGCCTTGCTGTTGCGCTTCAGACAAGGCATCCTCCAGACCTTGGCTCATGGTGCCGTTGCCAGTTCCGGCGACGACCCAACCCGCAGGTTTTCCATCCGTGCTCATGATGGTGCGCACCAGACCCCCGTCTTGGGCCGCATGGTTGTGAACCATTTCCACCCGTGGCCAATACGACACGCGGCCAAATTCCGCCACATCCAAATCGACTGGGTGTGTGGGTTGGCGTGCAAATCTCGCTTGCAACGCATCCAGATTCTGTATCGCCACCGCGATGGGCACGGGGTCGGCTGACGCAAAGGCACTCAAGGCCTGGCTGTCGAGCTTGGTCAGGCTGGCCGCAGCGTGCACTTGACCGGCAAACACACCAAGCACACCTGCCCGGCCGGGCGCACTTGCCACGGCCAGCGCGTCTTTTAAATTACCGGGTCCATCAGGTTCAGAGACATTGGCTGCGCGCATGGCACCCGTGATGACAATGGTTTTGCCAGAAGGAAACAAGGCGTGAAGCAATATGGCGGTTTCCTCCAGGGTATCTGTCCCATGGGTGACGACCACGCCACGAACTTCCTCTTGGGCCAACCAATGTGCCAGCCTGGCCACCAAGCGCTGCCACTCGGACCAACCCATGTTTTTGCTGTCAATGCGGGCCACATCTTCGGTTTCAATCTGCAAGCCACTGGGTTTAATCCCCCGCACCAAATCGTCCACAGCGACTTCACCGGCGCGGTATTGCCGTGTTTGATCTGGGTCCGGTGCCCAGCCAGCAATCGTCCCACCTGTGCCTAAAACAACAACTTTTGATATTTTTTTGGTCATGGCACTTGCAAAGTTCAAAAAACTGGTTAAAAATACAGTTACTGGATATTCAGACAGCCCAAAGATCGACCCAACCATTGTGCAGGAGTCCCGACATGAATGAAGCCCCCAAGCTCACCGAGCGACAACAGCAAATTTTGTCATTGATCCAAAGCACCATTGAGCACAAGGGCTCGCCACCCACTCGTGCTGAAATTGCGCGCGAACTCGGCTTCAAGTCCGCCAATGCAGCGGAGGAGCATCTCAAAGCACTGGAACGCAAGGGTGTGATTGACTTGGTCAGCGGCACATCCAGAGGCATTCGGCTCAAAGAGGCGACCATGCGCTCGATCAACCATATTCGCAGCAAACAATTCAATTTGCCCCTGGATAGCTTGGCCCAGTTGGCACTGCCCTTGATCGGACGGGTCGCGGCCGGCTCCCCCATCCTGGCGCAAGAGCACGTTGATCAAACCTTTTATGTCGAAAACAGCTTGTTTCAACGCACGCCCGACTATTTGCTCAAGGTACGAGGCATGTCCATGCGGGACGCGGGCATCATGGATGGCGATTTGCTGGCCGTACAAATCAGCAAAGAGGCTAAGAACGGTCAAATTGTGGTCGCCCGCTTGGGCGAAGAAGTGACGGTCAAGCGTTTTCGGCGCACCCTCAACAGCATTGAGTTGCTGCCAGAAAACCCCGATTTTCAAACCATCGTGGTCGAGCCCGGCGAGCCCTTCGAAATCGAAGGCCTGGCCGTGGGCTTGATCCGCAACACCATGCTGTTTTAAGGAGCAAATATGAGTCTGGCCGTTTGGGGAGTTATTCAAATGATGTCGCCTTTTTACACCCTGTCCACACCAGTTGTGCCACCAAAACTGGTGCGCAACGGCAGTCCCTTGCGGCCTGCCCCTAGGCTGACCTTGGCCGCAGCCAAGCCCAGCAAAACCCTGCGGGTGGCGCGGGTCAAAGATGACCAATCCGGGCCCGGCAGCGCAGGCAGAATGGTTATTTCGGGCCGCATGGACGAAGTTTGCGCCGAACTCGACAGGTTGGTCCTGCTCGAAACAAGGCGACAAAACGCCTGCGTCGATGCCCAACTGGCCGCTTGACCCCCTGGGTTAACACCCGACTGCGCCAGCGCAGCCCAGTCGGAAATGCCCAAATTTCAAAGGCACAATGCGCCCATGAACATTGTGATCCTTGATGACTACCAAGACGCGGTGCGCAAACTGGCTTGTTCGCAACTGCTCGAACCTTACTCGGCCAAGGTTTATACCAATACCGTCAAAGGAACAGGCCAATTGACTGTGCGCCTCAAAGACGCCGAAATTTTGGTCCTCATCCGAGAGCGCACCCATCTCAACCGCGCATTGATCGAAAAGCTCCCCAAACTCAAGTTCATCTCTCAAACGGGCAAGGTCGGGCCCCACATTGACGTGGCCGCATGCACCGAAAGAGGCATTGCGGTGGCACAAGGTGTCGGCTCGCCCATCGCTCCCGCCGAGTTGGCCTGGGCTTTGATCATGGCGGGCATGCGCCGCTTGCCACAGTACATCAGCAACCTAAAGCACGGCGCATGGCAGCAATCGGGCTTGAAAAACAGCACCATGCCTGTCAATTTTGGCTTGGGCATGGTCTTGCACGGTAAAACCATGGGCATTTGGGGTTTCGGAAAAATTGGTCAATTGGTCGCAGGCTATGCCAAAGCCTTTGGCATGCGGGTGCTGGTTTGGGGCAGTGAAACCTCTCGCCAAGCGGCCAATCAACAAGGCCATGAAAGTGCCGCTTCGCGCGAAGCCTTTTTTGAAAGCTCTGACGTTTTGAGTCTGCATTTGCGGCTCAACGATGAAACGCGCCACATTGTCAAAGGCGAAGACCTCGCACGCATGAAACCCACCGCCATGCTGGTCAACACATCCAGGGCAGAACTGATCGACCCCGATGTTTTGATCGCCGCCCTCAGCCGAGGCCGTCCTGGGCTGGCCGCTATCGATGTGTTCGAAAGCGAGCCCGTCTTACAAGGGCACGCCCTATTGCGTTTAGAAAACTGCATATGCACACCGCACATTGGCTACGTCGAGCAAAGCAGCTATGAGCTTTATTTTGGTGCAGCATTCAATAACGTGGTCAACTTCATCCAAGGCACCCCCACCAACATCGTCAACTTGGAAGCCTTGAGCCGTTCGCGTTGATCCCTGGCTGACCGATAATTGCATCATGAATCCTACCTTTAACAACGTGGGCGTGGTCGGGGTTGGCGCCATGGGGCAAGGCATTGCCCAAATGGCCGCGCAAGCAGGTGCGCTCGTTCACCTCTACGACACCCGCCCGCAAGCCGCAAAAAAAGCCATCCAATCCATAGTTCAGCAATGGGAAAGGTTGCATGGCAAAGGCCGAATCGATGCCGCCACCTTGGACAGTTACCAAAGCCGGTTGCAGGCATGCGACGAATTGACAGATTTATCGGCTTGCAGCTTGGTCATTGAAGCCATCGTGGAAAACCTGGCCATCAAAAAAGAATTGTTTGCACAAATCGAAAGCATGGTTTCCCCCAGTGCCGTTTTGGTCAGCAACACGTCGTCTTTGTCGGTGACTGCGATTGCAGCTGCGTTGCAGCATCCCCAGCGCTTTGCCGGCTACCACTTTTTCAATCCTGTCCCCTTGATGAAGGTGGTGGAAGTGGTCGCAGGCCTGAAAACCAGTCCCTCGGTATGTGAAGAGCTTGACGCGTTCACACGGCAGATGGGACACACCCCGGTGCGAACACGGGACACCCCCGGCTTTATCGTCAACCACGCCGGGCGCGGCTATGGCACGGAGGCACTGCGCATCGTGGGTGAATCCATCACCGACTTTGCCACCATCGATTTGATTTTGAAAGACCAAGTTGGCTTCAAACTCGGCCCTTTTGAGTTGATGGACCTCACCGCCTTGGATGTGTCCCACCCGGTCATGGAATCCATTTACCAGCAGTACTACGACGAACCGCGCTTTCGCCCCAGCATCATCACCGCCCAGCGCTTGGCTGGTGGCCTGTTGGGGCGTAAAACCGGTGAGGGGTTTTATACCTATGTCGACGGCAAGGCAGCAATGCCACCGCCCCAGCCCTCCCCCGTGGTCAGCGACATGCCCCCGGTTTGGGTGTCGCCTCGCGCGGCCCGCCGACCCGAATTGCTGCAGCTTCTCAAAAGCCTCGACGCACGCATTGAGTCAGGCGTACAACCCAGTGAAAAAGCCTTGATTTTGGTGGCGCCGCTGGGCTTTGATGTCACCACCGTGGCCGCGGTGGATCACCTGGACCCGCTGCGCACCATGGGCATTGACCTGCTGATGAGTGACGCCCAAACGCGCCGACGCGTCTTGGCCAGCAACCCAGCCACCCGAGCCGATATGCGCGATGCTGCCCACGCCTTATTTGCCCGCGACGGCAAACCGGTCAGCCTGATCCGCGACAGCGCGGGCTTTGTCACCCAGCGCGTGGTGGCCCACATCGTCAACATCGCCAGCGACATCTGCCAGCAAAGCATTTGCTCGCCGCCTGACCTCGAGACAGCGGTGCAACTCGGCTTGGGCTACCCCATGGGTCCGCTGGCCATGGGAGACCACTGCGGGCCGGCCAGCATTTTGGAAGTGTTGTTCAACATGCAAACCGTCTATGGTGACCCGCGTTACCGTCCAAGCCCCTGGCTGCGCCGCCGAGGTGCCTTGGGACTGAGCCTGATGCAAACAGAGCACTGATCCATGAGCGCCCAACTCAAAAGCGAAACCCAAGGCCAAACATTGGTGTTGACCTTGTCCAACCCAGGCTTTCGCAATGCCTTGGGACCTGACATTTACAGCGCTGGCTTTGAAGCATTGGGGGCCGCCGAAACCAACCCAGCCGTGCGCAGCGTGGTCATCACGGGCGAGGGCAGCACCTTCAGCGCGGGCGGCAACTTGCACCGTTTGCTGGCCAACCGCGAGCAAGACCCTGGCGTCCAAGCGGCCAGCATCGAAGGCTTGCACACATGGCTAGAGGCCATTCGGACCTACCCCAAACCCGTCATCGCATCCATTGAGGGCGCCGCCGCCGGCGCTGGATTTTCACTGGCCTTGATGTGCGACTTTGTCCTGGCCGCGCAAGACAGCATTTTCGTCATGGCCTACAGCAATATTGCACTGTCTCCGGATGGCGGGGGCAGCTGGAATTTGGCGCGCAGCTTGCCGCGCCCTGTGGCCAACGAAATACTGATGTTGGGCGATCGCATCAGCGCCGTGCGACTGCACCAGTTGGGTTGGATCAACCAGCTGTGCAACCCGGGTGAAACCCTAGGCCAGGCCCTGCAATTGGCAGACAGGCTGAACGCGCGGGCACCCAATGCCTTGACCGGCATCAAAGATTTGGTGAACGCGGCCAGCCACTCATCGCTCAACGAACATTTGTCGCTGGAGAAAACCCATTTTGTAAGCCAGTTGCACCACCCCAATGCCGCAGAAGGCATCACCGCCTTGCTCGACAAACGCACACCCCACTACAGGTAAACCCGCGCATTGACCCATGCACCTGGTAGACCAGGGCCATGCGCAACCAGGTCGCCTGCGAGACTATTTCAACCCAACCGGTCACACACAAGACAGCCTATGGACGACCCTATTCTTACCATTGAAGAACGCGAAGCCATCAATGCTGGCCGATGGTTTTCATCCCTTTCACCCTCACTGAGGCACGACATACTTCGATGCGCATACATCAAACGGTGCAAAGACGGGGAACTGATTGCTGCTCGGGGCGACCCCGCAGAGGAGTGGATGGCCTGTGCCAAAGGAGCGGTGCGTGTCAGCTCCACATCGTTATCGGGCAAGCAAATCACCTTCACCTACATCGAACCAGGCA
>RFXS01000053.1 GCA_009921465.1 Betaproteobacteria bacterium
AGTGTCCCCGGTATCAAAACTCGGGGAAGCGATGTCCGTAAACCGAACCCGGTTTCCCTTGTCAAGTTTTCGAAGCATGTTGATCTCGCGTATGCAGACAGGGCAATCGCCATCAAAGAAAACCTCGATGTCGAACGGTGATATTGGTGCCTCTGAGGCGGCCTTCGGAGCAACAGCCCCTTGTACGGCCTCCGACGCATCCCGCCCTGCGCGGAGCAAACCGCGCCAAAAATCGCCGATCACCTCTCCAGCAATCTGAAGTCCGACCTCAAAAATGGACAATTGCCTGGGCGCAGGGCCACCATCAAGCATGTGTGCTGTAGCCACCCGTCTGTGCGCAAAAATGCGGTCGAGGGTCCTCCGGACAAAAAGCGCGTGGGCAATGTGGGGCCCAGGCCTTGGTTGCCAGGGACTGTCAAGTTCTGCGCTGTTACCTGGGCATGTGCATGCAAGTTGGCGTACAAGGCGTCGTAAATGGGGAAACTGGCTTTCAAAATGGCGTCATCGTTGTCATGTTGCAAGATCAAGCCTTCTGAAATGGCCAGCAATCCCACAGCGGTTTGACCCCAGCGATCATCTGGTCCGGCTTTGGCATGGTGAACCACATGCTCTACACCCGCATGGATGATGGCCCCAATGTTGTGCAGTGATGGGTCGCTCAGTCCATATTTCCGAATGATTTTTTCGAAAGTGGTGCCGTGCTCGTCATGCGAGCCCAACTCCACCCCGGGCAGCCCGAAAGGAATGGCGTCGCTGGGACGCGAGTCTTCTTGTCCCCAAGGAACAAATACGAATTCTGCTTGGGGATCGACAAAGCGTTGTATCAACCAAGGGGAGGCCACCCGATCGAGGTGCACAAAATCGCGCGTAACCCATTTCATATTGGTCCTTTGTGGCGGGTGTGAAACTCAGTAAATGGCTGGTTCGCTGACAGGGGTGCCAAAAGCAGTTTCTAAAAAGTCAAAGTCACAGCCTTGATCAGCTTGAAGGATGTGGCGAGCGAACATCCATCCGTAGCCACGCTCGTAACGCGGTGCCGGGGCTTGCCATTGAGCGCGACGCTGGGCCAAGACGGCGTCGCTGACTTCCAGGTGCAAGCGCCGCGCTGGCACGTCCAGCGTGATCATGTCGCCGTTTTGCACCAAGGCCAAAGGTCCCCCAATGAATGCCTCAGGGGCTGCGTGCAGTATGCAGGCCCCGTAGCTGGTGCCACTCATGCGTGCATCTGACAGGCGCACCATGTCGCGCACGCCTTGTGCAATGAGTTTGCGTGGAATTGGCAATTGGCCCCATTCGGGCATGCCAGGACCGCCCTGTGGGCCGGCATTGCGCAATATCAACACGTGATCGGCAGTCACATCCAAATTCTCGTCATCCACCGCAGCTTTCATTTCGGGGTAGCTGTCGAACACCATGGCCGGCCCCGTGTGCTGCAGCAAATGGGGTGCACAGGCACTGGGCTTGATCACCGCCCCCGCCGGTGCAATATTTCCCCTGAGCACGGCCAAAGCACCTTCGGCATACAAGGGGCGATCCAATGGCCGGATCACATCGGCATTGAACACCAGGGCTTGGGCCACGTTGTCGCCCAATGTTTTGCCATTGACGGTCATGGCGTCGATGTGGAGGAGTCCCGACAGTGTTTTGATCAAGGCAGGCATGCCACCGGCGTAATAAAAATCTTCCATCAAGTAGGTGTCGCCGCTGGGGCGAATATTGGCAATCACCGGCACCTTGCGGCTGGCGGCATCAAAGTCATCCAAGCCCACGGTGCAAGCAGCCCCTGCACGGCGCGACATGGCCACCAAATGGATGATGGCATTCGTGCTGCAGCCCATGGCCATGGCCACGGTGATGGCGTTTTTGAAATGGGCATGGGTGAGCAGTTTGGCGGGGGTGAGGTCTTCCCAAACCATCTCCACAATGCGCCGACCACATTCGGCCGACATGCGCGGGTGATTGGCGTCGGGGGCAGGGATGCTGGATGCACCGGGCAAGGTCATGCCCAACGCCTCTGCCATGCCCATCATGGTGGCAGCCGTGCCCATGGTCATGCAAGTGCCGTGGCTGCGTGCAATTCCGCCTTCGATGCCCATCCATTGAACGTCGCTGATTTTGCCGGCACGCCGCTCGTCCCAATACTTCCAAGCGTCTGAGCCCGAACCCAAGGCCTGTCCTTGCCAGTTGCCACGCAGCATGGGTCCGGCAGGCAGGTAAATGCACGGAACCCCCGCAGAGATCGCTCCCATCAGCAAACCCGGCGTGGTTTTGTCACATCCGCCCATGAGCACCGCGCCGTCGATCGGGTGACTGCGAATCAACTCTTCAGCCTCCATGGCCAGCAAATTACGGTAAAGCATGGTGGTGGGCCGCACAAAAGCTTCGGCCAAAGAAATGGCGGGTAATTCCAAGGGGAAGCCCCCTGACTGAAAGATGCCGCGCTTGACGTCTTCCACCCGCTGCTTGAAGTGGGTGTGGCAAGGGTTGATGTCAGACCAGGTGTTGATGATGGCAATCACGGGCTTGCCGGCCCAGTCTGTGGGCGCATATCCCATTTGCATGGCGCGTGAACGGTGTCCAAACGAACGCAGGTCGTCGGGCGCAAACCATCTGGCGCTGCGCAATTGGTCGGGTTGTTTCAAGGTTTTATTCAAGCTCATGTGGGCATTGAAACACCGGGGCACAGCCGCGTCAACGCCTGCCTGTCGTGTGCGTGATGGCTGTGTCAGGAGAAGAAAGTGATGTCAAGGGTTAACCCTTGATCGGACTCAGGCCGGTTCGGCTGGTTTGGCCGGCTTGCAGTCGAGGCACACAAACATGCTGGTTCCCAGCAATTTGCGAAAGGTTCCTGAGGCCCGAGGCTTGTGCAAGCCGCATTTGATGCAGCTCATGGTGCTTCCAGCCAAACCGGTGGTGCCAAAAGGGGAGCCGCCTTTTTTTGATTTGTATCGGAGACCGTCTTGAGTGATTTTGGTGGTGTCGTCTGTAGCCATGTCTCTAGAAGATTTCCTTGTAGTCGCCTACCAGTGCACCCACCAGAATGCCTTGTTTGAGACCAGCGGGGGGTGTGCGGGTCTTATTTTAAACGCTTATCGGAAACCGGGTTGGGTGTGTACTTTGTGATGTGTTTGGTGGGCTTATTCCAGCCCCTCAATGATGCGGATATCACGCTCCGCAGCGTTATCCCCCAAAGCTTTCAGAGCCTCGCGATAGCCCTCGCTTTCATAAGCGGCCAAGGCAGCTTGCACGCTATCGAATTCGATCAACACAGTTCTTTGTGCCAAGCCATCTTCTTTGGTGGCGTTGGCCACACCGCGTGCAAGAAAGCGTCCACCAGCGGCCGTTAAAGCAGGTCCTGCAAACTTGGCGTATTGGGCCAATGCATCGGGGTTGGAGATGGAGCGGTAGGCCGAGATCCAATAGGCTTTGGGCATGGTGGTTCCTTGATAGTGCAAGAAGGCAGTGTAGGTTCAGTGGGGTATGGGTGCCAATTGAAGTCGCAATGTCCAGGGGGTTTTTTGCCAGGCTTCGATCTCTTGTCGAATCAAATGGTGCGATTGCGGAAAACGTTCGGCCCAATCATCAGGGCAGCAAAATTCAAAAACTTTCTCGGTCCGATTGCAATCCAAATGCAGTCCTTGCATGTCAGGGTCGCGGCGTGAGTGGCACAAAATCACCGACAAGCGCAATGCCAAGAGTTGTTCAATCACCTGTGTATCTTCAAAGTCAACATCGAGTTTGCGCAACTTTCCGTGGTGGCCCAGCACCAGCAAGCTGAGCCGATGTAACTCGGGCTGGCTAAAGCCCATGGCATCGGCGTTGTCCAATATGTAAGCGCCATGCTTGTGGTAGTCGCTGTGAGAAATGGATAAACCGATTTCATGCAATTCGCTGGCCCAGGCCAGCTTGCGCTTGACGCGTGCGGTGATGGCGCCTTCGTCCGGACCCATCATGGCTTGCAGTTGCAGCGCAACCACTTTGACTCGACTGGCTTGTTGGCGATCGACCCCGAATTTTTCGGCCAAGCGGTGCACCGATGCATCGCGCACATCCATTCCACTGTGATCGCGCTCAGCCAGTTCGTACATGGCTCCGTGGCGCAAAGCACCTTGGGCCACGTGCAAGGCGTCGATGTCAAACTGCTCAAATAGCGCTGAAAGCACGGCCAGGCCCCCGCCCAGGACGGCCCTGCGGTCTTCCTTGAGCCCCTCTAGCCGCAAACGGCTGAAGTGCTGTGCGGCTTGAGCGCATTGAATCAGCCAAGCCACGCCATCACGGGTGATTTGACCCGGCGTCCATCCCGCCAGCCCCAGCACATCTGCCACCGCACCCACGGTGCCAGACGCACCATAGGCTTTGTCCCACAGGTCATGGGGATACAGGGCGAGGGCTTCTTCCAGGACCGCTTGGGCAGCCACCTTGGCCTGGGCGAACGCTTGGGGCGTGAATTGCCCTTGCGGAAAATACTTTTGGGACCAAGAAACACTGCCCACGCGGTACGAGTTCATGGTCACCGGTTCACGGTTTTGTCCCAAGATCATCTCGGTCGAGCGGCCGCCCACATCGATCACCAATCGCCGCTCCCCATCATTGGGCAAGAACTGGCTGACACCGATGTAAATCAAGCGGGCCTCTTCGGTCCCGGAGATGATTTCGATCGGATAGCCCAGTATGTCTTGAGCCCGATGAAGAAACACCTCCCGGTTGCGTGCTTCTCGCAAGGTTTGGGTGGCCACGGCCCGCACCTGACTGGCTTTCAAGCCATGGATGCGCTCGCGGAAACGGGCCAGGCAATCCCAACCGCGCTCCATGGCTTGAACTGTGAGGTTGCGCTGCTCATCCAAGTCGCCCCCTTGCCGAACGGTTTCTTTTAAATAATCGGTGCGCACCAATTGACCATGTTCCATGCGCCCCAACTCCAATCTGAAACTGTTGGACCCCAGGTCGATGGCGGCGAGCAAATCATGTTGGGGCATTTGGGTTTGGCAGAGGGGTTGAGTGGAGGGCTGTATAAACGTACAGAGTCAATAAATTCTAAGACCTCACCGTGAACAATTCGTGACAAAGGTGTGGCATGTGAGTGAAGTCACAAACCGAGTCAACGTGCGATTTTCACCGAATTGTCACAATCGAAGTTTAAAGTCATCCCAGACCGTGCATCGCATGGCTTATTTGAAAACTTTTGAAGTTTTTCTTTGAACAAGGATCTGATATGTTGAATCTGAAATCTTGGCTGGTGGCGATGGGCTTGTCCACCTTTGGTCTGGCAGCGGTGGCCGTGGACATCACGGGTGCGGGTGCCACGTTTCCTTACCCCATTTATGCCAAATGGGCCGAGGCGTACAAAAAAGAAACCGGCAATGGTTTGAATTACCAATCGATTGGGTCTTCAGGTGGTATTCGCCAAATTCGTGCAAAAACCGTGACCTTTGGGGCCACGGATGCGCCATTGAAAGGCGAAGAGCTCGACAAAGACGGCATGGTTCAATTTCCCGCCATCATCGGGGGCACCGTGCCCGTGCTCAATCTGGAAGGATTTAAGCCCGGTGAGCTGCGCATCAGTGGCACTGTGTTGGCTGAGATGTTCATGGGCAAAATTACCAAATGGAATGATCCCAAGTTTGCGGCCCTCAACCCCGGTAAAAATCTGCCCGATCAAGCCATCACCGTGGTTCACCGCGCAGATGGTTCAGGCACTACTTTCAATTGGACCGACTACCTGGCTGCGGTCAGCAAAGAATGGGCCGATACCGTCGGTCGTGGCGCAGCTGTTAAATGGCCTGCCGCTTCATCCGTGGGTGGCAAAGGCAATGAGGGCGTGGCCGCCAATGTGACCCGCGTCAAGGGCGCCATTGGTTATGTGGAATATGCTTACGTCAAGAAAAATAACATGAACTACATGCAGGTTCTCAATGCTGATGGCAAATACGTGAGCCCGGATGACCTGACCTTTGCCGCCGCCGCCGCAGGGGCCGATTGGTTCAGCGTGCCGGGCATGGGTGTTTCCATGGTCAATGCCAAAGGCGCCAACAGTTGGCCCATCAGCACCGCCTCTTTCATCCTGATGTACAAGGACCCAACGGACAAAAACTTGTCACAAGAAGCACTGAAATTTTTTGACTGGTCATTTAAATCTGGCAAGCAGTTGGCGGCAGACTTGGACTATGTGGCGCTGCCCGATGCCTTGACCCGGCAAATTCGCGAGCGTGTTTGGTCGCAAATTGCCAAATAAGTTTCTGATCCAGTAATGATCATCCCAAGCCCGGGTCCTATGGGACAGGCGCTTGGGCATCTTGATACCCACAAAGTCCCATCATGGCCATATTAGAAAACCCCAACTTGAGCCAGCATGCAGATCTTGAGTCTGTCAGCGCTGCAGCGCGCTTGTCAGTGGCCAAGCGGCAGCGTTTGCAAGACGTCTTTTTCCATGCGCTGACTTTGGGTTTTTCTTTGCTGGTCCTGGTGGCCTTGATGGGGATATTGATTTCACTGGTCATCAATGCTTGGCCTGCTCTACAAAAGTTCGGCATTGGTTTTATATGGCGTGTTGAGTGGGACATCATCAACCAAGAGTTTGGTGCGGCCATCGCCATATTTGGCACCGTGGTCAGCGCTTCCATTGCATTGGTCATTGCTGTGCCGCTGTCATTTGGCATTGCCGTGTTCTTGACCGAGACTTGTCCCGTGTCTTTGCGTCGCCCTTTGGGCACGGCCATTGAATTGTTGGCTGCGGTACCTTCCATCATTTATGGCATGTTTGGCTTGTTTTTGGCTGCTGGCATTGTGTTGGCTTTTATGATTTTGCCCTTCATTGCAGCGGTCATGCGCGATGTATTTGAAATTGTTCCGCCGGTGCTGCGTGAGTCAGCCTACGGGATTGGATGCACCACCTGGGAGGTTGTGCGCAATATTGTGTTGCCTTACACGCAAAAAGGGGTGATTGGTGGGGTCATGTTGGGCCTGGGCCGGGCCTTGGGTGAGACCATGGCTGTGACCTTTGTGATTGGCAATTCTCAGCGCTTGGGGGCATCATTGTTTTCGCCAGGCACATCCATTGCATCCACCCTGGCCAATGAATTCGGCGAAGCCGATGACTTCCATTTGTCCACCTTGTTTGCACTGGGCTTTTTACTGTTTGTGATCACCTTTGTGGTGCTGTCTTTGGCCAAATGGATGATGTTGCGCACTGAAAAGTCCAAAGGCGCAAAAACTTAAAGTGAGAGCAAATAAATCATGGACTTGAATATTTACAAACGCCGCAGACTGGCCAACCAACTGGGTTTGACCTTGTCCATGTTGGCCATGGTGCTGGGCTTATTTGTTTTGTTGTGGATTTTGTTTGTGTTGTTTAAAAATGGTTTGCAGTCCTTGGACTGGGCCATGTTCACCCAATCCACCCCCGCACCTGGGTCTGATGGTGGCGGATTGGCCAACGCCATAGTGGGCAGTTTGATGATGGTGGTCGTGACCGCATTGGTCAGCACACCCATAGGTATTTTGTCGGGCGTTTATCTGGCCGAATATGGCGACCAAAGTAAAACGGCCAGTGTGACCCGTTTTGTGACCGACATCATGCTGTCGGCACCTTCCATTGTGTTGGGGTTGTTTGTGTATGCCATTTTGGTCGCAAATGTGAAACATTTTTCGGGCTGGGCAGGCTCCATGGCCTTGTCATTGATTGCCATTCCCGTGGTGGTGCGCACCACCGAAAACATGTTGCGACTGGTGCCTGGCAGTTTGCGCGAGGCGGCTTTTGCTCTGGGCGCGCCGCGCTGGAAGGTGGCCACCTTCATCACGCTGCGCGCTGCCCAAACCGGTGTGATCACGGGCTTGCTGCTGGCGCTGGCGCGCATCAGTGGTGAAACCGCCCCCTTGCTGTTCACCGCATTGAACAACCAGTTTTTCTCGCTGGACATGAACGCACCCATGGCCAATTTGCCTGTCGTGATCTTTCAATTTGCAATGAGCCCTTATGACAACTGGGTCCGTTTGGCCTGGGGTGGGGCCTTGCTCATCACATTGACCGTTTTATTTCTTAACATTTTGGCGCGTGTCTTTTTCCGCAACAAAGTCCAATCCTGATCAAAGGAGTCCATTGCATGTCACCCACGCCCATCGTTGCTGAAAAAACCGCCATTGAGGTGAGAAATCTCAGCTTTTTTTATGGCTCTTTCAAGGGCTTGAAAGACATTGACCTCAATATCGCCGAGCACAAGGTCACGGCCTTCATTGGCCCATCGGGTTGCGGCAAGTCCACTTTGCTGCGGACTTTTAACCGCATGTACAGCTTGTACCCCGGTCAACGTGCCGAAGGTCAGATCAAGCTTTACGGGCAGGATATTTTGGATCCGGGGCAAGACTTGAATTTGCTGCGCGCCCGGGTCGGTATGGTGTTTCAAAAACCAACGCCGTTTCCCATGTCGATTTATGACAACATAGCCTTTGGTGTTCGCCTGTACGAAAACCTCAACCGTTCTGAGATGGATGACAGGGTGGAATGGGCCCTGAGCAAGGCAGCCATTTGGAACGAGGTCAAGGACAAGTTAGGACAAAGCGGTTTGTCTTTGTCGGGGGGGCAGCAGCAGCGCCTGTGCATTGCGCGTGGCATTGCTGTCAAACCTTCGGTGCTGCTGCTTGATGAACCCACCTCTGCTTTGGATCCCATATCCACAGGCAAAGTGGAGGAGCTCATCAGCACCCTCAAAAATGAATACACTGTTGTGATCGTTACCCACAATATGCAGCAAGCAGCCAGGGTCTCCGATTACACCGCTTACATGTACCTTGGCGAGTTGATCGAGTTTGGTCAAACTGAAACCATTTTCATGAAACCCAGTCGGCAGGAAACAGAAGACTACATTACCGGCCGCTTTGGCTGACACAAAGGCAAACCATGGACAAGCACCTATCAAGCCAATTTGACAACGAATTGCACAGCATTTCCTCTCGGGTCATGGAGCTCGGCGGTTTGGTTGAATCTCAAATTCGACAAGCTGTGTACGCTTTGTCACACTTCAACATTGATGTGGCCAATTCCGTTGTCGAAGTGGAGCAACAGGTCAATTTGATGGAAGTTGAAATTGACCATGACATCGCTTCGATCATTGGGCGGCGCCAGCCCACGGCCAGGGATTTGCGTTTGCTCATGGCCTTGTCTAAAACCACCGCCAACTTGGAGCGGGTGGGCGACGAGGCAGAAAAAATTGCTCGGATGGTCAAGTCCATCATCGAAAGTGGTTCTGCCCGGGCTTTGCCAAGTTCCGAGTTGAAGGTGGCTTCCGAATTGGCCTCTGGCCTGTTGCGCAAGGCACTCGATGCTTTGGCTAGATTGGATGTGCAAACTGCGTTGGTCATTTTGAAAGAAGACGACTTGATAGACCAAGAGTTCGATGGTTTTGTGCGCAAACTCATCACCTACATGATGGAAGACCCGCGCACCATTTCACCGAGTTTGGACCTGTTGTTTTTGGCCAAGGCCATTGAGCGCATTGGCGATCATTCAAAGAACATTGCCGAGTTCATCATCTACATCGTCAAAGGGGCCGATGTGCGCCACACCTCTTTGGCAGAGGTAGAGTCAGTGGTGCGTTGACCATGCGGCTTCCCAAGGTGTTGATCGTGGAGGACGAGTCGTCCATTGCTGAGTTGATTTCAGTCAACCTCAAGCACAATGGATTTGCTCCCATTTGGGCGGTCGATGGAGAGGCCGCGCAGCGTGAAATCGATGCGGTCTTGCCCGATGCCATTTTGTTGGACTGGATGCTGCCGGGTCAGTCAGGCTTGGCTTTGGCCAAAAGGTGGCGCGCCGATGCGCGCACCAAGGCTGTCCCCATCATCATGTTGACGGCCCGCGGCGATGAACCCGACAAAGTGTCTGGTTTGAACTCGGGGGCTGACGACTACATCACCAAACCTTTTTCGACCCAGGAGTTGGTTGCGCGCATCCGCGCGGTGCTGCGCCGCCGTTCTCCTGAGCAGACCATGGAGCGTGTACAAGTGGGCCATTTGGTATTGGACGGGTCCACACATCGCGTCACTTTTCATGACCAGGCATTGAAACTGGGGCCCACCGAGTTCAAATTGCTGAGCTACTTGATGCACCACGCCGAGCGGGTTCACAGCCGTGGGCAGTTGCTAGACAAGGTGTGGGGCGATCATGTCTTCATTGAAGAGCGCACGGTGGATGTGCACATCAAACGTTTGCGCGAAGCTTTGGGCGACGCTGGTTCGATGGTGGAGACAGTCCGTGGGGCTGGCTATCGATTGACTGTGTCCGCAGTGGATGGTGGTGCAATGCCATCAGCCGTTGTCAGCTGATAATTCGGCGTGTTTGGTCGTTTCATTTCTTTCGCTGCATTTTTGCTCATGGGTGCCTTGAGTGGCGCCAGTTGGCGCGAATGGCCTGGGGCTTTCTTGGGCGTAACTTTGTTTGCGTTTTTTTGGTGGGTGCTCGACGCCTGGCGCGGGCGACGCGTCATGAATTGGCTGCAATCTTCTGCCCAAGAGCCTGTGCCCCACACCTGGGGTTTATGGGGTGAAGTGACCGATCGCGTTTGGCGCATGAGGCGCGATAGCGATAGAAAAATGACCCTGAGTGAGCAGCGCTTGAGCGACTTTTTGGCCGCCATACAAGCTTCACCCAATGGGGTGTTGTTGTTGGATCAAGAGGGAAAAATCGAGTGGGCCAACCAAACCGTGGCGCAACACCTGGGCATCGATGTGATGCGGGATCAGCAGCAAGTGTTGACCAATTTGTTGCGTGGCCCTGAATTTTTAAAATACCAATCACAAGCTGATTTCAGTCACGATGTGGTGATTGCTGGGCGTGATGACCGACCGCAACGCCCGGTTCGCATCGCTGTTCGCTTGCATCCCTATGGGGATGGGCGAAAGCTCATGCTGACCCGCGACATCACTGCCTTGGAGCAGGCTGAGGCCATGCGGCGAGATTTTGTGGCCAACGTATCGCATGAAATTCGCACACCTTTGACGGTCATCGCCGGTTTTGTTGAAACCATGCAATCCCTAACCTTGGAGCCGCAAGAGACACGGCGGTATTTGGATTTGATGGCGGGTCACTCTCAGCGCATGAAAAACTTGGTCGAAGACCTGTTGATTTTGTCGCGCCTGGAGGGCAGTCCTTTGCCGGGGGACGACCAATCGGTGGGTCTCAAGTCCATGTGGGATCAAACCCAGCATGAAGCACGTGCACTGTCGTCGGTGTTGTTTGCTTTACCGGTTCAGCAATTGGAATTTAATTTCCCAGCAGCCTTGGATGAGGTGGTTTTGGTGGGCGTGGCATCCGAAATCCAAAGCGCTTGGTCAAACTTGCTCAGCAATGCGGTTCGCTATACACCGGCAGGTGGTTTGGTACAGGCTACGGCACGTGCCGATGGCCGGGGCTTTTTTTGCTTATCGGTGCAAGACTCTGGACCAGGGATTGCGCCAGAACACTTGCCGCGTTTGACGGAACGTTTTTACCGGGTTGACAGCAGTCGATCACGTGACTCTGGTGGGACGGGTCTGGGCTTGTCGATCGTCAAGCATGTGATGCAGCGTCATGGCGGCGAGTTGCGCATTGAAAGCCAACTCGGCATGGGTTCGCGTTTTGAATTGGCGTTTCCAGCAGCGCGTCTGCGCGGGCTCAGCGAGGTGGCCCCGGCTGCGTGACCCGGCTGAGCAACCATAAAAAAGTCACTGACGTCATTGCCAGCGCCAAGCTGCTGCTGATCCAAAAGGCCACGGGGTCATTCAGGGGTGGTGACCAAGGTGTGCCGTGGTAGGCGATCCATTGCCCGCCGCCCAGGCCCAAACCCCACAACATCAATGCGTATATCAGCAGGGGTGCCAGGGTGACTTTGCGACAGCGCAGCAAAAACATGCCCAGGGCCTGCATCGCATCACCCAAGTGAAACAGTGCCAACCAACCCAATAAGTGGCTGCCCATGGCAAGCACCTCGGCTTGTTGGCTGTACAGCGCAGCCAGGGGCTCTCGGCCAAGCCAGACCAACAAACCCAAGGCCAGCGCACAACTGGCCACCATGCGAATGCCCAAGCGCTGCACTGTGTGAGCCCGCTCTGGTTGCGCGGCCCCTATCCAAAAGCTGACACGTGCACTGATGGCGATGGACAGCGACAAAGGCACCATGTAGAGCAAGGTGGCCACATTGGATGCAATTTGATGCGCTGCCAGCGGCAGGTTGCCCATGCGGGCAATGAACAAGGCCATGAATGCAAACGAGGACACCTCGACCAACAACGATAAACCATTGGGTAAACCAATCGCCAGCATGGGGCGCATGGTGGTCCAGTCGGGGCGACGCCAGGGTGAACCTATGCGTAAAACGCGGTACATAGGTGCCCAAGCCAGCAACCCCACCATGGCCGCCAACATGGCCAAATTGACCCACAAAGTGGCCCAGGCACAACCGATCAATCCCATTCCAGCATGATCGCCCCAGCCCAAGGCCAGGGCGATGGACAAGGGAATTTTGACCGCCAGTGAGATGACCTGAATCAAGGTGATCACCCGAGGGTGCCCCAGGCTTTGGTTCAAGGTGCTGAACATGCGAAACAGCAAGGCCGGGGCCAGCGCCAAGGACAAAATGGTCAAGTAGTCTTGCACCACAG
>RFXS01000054.1 GCA_009921465.1 Betaproteobacteria bacterium
GCGCGCAATGGCTTCAACGTCATGATCGTTCCCTACGCTGGCAAGCCCGGCACCTTGGAGCAATACGTCAAGATGTACCGAAAAATGTGGGCTGATTCAGGCCATGCTCCGGGCACCGAGCAGGTGCAGATGTCTCAGTTTTGTTGCATTTCACGCTCACGCGATCAGGCCCGCGAAGGTTTTGATCGCATCATGACGCGCTACTTGGAGACCTTTGCAGAAGCGGTGCAGTCTTGGGAAGGCAAGACCTCTGACCAATACCCCGGCTACGACAAAATGGTGGCCAGCATATTGGCCATGACGCCGCAAAAAATCATCGACAACAAAGCGGCTTATGTGGGCACCCCTCAAGACATGATTGAGATGGTGCAAGCCAACTTGGACCAGTTCGGACGGGTGGAACCCTCGATGCAAATTAATTTTGGTGGAAATCGCACTGAAGACGCCATCCAAACCTTGGAGTTGATCGCCAAGGAAGTCATGCCGCACTTTGCACACATTGATCCCTGAACACCCTGGTCGATATCCCGCACCCGATTGCATGTGAACGCCCCCAATGGGCGTTTTCTGCCACTGACAGCCCCTGCACCCCACAGTCTTGGGTCGACAGGCTAAGGGTCAACCCCGGTTGAAAAGCGATGGCGCTCCTGCAATGCTGTGGTCTTGGTCCCCCACCCTTTAGGAGCATCCCATGCGCTTGGCCCCAATTTTTTGTTCACTGCTCCTGCTTGTCAGCACGACTGTGATGGCACAAAACATCTCCATTGCCACGGGCGGTACCGGCGGGGTTTACTACCCCATGGGGGGTGGGCTGGCCAATGTTTTGTCCAAACATGTGCCGGGCATGCAAGCCACAGCCGAGGTCACCGGCGGCTCCGTGGACAACTTGAACTTGATCGGCAGCGGCAAACCCTATGTGGCATTTTCCATGGTCGATGCCGTCCTTGACGCCGCCAAGGGTCAGCAAAAGTTTCAAGGTCGAAAAGTGGATGTCAAAACCTTGTTGGTGCTGTACCCCAACCGCATGCATGTGGTCACCACCGAATCCACCGGCATCAAATCCATGGCAGATTTGAAAGGGCGTCGCATTTCTGCCGGCAGCCCCGGCAGCGCCACCGAAATCATGGCGTTTCGCGTCATGGAGGGCGCTGGCTTGGACCCCATGAAAGACGTGACACGCGAGCGCTTGGGTGTTGCCGAATCGGCCAACGCCTTAAAAGACAAAAAAATTGATGCATTTTTCTGGGTCGGGGGATTGCCCACTGCCGCGGTGACCGATTTGGCCAGCACCCCGGGCACCAAAATTCGACTCATTGACCATGCCGATGCCGTGGAAGCCATGAATAAAAAATGGGGCAATCTGTACTATGCCGATGTGATTGCCAAGTCCACCTACGCGGGCATGGCCACTGACAACAAAATGGCCTCGGTGGCCAATATATTGGTTGCCAACAGCAGCATGCCCGACGAGCAGGCCTACAAAATTGTGAAAGCCATTTTTGACCATCAAAAAGACTTGATCGCGGTTCACCAAGAGTATGCCAATGTGAAGATTTCCATCCAGAAAAATGCCTCTACCTCGGTCCCCTTCCACCCTGGTGCTGAGAAATACATCAAAGAAAAAGGTGGCAAGCTTGACTGACCCGTCGGCCGACACGCTGGACGCGGAGACCCGTCAGCGCGTTGACCGCCTGATCCAAGAGGAAGAAGGCAACGCCAATCAATACCAAGGCGCTGGTGGCGTGTTGCTGACCCTGTGCGCGGTGCTGATGTCGGCCTTTCACCTGTATGCGGCCTATGCCATCGTGCCCGCACAAGTGTTGCGCACCACCCACGTGGCCATGGTCTTGGTGTTTATTTTCTTGAGCTTTCCCATCGCAGAACGTTTTAAAAACCGGCTCATGCCCTGGGACCTGGGTTTTGCCATGTTGGCGGTGGCGTCGTTGGCTTATGCCCTGATGGGGGGAGACGATTTCACCGACCGCAACACCTACCCCATGACCGCCGATGTTGTATTTGGCGGCATCCTTATTTTGCTGATTTTGGAGGCCTTGCGACGCACCAACGGCTGGGTGCTGCTTTGCGTCACAGTGTGTTTTTTACTCTATGCGTTGTTTGGCAATCACTTGCCTGCACCGTGGACCCACAAAGGATACGAGTTACCGCGTTTGGTGGGGTTCATGTACATGACGCTGGAGGGTATTTTTGGGACAGCCATCGATGTCTCCTCCACACTCATTATTTTGTTCACTATTTTTGGCGCTTTCCTCCAATTCAGTGGCGCAGGCAAATTCTTCATTGACTTTTCTTTCTCCCTCATGGGCGGTAAAACCTCCAACGTGGGCAAAACAGTCGTCTTGTCCTCCTTCTTGCTGGGCGGCCCGTCCGGGTCTGGGGTGGCCACCACGGTCACCGTCGGCGCAGTGGCACACGACATGTTGGCCAAAGCCGGTTACGACAAAAATGCAGCAGGCGGATTGTTGGCTGCGGGTGGTTTGGGGGCCATCATTTCCCCGCCGGTACTGGGGGCTGCAGCTTTTTTGATCGCTGAGTTTTTGAAAATCTCTTATCTCGATGTGCTTTTGATGGCCACGGTGCCAACCTTTTTGTTTTACTTGGGTCTGTACGTGATGGTGAGCATCGATGCACGCAAATACAACATGAGCAGCCAAACCATAGCAGGGGTGGAAGGTGCTTGGTCGTTGACCCGCCGGTATTGGTTTCACTTCTTTTCGTTGATTTCCATCGTCGTGTTCATGATGATGGGGTTTTCTCCCGTCATGTCGGTTTTCTGGGCCACGGTGGCGTCTTTTGCCACCAGTTTTTTGCGCGCAGAATCGGCCATGATCCCCCTGAACTTGTGGCAACACAAGCATTCTTTTTGGAAGAGCTTGTACCGATCTAAGTTCGTCCAGGCCATGAGCGGCGGATTCACCCAAGTGTTGTCCATTGCTGCCACCTGTGCCGGTGCTGGTTTGATCGTTGGCGTGGTGGTGCTGACCGGCCTGGGCCTGAAATTCAGCGCCATCGTGCTTGACTATGCCGATGGCTCACTGTTTTTGACCGCCTTGTTCACGGGTCTGGTGGTGTGGATTGTTGGCTTGGCCGTGCCGGTGACCGCCTCGTACATCATTTGTGCCGTCATCGCTGCCCCAGCGCTGATCAAGCTTGGGGTGCCCGACTATGCGGCCCACATGTTTATTTTTTACTATGCGGTCCTGTCAGAGGTTTCGCCCCCGACCGCACTGTCGCCATTTGCAGCGGCAGCCATCTGCAAAGGTGATCCCTACAAAACGACGTTTCAAAGCTGGAAGTACGTTGCCCCCGCCATCTTGATTCCCTTTATTTTTGTCCTGGACCCTGCTGGCGTGGCCTTGCTGCTGATGGGCAAAACACAGGCGCTGGCACAGGCCAATTGGTTTGACATTGGCTGGATTGTCTTGACCGCATCGGCCGGTATTGTGGCCTTGGCGGGCGGTTTGCAAAACTGGTTTATTTTGAAAACCCATTGGGCAGAGAGGTGGGTGCTGTTGGTCTCTGGCGTGGCCCTGACCTATCCATCTGCATTGGGCGATCTGATCGGTTTTGCGGGACTGGCCTTGGTCGTGTCCACCCAGTGGGTTCGTCAGCGCCGCCGTGTGGGTGCAACGCTGACGGGGTCCTGAGACACTAAACCGTTTTCAATCCCGGCATGATGCGCAGGGCATTACCGCGGTCAATGGCCTCCCGCTCAGCCGCCGTGAAAGAGCGCTCGCCCAAGCCCAATCGGACCTCTTCGGCCGAGCGATAAGGGTAGTCACTGCCAAACATGATTTGCGAGCTGGGCACCAACACCCGCAATGCGGCCATGGCCCCCTCATGGTGGCCTTGCGCGGTGTCGTAATAAAAGCGTTTGATTTCATGCAGCACACCTTGGGGCAACACCTCTTTGGCCTTCGCGCCCATATCGAACTCTTGGCGGGTGAAACGGCTCCACAAAAACGGCATGGTGCCGCCGCTGTGGGACCAAATCCAACGGATATCTGGAAACCGATGGGCGGCCCCACTGAACAACAAGCTGGCGATGGTGCGGGTGGTGTCGGTGGCAAATTCAATCGAAGAAGGCGGCAAACCTTCGATGGGGTTGCGGCAACACGCCGCTGTCAACGGGTGCGTGTAAATAACCGCCTTGCGCCGGTTGAGCTCTTCCCAAATGGGCCAAAAACGCTTGTCCCCCATGTAATGGGTGGCGTAACTGGTCATGAGGCCAATGCCATCGGCCTTGAGGGTGTCCAGGGCGTATTCGATCTCGCGCAGACTGCCCTCGGTGTCCATCAATGGCAAAGTGGCAAAAGAGCCGAACCGCCCCGGGTGGTCACGGCCCATTTGCGCTGCAAACTCGTTGGACTCCCGCGCCAGTCGGCGGTCGGTTTCGGCCTGGTTGAAAAATGCCCCGGGCTGCATCAGCGCCACCACCGAGGTGGCGATGCCGTTTTGGTCCATGTTGTCCAGCGACATCTGCGTCGACCATTTGGGCGCCCCACCACCGCCCAGGCGGGCCAAATCGGTCGCGTAGCGCGGTGGAACAATGTGGTGATGGATATCGATGCGGTGTGGATTGCTGGCCGCGCTCGAGACGGGACTTTGGCATGCGCTGAGCGCAGCCCCCATGCCCAAAGCGGTCAAGCCCGTTAAAAAACCACGCCGTGCGGCGCTTGGATGGTCTGGGCAAGCGCAAGTCGAATGAAGTCGGTTCATGGTTCAGCCTCCTGAGTTGAGAGCGCAGGCTAACAGCAACAATGAGCATGCGTCTCAGGGAAAACCTAGGGTTCAGCGCCCCACAACCTTGCACGCGTGCGACAGCATCAGCCTGCACTCGGGTCCGTGCTGACACCGAACGGTGGGGCCCGATCGTCAAAGCATCGGGGTTTACGGCGGAAGATTGAATCTCACGGTGTCACTGCCGCGTGGGTGGCCATCGGGTGATGCACATTGCCCCCGCTGAATGGCGGAAAGCGGTGAAAGTCTGCCCGCATGTCATGGATCACGGGCGATAGCAAGGCCGCGCTCAGGGCCTGAGCATTGGCAAACACCACTTTGTTGCGTTGCATGAAGTCCACCCTGGGTCCGGGCAAACCACCCACCCAATCCAAGCGGGTATAAATTTCAATCCCCTCAATACCAGGAAACGTCTGCATGATGTGGGGGTGATGGTTCAGGTAATGCGTATTCCATGCATTGAGGTCTTGCGCCTGCCCTGGGTAATGAACCAAGTAAGTAGCGGAGTTGATCCCAGCCGTTTGGGCCGTGGGGAAACGGCGATTGAGCATGAGTTGCTGCTGCACCACCTGGCCGCCCTCACCCACCATGGCCAATAACTCTGGCAAGGCTTGGTTCAATGCGCCTTGAGGGGCCAGCCAAGCCTCCATGGTTTCGGGTTGATCGGCATACAACTGCCAGGCCAAGTCGGGCCGATTTTGATCATCTGGAAAAGCGTGCGGGGTATCCGCTGGCAACGGTGTGTGGACCAGGGCTTGCGTCAAGCCCTTCAAGCGGGCCAACGCCTGCCCCATGGCCACAGGTGCCTGCCCGGTTGAATCCTGGGTGAGCTGATCAAACTCGAAATACACAAAGTAACAATATCGCATGGTGTTGATTAAACATTCCAACGCACGGGCGTTGAAATGTTAGCCATTTTGCTTGAATGGCCACGGCCGTCATGGTGCAGGCCAACACCATCACCAAAGAAATGCTGGCTTACCTGCTTAAAGCATCACCAGTTGATCTGTCCGATCAGATCACACGGATGATGCGCCAACCCCGGTCCATTTTGCGAAATACAAACTTCCGGTCCAATTTTCTGGAGCGCACCAAGTAGTAACTCAGGACCCGAATGCTTTGGGCCTTGCGTGCATCGTCACAGTAAATGCTCTCGCCAACCTCCAAGGCTTGGAGCGTGCTGACGTGATCCTGTTGCTTGATGTCTTGTAAGTTAACGCGCTCGATGATCATGGGTGTTTCTTGGGTTGCAGCGAAGAATCGGCGGTTGTGGTCCAAACTTGAGCGAAACCCTTCTCTTTTTGATCCGCGACACAGGTGACAACGCATGTGTTGGATTGATGGCGCTCAGCGTATTATCAAAAAGTCACAGCGGGCGACACACCATTTGTTTCAATTTGAAAACAAATCTGCCCCTCAAATCCACAACCTTGGAGCCACACTTTGAAAATCACCGACGCCCAAATCCACGCTTGGTACCCCAACACCCCGCAACGCCCGTGGGTGGAGGGCGCATCCCCTCCCCATGGCCCGCAATTCACCATTGATCAGGTGCTGGCCACCATGGACGCGGGCGGTGTGGAGCGCTGCATCATTGTTCCGGTTTCGTGCACGGGCTTTGACAACGACTTCGCATTGGACGGGGCCCGCGCGCACCCAAACCGGTTGGCGGTGATGGGCCGCTTTGACATTGATGCGGCCGATGCACCCCAGCAGTTGGTGACCTGGCGGGACCGACCCGGCATGCTGGGTGTGCGCATCTTTTTCATGGGCGAGCCATGGATGTCCTTGTTGACCGAGCAGCGCTACGCGTGGTTCTGGGCAGATATGGAGCGCCTGCGCATGCCATTGATGTGCACCGTGCCCGGCAACATGAAAGCCTTGCACCCCATCATGGACCGCCACCCAGATTTGCGCATCATCATTGACCACTCAGGCCGCCATCCGCGCGGACCCAAAGACGAGGCCGCTTGGGCCGATTTGGACCAAACCTTGCACCTGGCCAAATACAAAAACACCTCGATCAAGGTGTCCTCGCTGCCGAGCTTTTCAACCAAGCCTTATCCATTTCCCAGCTTGCACAAACCCATACGCGAAATCTATGACCACTTTGGCCCTGAACGCATGCTGTGGGGCAGCGACGTCACACGGCTGGACTGGGGCTATGCCGACAACCTGCGCTTGTTCACCGAGGCCCTCGAATTTTTAAGTGCCAACGACCGCGAGTGGATTCTCAGCCGCGCTGCGGCCAAGCATTGCGACTGGCCACTTTGATCACAGGCAACTGGACTGGCTGCAAATGCGCTGCAGCAGTCCAGGCCACACCTCAAAGTCGCGCCTCAACTGTTCCTCAAACACCTTGAGCGGCTGATTGATGGGCGTGATGCCCTGGCCCATCAACACCCCGACCAACTCGGGGTTGACACGCACCTTGTCCATCGCCACACGCAAGCGCGCCACCACGGCAGCGGGTGTGCCCACCGGTGCAAATACCGCGTACCAGGTGTCCATGCGCACATTGGGCAAACCCAATTCGGCGGTGGTCGGCACCTGGGGCAACATGGGGCTGCGTTCGCCCGTGGCAATGGCCAAGGGGCGCACCCTGTCGCCTTGCAAAACGGGCTTGATCAACGTCAGGTCAGCCAAGGCAATGTCGACCACGCCAGCGGCCAAGTCATTGATCGCAGGGGCACCGCCTTTGTAGGGAATGTGGTTGAGCGAGATGCCTGCCTCTTTCTCGAGCAACACCCCCGCCACGTGCAAAGCCCCACCCACACCTGCCGAGCCAAAGCTGAGCTTGTCAGGATTGGCCTTGGCCATGGCAATCAACTCGGGCAAGGTTTTCACGTTCAAACTGGCACGCACCGTGATGACCGACGGGGCGCTGCCCACCACCCCCACCGGCAACAGGTCTTTGACCGGGTCGTAGCTCAAACGCCCCTTGTAAACAGCAGACGTGAACACCACCGAACCCAGCCCGCCCATCACCAATTGATGCCCATCGGCGGGCCCATTGAAGATGGAGGCAATGCCAATCGTGCCCCCTGCTCCCAAGCGATTGACCACCACCACCGATTGGCCCAATTCCGCCTCAAGCAAGCGGGCCGTGGCGCGGGCAATCACGTCGCTGGTGCCGCCAGCGGCAAACGGGGACACCAAGGTCACGGGTTTGGTGGGATAGGTCTGTGCGGCCACCAAGCCAGCCACCACGGCCCCACTCACCAGGGGCAATACCCACTTTGTCCAAACTGCGGTGATTTTCAAAACGAACTCCTGGTTAAAACAAGGCCTGCTCAGGCCGGCATGGGAACTCAGGCCGCGGGCGGGGCCGACTGCACCATCGAAGGGCGCTTTGCAAAGCGGTCAAACCATTGCCCCAACACAGGATTTTGGGCACGCCAATTTTCCTCGGACAAACGCACATCCACCCATCCCAGGGCCGCAGCGGCGGCAATTTCACCCAGGGTGATGCGCTCGCCACTGGCGGCAATGTCTTCATTGAGCACGCGCAGGCAGTGGCGCACCTTGTTCCATTGCTGGTTCAAGTACTCGGGCCACTGCTTGGCCGCTTCGCGCGACAGTTCGGTGCGCACCAACACGCCAGCCTGGATCAAGCCGTCGGCCGTGGCGTTCATGCGCAAGGTGCGCAGCCGCTGCGCCGGGTCAGTGGGGATGAGGCGCACATCTGGGTGAACCTGATCGAGGTACTCCACGATCACCGTGGAGTCATACACGGCCATGCCTTGGGGCGTGACCAAGGTGGGGATCTTGCCGGTGGGGTTGATCATGATCAGCTCTTCATTGGTTTTGCCGGCCCCCACCGCTGTGGGCACCACTTCGATCTGATCGAGCATGCCTTTCTCGATGGCCGACACCATGACCTTTCGAACAAAGGGTGAAAAAGGTCCGTGCATCAAACGCATCTTGGGGGCGGTCATGGGTTTCTCCTGGAAAGGTCAATAAAAGAACACGGCCCATGGTAACCAGAGAAGCACCCCAAACAAACGGCCCAAAGTCATCCACACGACTGGTAAAAACCCGTCCGATTTCTTCGCAAAACAACAAGTACCCAAGCGGGCATGTAGCACTTGGCCGGTGCAGTTACAGTCAAGCCGCTTTGAACGAACAAAACACATCTACTCTGGGCCCCAGTGCGGCCCAAAAGCGCGCCATTTTTTTGCTCTCGTTGGCCACCTTTTCCAGCATGGCCGTGCAGCGCATTTGTGACGCCATGCTGCCCGATTTGTCGCGCGTTTTTGATGCCCCGATGAGCCTGGTGGGCCATGTGATTGCCTTTTACGCCGTCACCCACGGTTTGATGCAATTTATTTATGGGCCGCTCGGCGACCGCTGGGGCAAGTACCAGGTGGTGATGCTCACCACCTTGGGGTGCAGCGTTGGCGCACTTTTGTCGGCCCTGAGCCAAGATCTGGACCAATTGGTGCTGGCCCGCATCGTCACCGCCATGTCATCAGCGGCCATCGTCCCGCTGGCGCTGGCTTGGGTGGGCGACCAAGTCCCCTATGGGCAGCGGCAAGAAACCTTGGCCCGCGTCGGATTGGGCACCATGCTGGGCATCACCGCCGGTCAATGGATGGGCGGTTTGCTCACCGATACCTTGGGCTGGCGCTGGGCTTTTGGCGGCATGTCGGTGCTCTTTGCGCTGGTGGCAGCGCTGTTGTGGCGCGAACAAAAACAGGTCAGTTCAGACACCCCAGACGCAGCGCCAACGGCGGGGTTTGTCCAGCAAACCGCATCCGTGCTGCAATCGGTCTGGTCGCGCAAGATGTTGTTGATTGCTTTGATGGAAGGGGCCACGATATTTGGCATGCTCACCATCACCGCCGCCCATTTGCACCACACCCACGGCTTGTCTTTGACCTTGGCTGGTGGAACCAGCGCTTTGTTTGGGCTTGGAGGCGTGCTGTTCATGGGCACGGCCAAGCCCACCATCCGGCGCTTGGGAGAGGTCAACATGGCAGGCTGCGGCGGCGCGATTTTGGTGGCTTCGTTTGCTTGTATTGCTTTTTCGCCCTGGTGGGCATTGGCCATTCCGGCGTGTTTTTTCACCGGTTACGGCTTTGCCATGTTCCACAACACCTTGCAAGCCAAAGCCACCCAAATGGCCCCACAGGCCCGTGGCACAGCGGTGACTTTGTTTGCCAGCGGTTTGTTTTTGGGCCAATCTTTGGGGGTGACCGCCGTCACCCAAGCGGTGGACCACCTGGGCTCGGCCCAGGTGATGGCCTTGGCCGATCTGTGCTTGGTCGCAGTGGTGCTGTTTTTTGTGCGCCAACTGCGCAAGCGCAACGCCACGGACCTGGACCGGTCATAGCACCAACCCATTGACCATGCCCAAAAGAGCGTGAATATTCACGCCAGCGCAAGGGTTTGCCCCCATCTGCGAATGCTTTCAGTTCCTTTTCAAAAGGGGAAGTTTGATAGACTACACCGCCCATTTGCAATGACCTGTGGGTCGTTCCATCGCTTGCTTTAGGAGACACCATGAAATTCAATGCATCCATTTGCGCCGGTTTGGTGGCATCGCTGCTCAGCGTTGCCACACCCGCCTTGTCCCAAACCATCAAAGTTGGTTTCATCAGTTCTTATAGCGGCGCGGCGGCTGCCCAAGGCGACCAGCTGGACAAAGGTGTCAAGCTTTACATGAAGCTCAATGGCGACAAGTTGCCCCCAGGCGTCAAGGTCGAGCTGATCACCCGTGACGACACCGGCCCCAACCCCGATGTGGCCAAGCGCGTGGCGCAAGAATTGATCGTGCGCGACAAGGTGCAGATCCTCACCGGTTTGGTCTGGACACCCAATATGGCGGCCATCGCCCCGTTGACCACCGAAGCCAAAGTGCCCTTCGTGAGCATGAACGCCGCCGGTGCACGCATCATGAACAACGCGCCTTACATGGCCCGCGTATCTTTCACGCTGTGGCAGTCGTCCTACCCACTGGGCCAATGGGCGGCCAAAAAATACAAGCGTGCCTACACCGCGGTGAGCGATTTTGCCCCTGGCCATGAAGCCGAAGAAGGCTTCATCAAAGGATTCAAAGAAGGCGGCGGCGAGATTGTGGGCAGCCTGCGCGTGCCCTTGGCCAACCCCGACTTTGTGCCCTTCATGCAGCGCATCAAAGATGCCAAGCCCGAAGTCGTTTTTGGCTTCAACCCTGCGGGCAAAGCCGCCACCGGGATGATGAAAGCCTATGCGGACCTGGACCTGGCCAAGGCCGGCGTCAAGTACATTGGCACGGGCGACATCGTGACCGATGATGAACTGCCCAACATGGGTGATGTGGCCTTGGGTGTGACCACGGTTCACCACTACTCGGCGCATTCGGATCGACCTGCCAACAAAGCTTTTGTGGCCGCCTACAAAAAAGAGTTTGGTGAAAACCTCAACCCCAGTTTCATGGCCGTGGGTGCTTGGGACGCGATGGACGCCATCTTCCACGCCATCCGCGAACAAGGTGGAAAAGTCGACCCTGACAAAACCATGGAAGCGCTGAAAAAATGGCGCAACCCCAACAGCCCGCGTGGCTTGGTCTCCATCGATCCCGAAACCCGTGACGTGATCAACCCCGAGTACCTGCGCGAAGTGCGCAAAGTCGGTGGCAAACTGGCCAATGTCGAGCTCGAAACCATCAGCACCGGCATCAAAGATCCCATGAAAGAAGCTGACAAGAAGAAGTAAACCCCTGCGCCAGCACCGCTTTGGGCGGTGCTGGCGTTTGTTTTTTCAGCATGGAAGCATTCCTCTCATCTCTGGTCAGCGTCGCTTTTCATGGCGTAGCCTATGGGATGATCCTTTATGTCATTTCAGTTGGCCTGTCCGTCACCATGGGCTTGATGGGTTTTACCAACTTGGCCCATGGCGTGTTTGCCATGGCCGGCGGCTACGTGCTCGTCACCGCCTTGTCCAAATGGAATGTGCCTTTCCCCCTGGCCTTGTTGATGGCTTTTGTTTTGGTGGCCCTGGCCAGCGTGGTGCTGGAGCGCTTGCTTTATTCGCGTTTGTACGGGGCGGTTGAGCTCGAACAAGTGCTGCTGACCATTGGCCTGATTTTCATGTCGGTGGCGGTGGCGCGGTTGATCTTTGGCACTTTGCAGCAACCGGTGGTGTTGCCCGATTACCTCAAGGGGCAGTTTTCCATGCTGGGGCGGGACTTTCCCGCTTACCGCGTGTTCTTGATTTTGTTCAGCGCGGGCATCATCGCCTCACTGTGGTTCGGTGTGGAGCGCACCATCTGGGGTGCCAAAGTGCGCGCATCTGTGGACAACCGGGCCATGGCCCAGTCCATCGGCATCAACACCCGCCGCTTGTTTGCCATCACCTTTGCCGTGGGCAGCGGTTTGGCCGGTTTGGGTGGGGCGCTGGGCGCAGAGATTGTGGCCATTCAGCCCACTTACCCGTTTGAACAACTGGTGTACTTTTTGATCGTGGTCTCGGTCGGTGGCCTGGGCAGTTTGCGTGGGC
>RFXS01000055.1 GCA_009921465.1 Betaproteobacteria bacterium
GCGTCACCGGCTTTGCGCAGGTCGTCAAAGCTGGCCATGATGCAGCGCGCCAGTTGGGGCTTGGGGGTGAGCTTGACGGTCACTTCCAAGGTGATGGCCAGCATGCCCTCGGAGCCCACCACCAGCGGCAGCAGGTCCAGGCCAGGCGCGTCCAGCGCGTCGCCACCAAACTCAATGGGCTCGCCGTCCATGGTCAAGCCCTTGACCTTGAGCACGTTGTGCAGGGTCAGGCCGTATTTCAGGCAATGCACGCCGCCCGAGTTTTCCGCCACATTGCCGCCGATGGTGCACGCGATTTGGCTGGACGGGTCCGGCGCGTAATACAAACCCAAGGGGGCGGCAGCCTCGCTGATGGCCAGGTTGCGTACACCGCACTGCACCACGGCGGTTCGGCTGTGCAGGTCCATCTTCAAAATCTGGTTGAACTTGGCCAAGGACAGGGTGACGCCGTGGGGGTGCGGCATGGCCCCTCCCGACAAACCGGTGCCAGCACCTCGCGCCACCACGGGCACACCCAGTCGATGGCAGGTGCGCAGCACGGCTTGCACCTGCGCGGTGGTTTCGGGCAGCACCACGCACATCGGGCGTTGGCGGTAGGCGGTCAGGCCATCGCATTCATAGGGCGTGGTGTTTTCGCTGGAAGACAACACCGCGTGAGCGGGCAGCACGGCACGCAAAGCCTGCAGCACCCCATCTTTGGTGGTGGTGGAAACGCTTGCATCTGGTGCGGTGGCTTCAAGCACTGAGGTCATGTGGGCGGCCTGATGAAAAGATGACCCAATGTAGACTGAAATCGACGGATGGTGCGTGAAAAAATTGCAAAACTTTGTGGATCATTTTGGTGGCTGAGGCTGAATGCGTCCCGTGGCCAAGCGTTGGATTTCTTCCTCCAGCGCTTCAAAACCGATGGGTTTGGACACATAACCATTGGCACCGGCGGCCAAAAAGCGTTCGCGGTCACCGGTCATGGCATGAGCGGTGACCATGATCACGGGGATGGCGGCCAAGGCTTTGTTGGGCAGGCTGCGCAAAGTATTGAGGGTGCTCAAACCATCGAGCACAGGCATCATCACGTCGAGCAATACCAAGTCGAACCTTTGTTCTTGCAGCATTTGTAAGGCCTCTTGCCCATTCAGGGCACTGGCATGGGTGTGGCCCATGCGGTCAAGCAGCAAGCAAGCCAGTTTGAGGTTGATGGCATGGTCTTCCACCACCAACACATGTTGGCGCAGCACTGGGGCAGAGGGGTCGGTAAAGCCAAAGCCCGCGACATCGACCACACCGACGTGGTCACTGGGGGGTGCCAAGGGTGCTTTGATGGAAAAACTGAATGTGGCCCCATCGTGCAATTGTCCTTGCGCGTGGATGTCGCCGCCCATCAACATGACCAGATTGCGGCTGATGGCCAGGCCCAAGCCCGTGCCACCAAATGAGCGAGTGATGGAGCTGTCGCCTTGCATGAATGGGTCAAAAAGCCGCGTGGCTTGCTCAGGGGCAAAGCCAATGCCAGTGTCACGCACGGAGAAGGTCAAATCCACCATATCGGCGGTCGGGTGCTTTTGGGCTGCCATGCACACGTGGACTTCACCCTTGCTGGTGAATTTGATGGCATTGCCAATCAGGTTGGTCAATATCTGGCGCAAGCGCACGGGGTCGAGCATCACGTTGGGGGGCAAAGGACCCTCGTGCTCGATTTTGAACGCCAAGCCCTTGTCTTTGGCCTCTGTTTGAAAGCTGCGCGCCGTTTGAACCACCACATCGTAGGGGCTGCAAGCGATGGGTTGCAAACTCAAGTGCCCGGCTTCAATTTTGGAAAAATCCAAAATATCATTGATGACCGACATCAGGTGTTTGGCAGACACATGGGCCAAGCTGATGAATTCGCGCTGCTGTGGGTCCAGTTGGGATTGCAAGGCCAGCTGTGTCATGCCCACCACGCCGTTCATGGGAGTGCGAATTTCATGGCTCATGTTGGCCAAAAATTGGCTTTTCAAATCATTGGCCGAATCGGCTCGGGCCTTGGCCTCCATCAGGTCTTGCTGGCTTTCGCGCAGACCTTGCTCCATGCGCTCGCGTTGGGCCACCTCGGTGCGCAAGGCTGCATTGCCTTCTTGGTATTTGGCGGCCAATTTTTGGGCGGTGCGCAGGTGTTTGTCGGCGGTGGTCAGGGCGCGCCAAAATAAAAATAAACCCAACATGGCCACCAAGGTGAGCGCCCCCAAAGTGATGTTGACCAAGTCTTGTGTGGCGCTTTTGGCGGCAAATACGGGCATGGATACTTCAAGCGCTCCGCGCACGTCGCCGACTTTCCACTGAGTGAAAGGCGAGCCCGGGTAGTTGTTGTGGCAATTGACACAGGCCTCTTGCATGCGGTCAGCCAAAGCCAAGCGCACAACAGTTTTGCCATCGCGCTCTTCTTCGCGGATGAATACTTGTTCAGGGTTTTGGCGCAGGGCCAACAAGGCGCTTTGTTGAAAAGCATCAAGTTGGCGCTCTGCGACGCGCCACGGAAATGGCATGTCGCTGTAATAGGCCATGCGACTGCCAAGCTCTTGCCGGTTAAAAAAATGACCCAACTCAATGACCATGGTGGCGGGCAAGGGCAGTGTGCCGGGGTTGGCCTTGTAGTCGTGCGACACGCGCACCCCTTGTGACTGGGTCGGGGCCATGATGTCGGTGGAATAAAAGTTCCTGAATTTCAGGATGTCTTGCGCTTGGCGCTGCAAAGCCCGCTCAAGGGTTTCTTGCGCTTGCTCTTGGGCCACATGTTTGGACATCAAAACCGCAAAGCTGCCCAAGGACACCATGAGCAGGGCCATCAAGCTGCCTATGACGCGGGTGCGCCAACGCGTGTCATGCAAGGAACGGTTGGTGGGCCCGCTCGGTGGGGCAGTTTCTGATGGGTTTTCAGGCAAATTCATACGGATCAGTGACGACATATCCACCCAAGATGGGCGTGCATGGTGTTGCAAACTGAGCTTACAACAGTGCCCAGCCCTGGTTGGGGGTAACGGCAAGCTGCGCCAAAAGTCAGCGTACGGCTTGCTCTAACCACTGCGCAAAAGCGGCGCATTCCCAGCGGTCCATGGTACCTGTTCGCCAGCATAAATAATGGGCATGGGGGCTGGGAATTTGACTGTCGAACAAACGCACCAAGCTGCCGTTGTCCAGCCAAGGAGCGGCCAATTTCAGACGCACCAAGCCCACCCCCAAGCCCTGGGCCGCCGCCTCGCACACCAGACCCACATCGTTCATGCAAGAGCCATCCATGGGCTCGGGCCAGTCCAGTTCGTTGGCGGCAAACCAAGTGCGCCAGGGCTCAAGGGGGCTGCGCAACAAGGTGATTTCTTTGAGGTTGTCAGGATTGTCAAAAGGTCCAAATTCACGGACAAAAGAGGGCGAGGCCACCGGTGTGACCTCGTCTTTCAGGATGCACACGTGCTCCAAGTCAGAGTAGCGACCGGAGCCAAACCGAACGGTCACATCGGCATCTTCGGCCACCACATCCAGCAAGGGGATGGTCACTTGCAAGGTGAGGTCGATTTCCGGGTAGGCCTCGGTGAATTGGCGCAAGCGCGGCATGAGGATGGAGCGGGCAAAGGTGGGGGTGACGGCCACGCGCAATTTGCGTTTGCCCGGGCTGATGAGCCCGTCTTGGCCGGGAAAACGCTCCAAGCTGGCCAACCCTAGGCGCACATGGGTGAGGTACTCATTGCCTTCGGAGGTGAGCGAAAAGTCTGCACGGCCAAACAGCTTGGCCCCAAGCAACTGCTCCAATTGCTTGACCCGATGGCTGACCGCGCTGGGCGTGACAAACAACTCTTCTGCGGTGAGCGTGACCGAGCGCAACCTGGCCAGTGCTTCAAAAGTGAGCAAGCACTGGATGGGCGGTATGCGCGAGCTCATTTAAAGATCACGGTTTTGTGTCCGTCAAGCAATACACGGTGTTCGCTGTGCCACTTCACGGCGCGGGCCAGCACTTGGCTTTCGGTGTCGCGCCCCAAGGCGCTGAGGTCTTCCACGGTTTTGCTGTGGTCCACGCGCGCCACATCTTGCTCGATGATGGGCCCCTCGTCCAAGTCGGCGGTCACGTAGTGGGCGGTGGCGCCAATCAGCTTGACCCCGCGCTGGTGCGCTTGGTGATAGGGTTTGGCACCTTTGAAGCTGGGCAAAAAACTGTGGTGGATGTTGATGGCCTTGCCCGCCAATTGGTCACACATGGCGTTCGACAAAATTTGCATATAGCGCGCCAACACCACCAGTTGGGCACCCTCAGAGGCAATGATCTCTAACTGGCGTGCTTCGGCTTGGGCTTTGTTGGCGGCATTGACCTCAATGTGGTGAAACGGCACGTTGTAGCTGGCGGCGAGTTGGTAAAAGTCGCGGTGGTTGCTGATGATGGCGCGCACGTCCACATCGAGCAAGCCGCTTTTGCAACGAAACAGCAAATCGTTGAGGCAGTGCCCTTCTTTGCTGACCATGATCACGCAAGGCATGGCTTGACCACTTTCGTGCAAAGCCCAGCGCATCTCAAAGCCCGGCGCGAGTTGCACCAACTGATGGCGCAACACGGCTTCGTTGGCTTGTGCGCAGACAAAGCGCACCCGCATGAAAAACAAACCGGTGGCCAGGTCGCTGTATTGCGCGGCCTCTTCGATATTGCCACCGCGCTCGAGTAAAAAACCTGAAACAGCGTGAACGATGCCAGGGCGGTCCGGGCACGACAAAGTGAGGATGTAAGAAGGAGTCATTCAGATATTTTCGCAGGACTGGCCCGCATTTCCCTGCCGTGCACGTTTTTGCCTTTGTTGTGGCCATTGGGTCATCAGCATGTGTCAAAAAACCGCAGACTGGCATGAACCAAAAGGTGCGCATTTTTCGCTGTCAAAGCGAGCAAGGAAACCAAAAGTAGAAAGGCCTTGAGGGCACATTTTTTGCTGATCCATACCCAGACCGACACAGGTGAGGGTGACATGAATCAACAGCAAAAAATCTCCAGCAACCAAGGCGCTGACCAACACAAAGAGCGTGCGTTGGCTGCGCTCAAAAGAGACCTTTCGTATGCATTGCTGTGTTTGTTGGGTTGGGTATGTTTGCTCTCTACGGTGCAAGCCATGACGCTTCAACGCGTGGGCAGCGATGTGTTCTTATCAGGTGTGATCGAGCGCAACGACGATCGCGTCTTGCGCGCCGAATTTGAACGCGGCGCAGTCAAACGCTTGATCTTGGTGAATTCGCCCGGCGGAGATTTACCCGCAGGGATGGCCATGGCCCGTTGGCTGCAAGGGCAGTCTTTAACCACCTTGGTGGCGGGACAGTGTTTATCGGCTTGCTCTTTGTTGTTCATGGCCGGGCAAGAACGCCAATACGCCACTGGTTATGCACCGCACATGACTGTGGTGGGTATCCATGGCCCGAGCATGCCCTTCACCGGCGCGTTGGTGCCAGAACGCGCACTGGAGATGTGGGACTTTTACCAGCAGCGCATGGGAGAAAAATTTGACCCCCATTTGTTGAACGTGGCCCTCTACCAAATGCAAGATGCAACGGGGTTTGTGTTGATCCGTGAAATGGACCGCAACCGCCCCCGCGACCGCATCACCTTGCATTGCCCAACAGCGCGCACCCCGCGCGAGCAGTGCGACGAGTACGCCAACAAGGACGCTTTGACGCTGGGCGTGGTCACCGCCGCTGCCACGGTGGCGGTGGACTTGCCCATCAGTTTGCAACCTAAAATGCATTGACGTCGGCACCACCTTGCGGGGCACATGCTGGCGCAGCCAGGGAGCCCCATATGCCAACACCCCCATCGCGCGGCGACCATTTGTGGTTGCCCTTCACACCCAACCGCCATTTCCGTCAATCACCCCGGGTCTTGGTGTCGGCCAAAGGCATGTATTTCACCACGCAAGATGGGCAGCAGGTGCTCGATGGCATTTCCAGCTTGTGGTGTGTGGGCGCGGGGCACAACCGCGCACCCATCAACGAGGCGATCAAACAGCAACTCGACACACTCGATTACGCCACCGCGTTTCAATTTGGCAACGACCGCGCTTTTGAATTGGCCGACATGATTGTCAACTTGGCGCCAGGTGATTTGAACCGGGTGTTTTTTTGCACCTCAGGCTCGGAGGCGGCAGACACCTCATTGAAGATGGCCTTGGCCTATCACCGCGCGTGTGGACAAGGCCAGCGCACAGTGTTCATTGGCCGCGAACGCGGCTACCACGGGGTGGGCTTTGGTGGCATGAGCGTGGGCGGTATCAGCGGCAATCGCAAGGCCTTTGGCGCGGCCATGTTGCCTCGGGTGGACCACATGGCTTTCATCCATGACCCACTGCATCACGCTTATATCGAGGCCGAGTTGCCGCAGTTCTCGCAAGATTTGCTCAACGAATTGGAGCAACGCATCTTGCCCTTGCACGACGCGGGCAATGTGGCCGCCATCATCGTCGAGCCGGTGGCGGGCAGCGCCGGTTGGTACATCCCCCCGCAAGGCTATTTGCAACGCCTGCGGCAAATATGTGACAAGCACGGCATTTTGTTGATTTTTGACGAGGTGATCACCGGCTTGGGCCGATTGGGCACACCGTTTGCCTCCGATTACTTTGGCGTGGTCCCCGACATGATCAACTTTGCCAAATGCGTCACCAATGGCGTGGTGCCCATGGGGGGCGTGATCTGCCGCGAGGGGCTTTACCAGGCTGTGACCGAGCAAGGTGGTCCTGCACATGCGATTGAGTTCATGCACGGATACACCTATTCGGGTCATCCGGTGGCGTGTGCGGCGGCGGTCGCCACGTTACAGCTGATGGCACAAGAGGGCTTGTTCGCGCGCGCTGCGCAAATGGGGCCAGTGTTGGGGCGGGCCATGCACCAAAGCCTCAAAGGGCTGCCGCATGTGGTGGGCATCCGTTCTTTGGGTTTGGCGGCGGCGGTCGAACTCAGCCCGTCTCAGCAGGGTGCGGGTTTGCGCGGTTACGAGGTGTTCCAAGAATGCCTGCGCCGAGGCGTTTTGGTGCGCAGCGCCGGCGACAACTTGGTGTTTGCGCCACCCTTTATCGTGGAGCGCGAACAAGTTGAGCACATGGTGGCCACTTTGGCCGATGTGATCGCGGGCTTGCCCGCGTAAAAAAACCCGCTGAAGCGGGTTTTTTTGGGTGCAAACGCGTGGTCTGGGCCGTTCAGTGGATCACCACCGGGTTTTGTGCCAACTCGGCGTATTGCGCCAAGGTGTCCTCGACTTCGTCTTGGGTGGGGGTTTTGAGTTGCCACTGGGTGATGTGTTGTTGGAACAGTTCGGCCCAATAACCATCGAGGTACACCTCTTTGCCGTTGCGTTTGTCCACAATTTCAAAACCTTGTCGTGACAACATCGGCTGGGCCGTGGGATTGGGTTTGCCAGTGGGCACGTCCGCCGCCATGTGCACAACGGCGAATGACTCAGAGTCGTAAAGCGTGTTCATGGAACTGCCAGTGGTGTCGTTGGGCATCATATTAACCTGATATCGGCGCTGTTGCGCCTATTTCAAGGGCGACCCAGGCAGCCAAAATGAAAATCAGCGTGACGATGGGGCAGATTGGCTGGTGGGGCTCCAGTGCGCATCCAAAACAGGCGCGCGAGCGCCCAAGCCCATTGTGGCCACAAAAATGCCAAATACAAATGAAATCAGGTATCCCATGGCCTCATTCCTGCAGAACTGCACCGCTTTGTTGCGGCAACCCGCCCCCACGCTGGTGGGGGTGACTGGTGTCCACCCCATGGTGGTCATGTCAGAGATCGACTGCAGTGCGCCAATCTTGAGTCCGGCGTGCAAAAAAGGCGCCGTTCAGGGGCTGGCGTTGGCAAGCTCTTTGCTGCGCAGCAGCAGGTCAACTTGGTCGCCGCTGGTTTGGGTGATGCGGATGCGCACAGGCAGGTGCTCTAGACTGGGCGCCATCCACAATTCGACGCGCTGGTCATACTGCTTTTGTTCTTGCCGCACCAACCGCACCGCGTCCAAGGTGCCAAAGGGCAGTTTGAGTTGTTCAATGCCCGAGAGTTGAAACGACCACACCTCAGTGTCGCGTGCGCCGGTGGTGTTAAAGCTCATCACCGCACCCGGGCCCCAGCGCAGCGGTTCTGCGCCGAGCAGGCCAGATATTTGAATGAACACACTCAAGCGGTCTTGTGTGCCGGCCAACAAAGCTGCGTCGGGCGTGTTGGCGCTGTAGGTGATCAGCCCCTTGTCGCGCTGGAAATGTGCCGCTTGCTCGCTGCGCACCTTGTCGCCAAAACGGCGTGGCAACAAGCCCTCGGCCGTGAGCTGGCCTTGGCTGGTTTGCACCCGCGATCCCAGTAAAAAGTGTGACACCTCTAGTCGGGCGTCGTATTGGCTGGCATCGGGTTGCCACAGCAACTCGGCTTTGGCCGAATAACCAAAGCCTTTGGCAATGCCTTGCAGGTCGTAGCGCAACCGCGCACCCGACGGTGCTCGGTAACTGCCCAAGGCAGACAGCGAAGGGGTGGCAGAAGCGGGCAATCCACTTGGCGCGAGCGGTGCTTGGGCCAGCAAAACCTCGCGTGGTGATGCCACTGGCCCAGGCGATAAAAAAGCCGGATCTGTTTGGGTGGTGGCGGGGCCATCATCCGTGCTGGGCCTGCCGATGATGGGGCGGTCCATGGTGGCAGCGGCGGTGGGCATTTCGGTGGCCATTTGCGTGGCAGCCGATTTCTCTGTGGAGGGCTGGTCATGTTGACCAGTGGGCGCATCGCGGTCTGGGGTGTTGGGCAAGGTCGCGGTGGAGGTCACAGGACCCCAACTCACTTGCCAGCGTGGTGCGGGCGCGGCCGTGGCATGCCAAGTGGGCCAGTGCAACAGCACCAGCAAATGCAAACCTGCGCTGATCAACCACAACCAAGCGCTGGAGCTTGGCCATGTGCGCCACGCAGAAGCGATCGACTCAAACCACATGCTTTAGACCACCGTCCTGTAAAATTTTCGAGCAACACACCTCCGGCGCCAAGCGCTCGGCACTTGACCCCTCCCCATATCGGAAGCACCATGAAACTGGCCACCTACAAAGACGGATCGCGCGATGGACAACTGGTGGTGGTCTCCCGTGACCTGACAACGGCGCATTATGCAACCGGCATCGCAGACCGCATGCAGCAGGTTTTGGACGACTGGAACTTCATGTTGCCGCAGTTGCAAGACCTCTCACACGACCTCAACCACGGCAAAGCGCGTCACGCATTTGCCTTTGACCCGCGCATGTGCATGGCCCCTTTGCCACGCGCCCACCAGTGGGCCGATGGGTCGGCCTACATGAACCATGTCGAATTGGTGCGCGCCGCTAGAAACAGCTCGGTGCCGGACAACTATTACACCGAGCCTTTGATGTACCAAGGGGGCAGTGATGACTTCATGGGTCCTTGTGACGATGTGGTGTGCCCCAGCGAAGCTTATGGCATTGACTTTGAAGCCGAGGTGGCCGTCATCACCGGCGACGTGCCCATGCAAGCCAAACCCGAGCAAGCCTTGGATGGCGTGCGCTTGGTGATGCTGGTCAACGATGTGTCATTGCGCCACCTCATCCCAGACGAACTGGCCAAGGGCTTTGGCTTTTTTCAAGGCAAACCAGCCACGGCATTTGGCCCGGTGGCTGTCACCGTCGATGAGTTGGGTGAGGCATGGACGGGGGGCCGTGTGCACCTGAGCATGCAAGTCAGCTGGAACGGGCGCAAGGTGGGCATGTGCGAGGCCGGACCAGAGATGACATTTCACTTTGGTCAGCTCATCGCCCACATGTGCAAAACCCGCAACGTGCGGGCCGGCAGCATTGTGGGCAGTGGCACGGTGAGCAACAAGGCCATCGAGCGCGATGGCAAAAAAGACTGGCCCAAAGGCTACAGCTGCATCGCTGAAAAGCGCGCCATTGAAACCATCTTGGATGGTCAGCCCAGCACCGACTTCATGAAGTTCGGCGACACCGTGCGCATTGAAATGAAGGGCAAAGATGGCCAAAGCGTTTTTGGCGCCATCGACCAGCGCGTCGCCCCCCTCAACGCTGGCTAGGGTCGTTGGACATCTTGTCGAACTTCAAAAAATACTGACGCCCCATTGCCACCAATTGCGGGTCTGTGGGGTGGTCGCTGGCCACGCTGTCAATGATGGCATGGGCGCACCCCTTGGCATGCTCTTCGCACCAGGTGCGGAACTCGGTGCGGGCCGTCCCCGGGCCGGTCAACAACACCTCGTGAACCCCCGCCAAGCCCTGGCTGATATCGGCAAAGTACGATTTGCTGTCGGCATGCTTGCCTTGGTGGCTGTGCGTGTTGCGTGACTTGATGCGTTCGGCCTGCACGTGCTCACGGTCAAACATCAGCACGTGTGCTGCGTTGTGGTCCATCCAGACGACGGCATGAAATGTAGACATGGTTTTCCTTTGGGCAATTCAGGTGGGGTGGTGTTTTTCAAACGTGCTTTGGCAGGCTAGGCAGCGCAATGCTTGAGGTGCCGCGTGCAACCGTTGCGGTGCGATGGATACCCCACATTCCAGGCAAAGGCCGTAAACCCCTTCATGGATGCGCTTCAAAGCGTCTTCAATGGACTGTAGTTCAGCGAGTTCGTGTTCGTTGAGCGCAAACTCGATCTCGCGCTCAGTGCTGATTTGAGCGCTGTCATCTTGGCTGTTGTCAAAGTGCGCGCTGGCCTGCTCGGCGCGACCGACTTTGCCACCGCGTTGTTCGGCCATTTGTGTCAGCAGTTGTTCGCGTTGGTTCATCAGCTGTTCCAAATAAGGCTGTGCAGCCGTGGTGTCCATGCGTATTCCTAAAGGTTTCAATGGTTTTATGATGCACCTGCCCGCATGCAAACGCATTGACCTTGGTCAACAAAAGCCATGCCCCATGGTGCTGCGGGCACAATCCCTTTCACATCAAACACCCCAGAGGGCCGCATGAAACCCATCGATTACAGCGCTTACGCCACCTTCAACATCAGCCGCCGCGGCCCCGCTGACAGTGTGCTTGACGTCCAAATGAAGGCCGGGGCCAATGGCAAGCTGCCCACAGCGGGCCACGCTGGGCATGAGGATCTTTCTGAAATTTGGCGCGATGTGGGCAAAGACGACAGCGTGCGCTGCGTGGTGCTGCGCGGCGAAGGCCTGGGGTTTTCTGGGGGTGGTGACCTGGCCTTGGTGCAAGACATGGCGCAAGACTTTGAAGTTCGCTCGCGGGTATGGCGCGAGGCGCGTGACTTGGTTTACAACATCATCAACTGTGACAAGCCCATTGTCAGCGCCATGCACGGCCCGGCCGTGGGCGCGGGCTTGGTGGCCGGTTTATTGGCCGATATTTCAATTGCCGCCAAAAGCGCCAAGATTGTCGATGGCCACACCCGATTGGGCGTGGCGGCAGGCGACCACGCGGCCATCATTTGGCCGCTGTTGTGCGGCATGGCCAAATCCAAATACCACTTGATGCTGTGCGAACCCCTCAGCGGCGAAGAGGCCGAGCGCATTGGCTTGGTGTCTTTGTGTGTGGAAGACAAAGACCTGTTGGACAAGGCCTATGAGGTGGCCGATAAATTGGCCAACGGCAGTCAAAGTGCGATCCGGTGGACCAAATATGCCCTCAACAACTGGTTGCGCCAAGCCGGGCCCACCTTTGACACCTCGCTGGCGCTGGAGTTCATGGGCTTTGCTGGCCCTGATGTGCACGAAGGTGTGGCTTCGCTGCGCCAGCGGCGCGCGCCTGATTTCGGCTGAGGATTAATTGAGCGGATGTCTTGTTAGAATCCCGCCTACGATGAACACCTGGGCCCAACGTCCCAAGAT
>RFXS01000056.1 GCA_009921465.1 Betaproteobacteria bacterium
TGGATCGAAGCCCGCCGTCAGCACCAATGCAGGGGGCAAGTTGGCGTGCGAAGTGGCTTTGAGTGGCGAAGCGCGCCAGTCATCGGCGAGTTCGCGCGTGGGCAGGTAATGGTCCATGAACCAATCCATGGCTTGCGCGGTCAACCCATAGCCCTGGCCATTGGCGTGGTAGCTCGGTGTGTCGGGGTACATCCAGGTGGCTGGGTAAATCAACATTTGAAACGCGGGTGGCTGTGCACAGCCCCGAGCACCCAAACAAACCGCCGCTGCCAAATTTCCACCCGCGCTGTCGCCGCCCACCGCCACCCGCTGGGGGTCGATGTGCAAAGCATTGGCTTGCGACACCACCCAATGAAAGGCCGCCAATGCGTCATCAAAAGCGGCAGGAAACACATGCTCTGGCGCCAACCGGTAGTCCACCGAAAAAACCGCACAACCGCTTGCTTGGCACAGTTGGCGGCACAGCACATCGTGGGTTTCAATGTTGCCAATCACCCAGCCCCCGCCATGAAAGTAAACCAAGGCTGGCAAGATGTCAGAGGGCTGGACGCCAGCGGGTCGGTATTCGCGCACTGGAACGCTGACACCGCCCAACTGCGGCAAATGGTCACAGGTGGCTGACAAGCTGGGTGGATCGGGCTGCGTCAAAGACTTGCGCACCAGATAAAACGCGCGGGCCTCCACAGGGGGTAATGTGTTGACCGCAGGAACACCCCGGTCCACCATCAGTTGCAACAAGGCTTGGGCTTGGGGGTCTAGCAAGGTGCGCTCCAGCAAAACATCATGGCCACAGTTTATTCCACCGCCTTGGTGGGTGGAAACAATGCAATGGTCAAACGCCAGGCGGCTTGATCAAAGTATCGAGGCGGTCCACTGCCGGCAGCGTCAACTCATTCAAGCGCGCGCCTTGCAACAGATTCAAGCGAATCGGTGCATCCCATGGGCTGTGCGCCCACAATTTTTTGTAAAACGCGGCCAAGTCAGAAACATCCATTCCGTTGACGCCCAAAATCAAATCGCCCGCCTTGATACCTGCCTTTTGCGCGGGGCTGTTGGGGCTCACACGAATGATTTGGATGCGCCCATTGAGTTCTTGTGAACTCAAACCTAGCCATGGGCGTTTGTTTTTATAAACTGAACCCCGCTCAATCAACTCGGTCAAATGCGAAGAAATGGCTTGTGTCGGAACAAACATATTGCCAGGCAGGGAGAGATTGATCATTTGAGGCGACATCACATTGCGCATGAACAGGCTGCCAATGCCCAACAACTCACCTTTGTCATTGAACAAGCCTGCACCGGAATGGTTGGGCAAGGGTGGGCTGGTGTACAAAGCAGCGTCCAATTGGTATTCCCAATAACCGACAAAGGGGCGCTGATCCACCAGCTCAGCCGCTCGCAAGGTAAAAACTTCCCCACCTGAAGCAGCCATGAGCCTATCCCCTGGCTTGATGGCCAAGGACGACCCTAGCATCGCCATTTCAACGTCTTGCAAGGGTGTGAGTGTCTGGAGCAAGCCCAAGCCACTGGCAGCATCAAATCCAACGAATTTGGCTGGGTATACCTTCTGAAATTGGGTCGTGACTTGAATTTGATCCGACTCAAGAATCAAATAACCGATGGTCAATATCAGTCCATCCTTGCCAATGACAACGCCAGAACCTTCGCGCTGCCGACCTAAAGTTTGAATGGATGCAGCACCTTCGATCGAAGTGGCGCGCACGGCCACCACCGATCCTTGTGCCTTGGCCAAGGCGGCCAAGCTGTGAACAGGATCGGTCTTTTCCAGGGCTTGCCCAAAGGCAGAAACAGAAAGGATGATTCCACCAAAAACCAGTAACCCCCTCAGGATACGTCTCATCCATCCCCCCTCAATCTTGATATAGAAACCACATCACTTGGGCAAATAATCATTGGTGAAAGTCAGTGGCAAATCAACTTTGCTGGGGCCGGTCGGTTGCAAAAAATCAAACGTGGCTTTAGCCTGGGCGGCTGTCATGCGTCCAGATTCTGGCCAAATTTGGCGCATCAATGTGTAGACTTTGTCATTGGCATTGGCGCTCAATTCTGGATATTGCTTGCCCATGAATGCTTTGCCACGCACAGGATCACGCAAGATCCGATTGGCTTCGGTAAACACTTGGGTCACCTTGCGCATCAACTCAGGCTTGTCGCGCAGGGTGTCAGGATGTGCCGTGAGGGTCATGAAAATCAAATCTTGAAACTCGGCCACCTCTCCACTCATCACGTTGAGGTAAATGCTTCCCAGTCCCGACTGCTCCACCATGACACCCGCTGGCTCGACAGGAATGGCCGCATCGATGACTTTGCGCTGAAATGCAGCCACATATGAAGCGGGCTCACTGCCCAAGTAAACCGTGCTGATATCTCCGGGCAACTGCAGCCCATAGCGGTTGGCCAGGATCTTCAACATTTTTTCACCAGAGCCGTTGGCAGAAGGCAAGCCGACTCGCTTGCCTTTGAGGCGTTTGATTTTTTCCTCCAAACTCAAACCCTCAGAACCTTTGGCCGTCGCCATGTCCACCAGCAAATTGTTGAGGGGTCGATTGGCAATGTTGTAGAGGGATACGATTCTTCTGCCTTGAACAGCCGCATTGAGAACGTGCTCATAGCTGACAATGCCAATATCCGCTTGCTTAGACAAAATTGTTTGCAAGGCAATCGCACCGCCTTGAACAAAGGTGACATCCGCCTCGAGGCCGTATTTTTCAAACAACTTCTCTTGTTGGGCGATGTATAAAGCCCCAGCATAGTAACCATGCCCGATGTTGACGATTTTGATGGGCTCGGATGCAACATTTAATGAAAAACACAGAACAACCAGAGCAAACAAACCGGAAAATTTACGCATAAGCAACCTTTCAAACAAACACATCAACGCCCAATGATGCGCCAGCGCTCCGCACGAGATTGGAAAAATCCAACTGCAGCATTGAGCACCACCGCCACCACGGCAATCACAAACAAAGATGCGAACACCCCCGCCGTATCGAATTGCGAGCCAGAAAACTGAACCAAATAACCCAGGCCTCGGTTGGCTGCAATCATTTCGCCCAGCACTGCACCGATCAATGCATAAGGCACTGAAATCTTGAAACTGGCATACACCCAAGACGCCGCCGAAGGAACGATGACTTTGATCAGCACTTGCAGCTTGGAGGCTTTCATCAATCGAACAGCATCCACCAGGTCCTTGTCGACTTCACGAACACCTGTGAAGGTGTTGAGAAAAACCAAAAACAATACCAAGATGGCAGCCAGTGCCACCTTAGATTCAATGCCAATACCAAACCAAAGTATGAAAAGAGGTGCCAATGCCACTTTGGGCAATGCATTGAGCGCAGAAAGATATGGATCTAATAATCGATTCACAAATGGCGATAAACCCAGCCACAGCCCCAAAGCCAGCCCGACGATGGAGCCCAAAACGAATCCAACGACCGTGGAATAGAGTGTGGCCCATAGATGGGCATAGAGCGATCCATTGCTGACCCATTGCACCAAACGCTCGACAATGGCCAACGGGCTGGAAAAGAAAAAAACATCAAACCAACGTCCAGCGCCCCACTGCCACAAACAAGCCAGGCACAAACCCAAAGCCAACTGGCACATCAACATCCGCCAGGTGGTCATATCCGAAAGCCTTGGCTTTTTTGCTTCTTTTGCCTTGGCAACTGTCATATCAAGTCCTCCTGATACTCTTGGCGCAAACGGGCCCATATCAATTCATAAACCTCTTTGAACCGCTGCTCAAACCGAACATTGATGACATCGCGTGGTCGCGCAAGCGGGATCACTTGCTCCAGCGCAATCGTGGCAGGACGCTGGGTACACACGATCACCCGATCCGCCAAGGTAACCGCCTCCACCAAATCGTGGGTCACAAACACAATGGTTTTTTTACTGTCGGCAGCGATGCGCAACAGCAAATCATGCATGGTCAACTTCAGTTGTGCGTCCAGTGCGGCGAATGGCTCATCCAAAAGAAAGCACTCCGCCCCCTGCAACAACATGCGCGCCAGGCAGGCGCGTTTGCGCATGCCACCAGACAGTTCAGACGAGTACCGGTCTTCAAACCCCGACAACCCCACACTGGCCAACACCTCTTTGGCGCGCAGGGTTCGTTCTGATTCGCTAACGCCCACAATTTCCAGCGGCAGGGCAACGTTATCCAAAACTTTTCGCCACGGCAGCAAATTGTCCTTTTGTGTCATGTAGGCCACGGATGTATTGACATCCGCCACCGGTTGATCGTTGTAGTAAACGGTGCCAGAGGTTGGCAAATACAAACCAGCGATCATGTGTAAAAGCGTTGACTTGCCACAACCGCTTGGCCCAATGATGGCAACAACTTCGCCACGACCAATAGAAATATCCATGCCAGATACGGCATGAATTACCTCCTTGCCCCGATGAAACGACTTGTGAAGCGCCTCGATGCGGACCAATGGGTTTGACATGTCAAAGGATGGAGCGCTGGTATCCACCGTCAACATCTATGTTGGAGCCGACAATAAAACTGGCCCTGGGCGAGGCCATGAAAGCGACCGCGTTGGCAATGTCGTCAGGCACACCAAAGCGTCCCATCGGCACTTGCGAACCCCATTTGGACTCTTGCTGCTCCAAACTGCGACCCAAGTGATGTTCATTGAAAAGATGCAATGTGTCGGTCAGTGGCGTGGCAATGCGACTGGGACATACCGCATTGACCAAGATGTTGCTGCGACCCACATCGTCGGACAATGATTTGACAAAGGCATGCTGGGCCGCATTGCTGATGGCAGAGGCAATCACGTTGGCGCCTGGCACTTTACCGGCTTGCCCAATGATGACAATAAACCGCCCCCCACCGTTGGCACGCATGTGGGGCACAACTTGACGCGCGAGCTCCCACGGACCGATGACTTTGGTGTGCAAATGCGCCTCCAGTTGCGCCGGGCTGATTTGTTCGAGGCTGCCTTGCAGGTGCGTCCCAGCGTTGCTGACGACGATGTCTATTTGTCCCGCTGCAGATATGGCGCTCTTGACCAGGCTTGCCACTTGATCGGGCTTGCAAATATCGGCCAAAAAGCCGTGCGCTTGCAAACCCATGGATTTGAGGTCTTCAGTGGCCTGATCCAATCGACTTGGATCGCGCCCACACACGATGACTTTGCATCCCTCTTGCCCCAGCCGCTTGGCAATCGCCAGGCCAATGCCACTGGTGCCTCCCGTGATCAACGCAGTTTTATTCGTTAAACCCAAATCCATATCGATTCCTTATCCAAATACATACCTGTGGTAACCGCCATCAATGCTGACAGCGCTTCCCGTGATGAAATTTGCCGCATCCGAGGCCAGAAAAACAACCAGGTCAGCAACTTCATCGGGCCTACCGGTGCGCCCCAAAACATTGGCACGTGTGAATCCGGCAGCAGCCGTGGCGCGGTCAACACCGCGCTCACGCATTTCTTTGGCTATCAATGAGGCCAACAATTCAGACTCAATGTACTGGGGACAAACTGCGTTGACCCGGATGTTGTCACGGGCCAAGCCGTCGGCCACCGATTTGCTCATGGACATCAAGGCGCCATTGGTCACACCCGAGGGGAACCGATCTGGATGGGGATGCCTTGCCGCCTGACCGACCACATTGACTATTCGACCGTCATGCTGGCGTTTCATGACGGGAATCACAGCTTGTGTCATCAAAAAAAACCCGAACACCTTATCGCGCAATTGCCTTTCAAGGGTGCTCAAACTGGTGTCCTCTACAGTCCCACGCAAATGGGTGCCGGCGTTGTTGACCAAAATATCGATGCGGCCCCATTGGTCATTGACGGCTTGGGCCAGTCGACCAACGGCTTGTGCGTCGGTGACATCGGTGGCCAAGGCCAGCACCTCACCTCCACCTTGGCGCAGGGCTGCTGCCGTTTGTTGCAAGCGTTCATTGTCGCGGGCACAAATGGCCACCCTGCAACCTTCGGCCAAAAATTCTTTTGCAATGGCTTCACCAATGCCGCGCGAAGCGCCAGTGATGATCGCCACTTTCCCCTTCAGTCCCAATTCCAAAACATTCTCCTTTGCCTCTGTCAATGAACCGCCGTCATGCTTGGCGCATCTGGGTGGTCAATTGATCGATGGATAAAACAAGTATCAGCACCAAGCAGGGTTGACCCTGCTCACTTTTGGCAAATCACCAAAGTCCTTTGAGCCGCCCCCCGTCGAGGTTGAGAGACACACCAGTGATGAAACTGGCTCGCTCTGAGCAAAGAAATACAACAGCATTGGCCAGTTCTTCTGGTTTGCCAAAGCGGCCCAATGCATTTTTTTTGGACGCCTGTCTGCGGGCCTCCTCTTCAGACACCGCGCCCATCTCTTTTTGTAACCCATTGGCGTTGGATCGCCACAGATTCGTATCCACCCAGCCAGGACATATGGCATTGACCAAGATGTTGTCCGGGGCAAACTCGGTAGACAAAGATTTGGTGACGTTGAGCAATGCGCTGTTGGTGATGCCACTGCCAAACATGAAGGGATCGGGCTCTTTTCCTGCGCCACCAATCATGTTAACAATCCGTCCCCATTGCTGCTGCTTCATCATCGGGTGTACCCGACGGATGAGCCTCATGAACCCAAACAACTTGGTTTCCAATTGAAGCTTCAAACCCTCTTCCGTGATGTTTTCAAAGCGCGCAGAGTACATGGTGCCCGCGTTGTTGTTCAAGATGTCGACCTTGCCAAAACGGTGCACCACCTGATCCACAAAGCCATCAATATCTTTGGCAATGGATGTATCGCAAACGGCACCAAAGCATTCGCCCTTGGTTTTCAGTGTCAATTCTTGCACTGTCGCCTGGACTTCGTCGGCATGGCGTGCGCATATGGCAACTCGTGCACCCTCTTGCAAAAAAAGTTCTGCCGTTTTTCGACCAATCCCTTTGGTGGCACCCGTCACGATGGCCACACGCCCATTGATGCCCAAATCCATTTTCACTGTCTCCTTTTTTATTAAAAAGAACCGCTGATCAAATTGGTATTTGTAGGCGACTTTTTTATAAAAATCTTTTTTAATTTACGATTTAAAAAATGAAAGTCAATACCAAGATGCCCTCACTTGGCTTGGAAAGCATTGCCACAAAAAACCTACTTGGCCTTGTCTAAATGGACTTGTGTTTGTCAAATTGCAATGCGTTATTGAACCCCAATTGGTCTATTTCATTGGGGCATTCGGACATGGGTCGCGCTGCATCAAAGAAAAGGCTTGAGACTTGCAAGCTTGCATCCATGCATAGAACCAAGCCTTGAACCTACAGGACCGCAGCTACACATGTTTGCCGCACAATGGGTCCATGGTTATGCTCGATGGTTGTGTCTTAACCCGATAGGAGCCGCACGATGTCTTTGACTTGGATGGGTTTGGGTGAACTGGGATCCATGCTCAACAGGGGGGATTTATCCTCTGTGGAGTTGACGCGCCATTTGCTGAGCCGTGTATCCAAAGCCGACCAGGCATTGCATGCCTTCACAGAGGTTTACGCCGATCAAGCGCTGGCACTGGCAAAGGCTGCGGACCAGGCCAGATCAAGCCGAATGCCCCTGGGGCCTTTGGCAGGACTTCCGGTTGTTCTTAAGGATTTACTGGACATCCAAGGGCATGTGTCCACCCTGGGCTCAAAGCACTTTGTGAACCGCCAGGCCAACCAAACCAGCGCCACGGTCGAGCGCCTGTTGCAAGCGGGCATGATCGCCTTGGGCAAACTGCACATGACGGAATTTGCTTTTGGTGGCTGGGGCACCAACCCATTGATGGGCACACCCCACAACCCTTGGGACTTGGTGACGCACCGGGTGCCGGGCGGTTCTTCCAGTGGCACGGGGGTGGCCGTTGCCGCAGGCTTTGCACCCGCGGGCATCGGCAGCGACACCGGCGGGTCTGTGCGCATCCCCAGCGCGTTCAATGGCCTGACAGGTTTGAAGGTCACCTATGGGCGCATCAGTTTGCACGCCACCGGCTTGCTGAGTTGGTCGCTGGACACCATCGGGCCCATGGCGCGCAATGTGCGCGACTGCGCCTTGTTGCTCGACGCATTGGCAGGGCCAGACCCGAGGGACCCCACCACATTTGCCCAACCGTTGGAGATTTTTTCGCGCGACCCCAGGTCTGTCAAAGGCATGCGATTGGCTTTGCCTGATGCCCATCAACTGCCCGAGTTCATGGCCGCTTGTGTCACCCAATCTTGGCGCAATGCCGCCATCGCATTCGAGTCCCTGGGAGCTGACGTGGTACCGGTTCGGCTGCCTGATGGGTTTTTTGATTTGGCTGCACAAACGGGACGCATCATTGCGTCAGAAGCGCACAGCTTGCACAGGGACTATGTCGACAACCCAGATGTTCCTCTGGGGCCAGCGGTGCGCCAGCGCATTCAAGCCGCGGCGTCTTTCAAGCCCGGTGAGTATGCGCAGGTGCTCAGGACCATGCACGAACAAAGGCGGGCTTTTGCGCAATGGTTTGAAGCCTATGACGCTTTGCTGCTGCCGACCGTGGCCATACCGGCCTTGGCACTGGCAGAGGTGGATGAAATGTCTCCGCTGCCGGGCTACCTGACCCGGCCCATCAACTACCTGGGTTTATGCGCCCTGTCATTGCCCGCAGGCTTTGAAGGTGGTTTGCCTTTGGGCTTGCAAATTGTGGGCAAATCTTTTGATGAACGCACGGTGCTGTCTTTGGGGCAAGCATTTCAGTCGTGCACGGCGTTTCACCTGCGCCACCCTGATCTGTCTGGTGTGGGCTTGTGAACCCGAGGGCACATTTTTAATCTGCGCCACCTATCTTTAGGCGCAGTGCTGTGCGGGTGCTCACCACAACCCAGGCAGCGACCGACCAAAACACACCCGCGCTGCCCAAGAACGCCCCGGCCACACCAAACAGCATGGGCATGGCCACACTGGATGCGTTGATGGCCATCAAGCGCAGGCCGATCGCCTCGCCGTGCCGTTCATGGGGTGTGATCTGGTGCAACATGCTCATCAGCATGGGCTGTATGACCCCCAGCGAAAAGCCCAGCAAAACCGAGCAGGCACCCATCGCCCAAGCACCTTTGCTGAAGGGGTAAGCCACCAACAAAATGCCGGTGATGACCATGGAGCCCGAAATCACCTGCCACTCATGCACCCGGTGCACCAAGCCCGGCAATGCCACGCGAATGAGCGCAGCGGCAATGGCAAAGCCTCCCAAAATGCTGCCGATGGCCGAGGCGCTGAGGTTTTGCTCGTGGCCCATGAGGGGCACCACAAAGGTGTGCACATCCCAGCACGATGCCATCACCCAATTGATCCACAACATGCGCCTGAACATGGGCAGTTTGAGCAAGTCCCAGGCACTTCGGCGGGGTTGCTCGGGGTCGACGACCAAGGCCGGCAATTCATGCACTTGCCGCACCCACCACCAGGCCAACAAGGGCAGCATGGCGAGCATGAAAAAAGCCGATCTGAACCCCGCATGGTCAATCAACAAGCCAGCGAAAAATGGCCCGATGAAGTTAGAGATGGCCGGCCCAATGGCCAGCCAACTGAAGGCTTGCTTGAGCTCGGTCATGCCACTGGCGCGGCGTCCGACATGGCGCTGCAAAGCAATCACCGCAGCCCCTGAGGCCCCGCCCGTGAGCAAAGCGCTGATGCACAACATGGGGAAGGTGGGCCACAACACGGCCAAGCCCGTGCCCAAGCTGCCCACCAACACACTCCAACCCACCGGTCTCTTGAGGCCGTGGCGGTCGGCATAACGGCCCGCAGGCAATGCCAAAAAGACCTGGGTCAGCGCAAACATGGCGAGCAACATGCCCACCGCCAACTCGGTGTGGCCCTCGCGCAGCGCCAGCAAGGGGCCAGCCATGCGCATGCCTGTCATGCAAGCGTGCAAACAAATTTGACCCGCGATCAGGCGCGCCAGTTCGGGGTTCATGGCTCAACCCGCATCGTTGTCCACACCTTCTTCGGGGTCCAGGTTCAAGGGCAAACGCTGCAATGCTTCGGCCTCGGGCAAAGCCTCCACGCCCTTTAAAACACGGCGCATTTGCTTGCTGCGGGTGTCGGCGCGGTCCAGGGTGTCGGCGGCCTTTTGCACCTGTTCTCGCACCTTGGCCACCCACTCGCCATAGCGGTCGAATTCGGTTTTGACCGCACCCAACACCTTCCACACCTCCGACGCTTGCTTCTCCAAAGCCAGGGTGCGAAAGCCCATGTGCAAGCTGTTCAAAATCGCCAGCAAGGTGGTGGGACCGGCCAAGGTCACGCGGTAATCACGCTGCAAGCTGTCCATCAGGCCAGGTCGGCGCAGCACTTCGGCATACAAACCCTCGACCGGCAAAAACAAAATCGCAAAGTCGGTGGTGTGCGGCGGCGCCAGGTAACTCTCGGCAATGCTCTTGGCCTCTTGGCGAATGCGAGTCTCCATGGCCTTGCCCCAGGATTCGGCGGCCACGGGGTCGGCGCGGTCTTGCGCGTCAAGCAGTCGCTCGTAGTCTTCGCGTGGAAACTTCGCGTCGATGGGCAGCCACACGGCGGCGCCGTCGTCGCTGCGACCGGGCAGCTTGATGGCAAAGTCCACCCGCTGGTTGCTGCGCGGCTTGGTCTCGACTTGTTTGCCGTATTGATCGGTGGTGAGCACTTGATCGAGCAAGGCCTGCAATTGGACCTCACCAAAAATGCCGCGGGTTTTGACATTGGAGAGCACGCGCTGCAAGTCGCCCACCCCTTGCGCCAAGGTTTTCATGTGCCCCAAGCCCTGGTGCACTTGCTCCAAACGTTCGGCCACTTGTTTGAAACTCTCACTCAAGCGCGCCTCCAACGTGGTTTGCAATTTTTCATCCACCGTTTGGCGCATTTCGTCGAGCTTGGCGGCATTGGTTTTTTGCAATTGTTGAAGTTGCTGGTCCAGGGTATCGCGCACCTCGGCCATGCGCCGGGCATTGCCTTCGCTGAGTGCGAGCAACTGGGTGCTCAAGGTGTCGCTGAGGTTTTTTTGCAAAGAGCCCAATTGCTCGGTTTGTGCTTGCTGAAACTGCGTCAAGTTCAGCGACAGCTCTTGGCGTGCACCGCGCGCGGACTCACCCACCTCCAAGCGCATATCGCGCTCCAAGCGGTTGATGCGCTCGTGCAGTTGTGCCCAGGCTTCGGTGCTGTGCGCCGCTTCTTCTGAGGGGTTGCGCCGCCACAGCAACACCGCAAGCAACGCACACACGGCCAGCGCCGCCAGCGCGACCCAGTGGCTGGGGTCTGTCACCGCACGGCCCCGATCACCTCGGGGTTGAGAGGGGTGCGCGCTGTGCCTTTGGTGAGGTAATCAATCAGGTTGTCGGCTGCCAAATGTGCCATCGCCAAACGGGTGGCCACGGTGGAGCTGGCAATGTGCGGTGTGAGCACCACATTTTGCAAATCCAAAAATCCGGGGTTGAGGGCGGGCTCGCCTTCAAACACATCCAGCCCAGCCGCTGCAATGCGGCCCTCTCGCAAAGCGACGATCAAAGCGGCATCGTCGACGATGCC
>RFXS01000057.1 GCA_009921465.1 Betaproteobacteria bacterium
CCTTTGCAGCCAAGCAATTGCGGCTTTGATGTGCGCGTGGGTGATCGATTGGGTTGGAGCCCCCATCTGCGCCAGCGCTTTGCCGGCCAAGTGCTCAAGAACGTGGGGCTGTCGTTTGAATTTGATGGTGCTGTCTTGTTTGACCGTGTGGGTGAGATGGTCATCACTGACACGGGCATCGAGGGCAGTTTGATCTATGCCGCTTCCAGCCATGTGCGAAAGGCCTTGGCGCACCACGGCAGCGCCACACTGCACCTGAACCTGCGCCCCGACTTCACGCCTGAGCGCCTGCACCAAGAGGTGGCACACCCGCGCGGATCGCGCACGCTCAGCAGCCACTTGCACAGCCGTGTGGGCCTGACCAAGTTGCATACCGCTTTGCTGCACGAAGTGCTGGCCAAAGAAACCCTGAGCAACCCTGCCACGTTAGCCCAAGCCATGGGCCACTTGCCCATCACATTGCATGCCCCACGCCCCATTGCAGAGGCCATCAGCAGTGCCGGTGGAGTGGACTTCACAGGGCTGTCACCCACACTGATGGTGCAAGACTTGCCCGGTGTTTTTTGCGCTGGCGAAATGCTCGACTGGGAAGCCCCCACCGGCGGCTACTTGCTCACCGCCTGCTGGGCCAGTGGGCGGGTGGCGGGGCTTGGGGTGTTGGGTTTTTTGAACCGTTAAGCCTGTTCGTCGCGCAGCTTTCTGCGCAATATTTTTCCCATGCTGTTGCGCGGCAGTGCGTCCAAAAAATGAAACCGCTTGGGCACTTTGAAACGCGCCAAACTGGCTTGGCAAAGGGCGGTTAAATCGCCCTCGCTGAGGAGCTTGCCCGGCCGAAGGACAAGGTATGCATGGATGGCCTCTCCCCAATAGGCATCAGGCTTTCCGACAACGGCACATTCCGCAACACTGGGGTGGCCAAGCAACAACTCTTCGACTTCGCGGGGATAAACGTTCTCACCCCCGGTGATGATCATGTCATTTTTACGGTCAACGATGTACAAATAGCCTTCGTCATCCACTTTGGCCAAATCACCTGTGATGAACCAATCGCCGCGCTTGGCCTTGGCTGTGGCTTCAGGCATGTTGTGGTAACCGGCAAAGCAATATGGGGAGGCCACAGCCAACTCGCCGACTTCGTCTGCACCGGCAGCACTTCCGTCATCGTTCAACACTTGGATGTACGTGCCTGGCAAGCACTGGCCCACGCAAGCCATTTTGCGCAATTGGTCTGCCGGCCTGAGGGCTGTGACGATGTTGGTTTCTGTGGTTCCATAGCGCTCAAACAGAACATCCGCACCAAATTGTTCGATGATTTGTGCCTTCATGCTTTGTGCCAGCGGTGCTGTGCCCGATATAAGCGCCTTCAATGACGACGTGTCAAAGGATCTGGCCTTTGGGTCTGCGGCAAACAATGCGGCGAAATGTGTGGGAACCATGTAGGTGCTGGTGGCCCGGTTGGACGCGATGGTTGCCATCAAGCGCTCAATGTCAAATTTCGGCATGATCTCCACCGATCCGCCAAAAAAGATCGGAACCAATGCCATCAAAAAGCCAGCGCCGTGAAACATGGGGGTGGTAGCCACCGCACGATCGTCAGGTCCATAAGCACCATGCTCCGATGCCATCGCGTAGCACGCAAGCACGCGACCGCGGTGCGACAGCATCACCCCTTTGGGTCTGCCCGTGGCACCAGAGGTGTAAGGTATTGAAAATATATCTTGCTCTGTCACGTTGGCATCCAAGATCGCAGAGGATGATTTCTTCAACAAGGACTCGTATTCGTCGCCCACCACTATGATTTTTTCGACACAGGCCGGGGCTGCGGCATGTGCCATGTCACGCAACTCCGCATCGACAAACAACACACGGGCGCCGGCGTCTTCGCAAAGAAATTTCACCTCTGGCAAGGCCGATGCCGGTCCGATGGTGGCCACCGCAACGCCTGCCGATGAAAGTCCACAAACCAGCTCCATGTACTCCAACCGGTTTCGCATCATCAGCGCGGCCCGGTCTCCATGGCGCAAACCCAGTCCTGTCTGCGCCAGGTGAGAAACCCGGTCAATGCGGTCAATGAGTTGTTGATAGGTCAAGGTCCGCCCGGTCTCGGTGATGGCGGTTTTGTGCGGTGTTCGCAACGAAGAGGCCCGGATGCCATCCGCGATCAAAATGGATTTCGATGCGCCAACTCGGATTTGGTTTTTCATGGTGTGCCTAAACGTGAAATGGGCCCAAGCCCAGCACCCCAGGGTTCATCGTGCCATGGGGGTCCATGGCCTGCTTGATGCGTTGCACAAAGTCTTTCGTGCCAGGGGTCAATTGGGGCAGGTAAGGGTAGAAACGCCCCATTTGGCCATGCACCGCATCGTGCGCGCTCATGACCCGGCGCATTTGCTCGCGCACTTGCTGCACCAAGTTTCGGGCTTTGTGATTGACTTCGAACTTGGAAAACCGCGCTTGGTTTCGGTCGGACAAATGCTTCATATGGAGCGGGTCGAGTTGATCGTTCCAGTAAAACATCGGCTCAATGGTGATGTAGGCCCCAATGGTAGAAATGATCCAAGAGTAAAAAATACCTGCGTCCTTCAACTGAGGCTCTGAACTTTCCAGCGTGGCAAGCAATTCACGCATGCAGGCCTGCGCAGACGACAGCGGCAGTATGGCGTGCACGGGTACCCAACGCTCCCCATCGGGCCCCACCAAACCCCGGATGGAATACGGCTTGGCGCGCATGGTTTTGGGCACCATGTTGTCCATTTCTTGGCCTTTGTCTTTGCACACCGCCCGGGCCAATGCCATTTGAGCCTCAGCCATGGTTTGTGTCACTGACTCGACCGTGAGGTGCAAAGACCAACTCGCCCGCCTGATCTCTCGCCTGCCCATGGCCAGCTGAGCCAAATCCTTGAGCGCGCCGCCCACAGAGCTTGATTCGCTCAACACCGCTTTGGCCACGCCCATCGCCTCCTCAACATCGACTTTGGTGGCGGCGTTGGCTTTGAGTTGGTCCATGGAAAGTGCGCGTGTGACCAACTCGCGCTGGCGCAAACAAATCAGCGCGGCCATCATGTCTTCATGCCGGTCAAATTTGAAAGATGCAAATGCCGCTTCCCGTTCGACCGTGAGGCGCACGACCAGTTCGGTCTTGATGCCAAACGCGCCGCAATCGCCCAAGAACAATCCTGTCAGGTCCGGGCCGCTGTAGCGCGCAAATGGGCTTGCCCCCTGCTTGGCGGCAGACCCCGTATTGACCACTGTGCCGTCGGCCAAAACCACCGTCATGCCGATAAAGTGATCGAGCCCGCCCGGAAGGTTTTGCGAGGCTGCACCACCGACGGTGCTGTGACTGCCTGAAATGGGGCTGATTTGGGCTGCACGCAGGCCGTGTGGTTTCAGCGCCGTGGCCAGGTTCTGCCAAGTGGTGCCTGCACCCACGACGGCATACATGTCCTCAGCGAAGATTTGTATTTGGTTCAAATGAAGACAGTCAATCACAACCACCGGCACCGATGGCACGACACCGGCGGTGTACGACAGGCCTGCACCACGCGGCACCATGGGCACAGCGTGCTTGGCCAAGACACCAACAAGTTGTGCGACTTGTTTTGTCGTTGTGGGACGCACCACGGCATCGGCCACTTTTGCATGTGGCCATACAAAAATGTCGGCCGTAGACAGCGCGCGCGACGATTCGTCCAAACCCATGTTATCCGCCCCGACGATGGCGGCGATTTGGTGAAGCAGTTCGCTGGAAAGAGATTGACTCATGCGAATTTAAAAAGTTTCAATGCGTTGTCGCGCAATATTTTGCGCAATGAAGCTTCTCTAAAGTTCAAGTTTTCAATGTCGGTCATGGCGCGTTCTGGATCGATGACCTTCCAATCGGTGCCAAACAAAAACTTGTCTTGCCCATAGGTGTTGGCGTAATGGATCACCGCTGGTGGCCAATGTTTGGGCGCATAAGCATCTCCGGCCATGTACACATTGGGGTGCTTCCAGCAAACAGAGATCATCTCATCGGTCCAGGGGTATCCCAAATGGATGCCGATCAGATTGAGTTCGGGGAAATGCATGGCCACCCGATCGAGCGTCATGGGCCTACCCACATTGGGCAGCCTGCGGTCCTTTTGGTAAACCAAGCAATGCCCCACCTGCATCATGATGGGGATTTCCAATTCGGCACAGCGCGCGTAATAGGGGTACCAAACCGCACTGTCGGGCGCTTCATCAAACCAGTGCGGGTAAAAATGCGCGCCCACAAACCCATATTTTTTGACCGCCACATCCAACTCTTTCAAACCCGCAATGCCTCTGGTCGGGTCCAAACCGGCCAGACCAGAAAACCGATCTGGGTATTTGGCACATATTTCAGCCACCCATTCGTATGGAATTTCTGTCGAACCACGCACCCGCAAGTCGCCACAACGCGTTGCAATCAACAGCGAGCGCTCTATGCCTGCTCGGTCCATTTTTTCAAGGTACTGCTCCATGCTCAGCCCCTTGCTGTACGCTGAGTCAAGCCTGACTTTGTCGAGAAAATTGTCATCCGTGGGTATGCGGTTTTCCGCAATGGCCTGGGGCGTGTAAATATTGACGACGATGTCGATGGCGCCATACCCCAGTTTCGTTTTGCTCGGATCAAAGGGGTATGCGTGGGGATGAAGGGTTTGCGTTGGCATGTTCATTCAGCTCGTTGTGGGTGGTTCAATGGGTGTGCGGCGCCGCTGTCAGCCAGTTGGATGCGTCCGGCACGCGGTTGCATGCGACAAGGTGTTGATCGGGCATGTCATCTTGCCCCTGAATTTCTGAATAGGCTGGGAATTTTTCTGTGCACTCAGGCCGTGAAAGCGGGCACCTTGATGAAAACAAGCAGCCCGTTGGCAGGTTGATCGGGCTGGGGATTTCGCCAAAAGCCGTCAAACGATTGAGCTTCACTCGCGGGTCTGGCGGAAGGTTGGCCGACATCAGGGTCTGTGTGTAGGGGTGTGCAGGTTGCGCAAATATGCTTTGCGTTGGCCCTTCTTCCACCACTTTTCCCAGGTACAAAACAACCAGCCTATCGGTCATCAATTCCACGGTTTCCAAGTCATGGCTGATCAGCAACAAGGCCACGCCTGTGTCTTTTCGAATGCCATTGAGCAAGTCCAAAATACCGGCGCGCACCGACAAGTCCAGCGAGCTGGTGGGCTCGTCGAGCACCAGCAGTCGCGGCTTTGAGGCAATGGCCCGCGCGATGGACACCCGCTGCAGCTGCCCGCCCGACAACTCGTGGGGAAAACGGTTCAACGTGGCCTGTGGCAAATGAACTTGGTCGGCCAGCGCTTTGACCGCTTGCTGCCTTTGTGTGCCCGTCATGGTGGTGTGCAGCAGCAATGGTTCTGCCATGGACCGCCCCACCGTCATGCGCGGATTCAAAGCCCCCCAGGGGTCTTGAAAAACAATTTGGATGTCGCTGCGCAATGGACGCATCTGGCCATCGGGCAAGTGGGTGATATCTGCGCCATCGAAAAAGATGTGCCCGTCACTGACCGGCAACAAGCGGGTCATCAGCAAGCCCAGGGTTGACTTGCCCGAACCGCTTTCACCGACCAACCCCACGGACTCGCCGGCATGGATGGCCAAACTGACACCATCAACCGCCGTCACATCCTTGCCGCCTTGGGCTGGGAATTTTTTCACCAGCGCTTTGAGTTCGATCAGGGGAGGAATCATCGGCCTTGGTCCGGGTGGTGGCATCGGGCTTGGTGGTCAGGGCCAAACCGCACCAAGGGTACGGGCGTGCTGCACGTGGACTGCGCTTTGCTGCACCGGTCTTTGTACACACACCCTTGTGGCAAGTCGTACAGGTTTGGTGGAGAGCCAACCCCGCCAACGAATCCGTGCAGCGCTATTTGTTTGGGCGTTGAAGCAATCAAGTTTTGGGTGTAGGGGTGTTTTTGTTCTTCAAACACCTTGCCGACGGGACCTTCTTCAATGATGGTGCCGGCAAACATCACGGCCATGCGATCGCAGTAATGGGCAACGATGCCCAAATCATGGGTGATGATGATGGCACTCATGCCATTGGCGCGCACCAATCGCTTGAAAATGTCCAACACCTCTGCTTGAACGGTCAAGTCCAGCCCTGTGGTGGGCTCGTCTGCAATGACCAGTTCAGGCGAGTTGATCAAGCCTGCGGCGATCAACACGCGCTGGGCCATGCCACCCGAGAGTTCGTGCGGCCATGCTTGCATGCGTTGTGCAGGGTCGGGGATCTGAACCGAGGCCAGCATTTCCAAGGCGCGCGCATGGGCTGCAGCGTACGACGCCTCACCATGCTCGCGTTGCATTCGGATCAGCTGCTCACCGATGCGCGTTGTTGGGTCCAGCGATGTTTTGGGGGACTGCGGAATCAAGGTGATGGACTTGCCACGCATGCCCTGGCTGGCATGCCCATCGAGCAAGCCCAAAGGCTGGCCTTTGAACCTGATTTGACCCTGCACCACTTTTGCCGGTGGCCTGAGCAACCCCAACAACGCCAACGCCGTCAGTGATTTGCCCGCGCCCGTTTCACCGACCAACCCCAGCACTTGTCCTTTTTCCACATTGAACGAGACACCATTCAAGGCCTTGGCTGTCCGGAGTTGGTTGTCCAAGCCACGAGCTATGAAGTGCACGTGCAGGTCATCGACGGTGAGCAAACTCATTTGCCAACGCCCCTGCGCTTGGGGTCCAAGATGTCGGTCAGGCCGTCGCCCAACAGATTAAAACCCAACACCAGCAGCATCAATGCCAAGCCCGGGAAAAGCGCGGCCCACCACTCGCCCGTGATCACATACTCAGCACCTTGGCGGATCATGGCGCCCCATTCGGGGGTAGGGGCCTGAATCCCAACCCCAATGAAGGCCAGCGTGGCACTGATGCGCACGGCCCAAGCCATGCGCATGGGCAACTGCGCCGTCGCACCCAATATCGCGTTGGGCAGAATGTGCACCACCATCACGCGCCATGCGGGATTGCCCATCGCAACCGCTGCTTTGACAAACGTCGATGCGCGCAAATTCAACACCTCGGCGCGCACGACCCTGGCAAAAATTGGGCTGTCCAGCACACCAATGACCACCACCATGCTGATCAAGCTTTGTCCGGTTGCGGCCACCACAGCCAGCGCCAAGATGATGGTCGGAAATGCCCGCAACACATCCAGTGTGCGCAATAAAACCTCGTCCAACAAGCCGCCTTTGTAGCCTGCGATCAACCCCAGCGGCAGGCCGATGCCCACCATGATCAGCCCGGCCGGCACCGCAATGCCAAAGGCGTAGCGACAACCATAGATGACCCGCGAAAAAACATCCATCCCGTTACCATCGCTGCCAAAAATAAATCGATCACTGGGTGCGCGAAGGATGTCGTACGAAAAAGACTCTGTTGGGCTATAGGGTGCAATCACACCTGCAAATATGGCGACGCCCAAAAAGAAAAGCACCATGCATAAACCGGCCACAAATGTGGGGCTGCGCCGGGTCAAGCCGATGGCATGCACATAAAACCCGTGCGCCCATGCCTGTGCTTTGGTTTTGTCCATGGCCAGCATCAATTGCGCGGCTCAATGAGCATCACGATCAAATCAATGACCATGAAAATCGCCATTGAAAAAAGCGCCAAGGTCAGCACATAGCCTTGGACCACGGCAAAGTCGCCCAGCAATATGGCGTTGAGCCCCCACTGACCCAACCCGCTGAGCGAGAAGATGTACTCAATCAAAGCGGCCGCGGCCAACAAAGAGGTCAGCTCTGAACCCAAAAATGTCAGCAAAGGTGTGGCCGCGTTGCGCAGCGCCATGCGCCGCACGGTTGCGGCAGAAAACCCATTGGCCCGCGCATAACGCACATAGTCACTGCCCATGATTTCGATCACGATGGCCCTGGTTTGCTTGATCATGGGCGCTGCCGCCAACATGGTGAAACAAGCCACAGGCAACGCGAGGTGGGCCAGTGCCGAACCCATGGCACGCCAATTGCCCTCCAGCAATGCGTCAACCAATATGCTTCCCGTCACCACGGCAGGCGCGGCCACTTCCATCGATAGCCGGCCCATGGGTGCAGGGGCCCAACGCAAAATGTAAAAAAACACCAAGATGGCCATCAGGCCCATCCAATAGGTGGGCATGGAAAATCCAGCCAATGAAACAAACCGGCTGATCTGGTCAAACCAACCATTGGGCTTTGTGGCGGCCCGCATGCCAATGGGTATGCCAATGAGTGCAGCGAGCGCCACCGACAGCAGCACCAACTCCAAGGTGGCGGGGAACAAATGCCGAATTTCGTTCAGCACAGGGATGCCGCCTTGCCACGACACCCCCAAATCACCATGCGCGATGCGCACCATGTAATTGGCAAACTGCGCCAGCAAGGGTTGGTCCAATTGCAATTGGGCACGCAATGCGTTGAGCATGGCCTCATCGGCCATGGGCCCTGCGAGCATGGCCACCGGGTCTTGCCCACCCATGCGAATGAGCATGAAGGTTAAAAAAACAATGCCCAAAATCACCGGCGCCGACACCGCCAGCCGCACCCCAATGAAACGGGCGATGCGCGCCGTCTGCCCCCCCATCAAGAGTTGCAACTGAGGTCCTTCCAAACCAGTCGGTTATGGGGTTTCCACACGTAGCCTTTCATGCAAGCGGCAAATACTTCGTGCGTGCCCGGCAAAAACGTTTCAATGAAGGTGGCCGAATCGGCTTGCAGGTTTTGGGCCTGCTCAATCAAGGCCAACCAACGCTTTTGATCCCGCTCCACCACGGAGGCGTCGATCAGTTTGTCCATGGCGGCATCGCAATTGGCATTCACATTGGACGACCCTCTGCAATGCGCTGTTAAAAACATGTTGTATGAAGGGTCGGGCACAAAGCTCGACGTCAGGTGCGTCAAAAAAGGAACCGTCCACACATTGATGGTTCTGCGGGCCAACATCTCCGTCGACGGTATTCTTTTGGGTGTCACCCGAATGCCAGCCTTGGCCAACGAGGCTTGCATTTGCAGCACCAAGGGCTCTTCCCACCACCAATTGGTGCTGTACTCCAAGGTCACGTCAACGCCGTTGGGGTAACCGGCCTCTGCCAGCAATTGTTTGGCTTTGTTGTAGTCGGTCTCGTATTTGTAGGCGTTGACGGCACCTGCAATCGGCGAGTTGAGCATCGAGCGCGAACGCGTGCCTTGGCCCAAAAAAACAGCCTCACCAATGGCCGCGTAATCCGTGGCATAGGCCACGGCTTGCCGCACCTTGACTTTGTCAAATGGGGGGAATCGCGGGTTCATCCGAACGGTGGCCCCGCCAAAGCCGGGCACACTTTCCACTTTGACCGTGTTGTCGGCCCGCAGCGCCGTCAACTGCTGAAACGGAATTTGCTCCGCGTATTGCACCTGACCGGTGCGCACCAATGCCACCCGTGTGGCAGGTGAAGGCACCTCGCGCCAAATCATTTTGGTGTAGTAAGGCTTTTTGAATGCGTAGTTGGGGTTCACCACAAACACCGCCTGCTGTCCAGCCTGCAACGCTTGCAAGTGATAAGGGCCGTAACCCGCCGTGTTCAAAGCCAACCACTTGGTGGCATAGGGATCATCCGGTGTGGCGTGTTTTTTGGCCTCGCTCGCATCAAAAATAGCGGGCAAATGCAGCGTCAATGCGCCCAAGAAAATGCGATTCGCATCGCTCAGGGTGTAGCGCACCTCGTATTTGGAAACCGCCTCCACCTTTTCAATGCGCGCGGCTGTGCGCATGAATTGGCCCGTGCGCTTTTGCAGCGCAGACTTTTCATAGGTCCAAACAATGTCTTGCGCCGTCAGTTCATTGCCAAATGGACTGCGCACACCCCGCTTGAGCTTGAACACATAGGTCTTGCCATCGGGCGACACCGTCCAACTCTCGGCCAAATGGGGTTCGATTTTGGAGGGATCGACCTCGACCTTGCCATTGGCGCCCGAACGGGTGCCATATTTCGTCAATCCTTCGTACAGGTTAACGGCTGCTTCGATTTGACCTGGCACCCAAATATCGGGGTCAAAGCCTTTGGGGGTGGCCGACATGGCCATGACCAAGGTCTTTTCTTGGGCCATCACCGGCGCACCCCATGAAACGCACAGTGTCAGTATCGTAAGAAATAACTTCCCGGGTGTTTTCATTTTGCGGCCACTCCAAAATGGGTCATTCTATGCATACAAATACATGGCAAGCTAAGAAGAATTCTCATCTCATTGCCAAGGTCCCGCCCGTTTGGGCTATCGGTGGCCGCTGATGTGAACACAAGCTCTAAACTATGTTCATTGAACCCCTTTTTTGCACCATGCTCCACTACGAAACCATCCCCGTCACCCCCTTCCAACAAAACTGCTCGGTGGTCTGGGAGGACGAGGGCATGACCGCCGCCATCATCGACCCGGGTGGCGACCTCGATGTGCTGCAAGACACATGCAAGCAACTGGGTGTGAAGTTGGTCGCCATCTGGATCACCCATGCGCACATCGACCATGCGGGTGGCACGGCAGAATTGGCTGAGTCTTTGAACCTGCCCATCATTGGGCCGCACCCCGGCGATCAGTTTTGGATCGATGGCCTCAAAGCAGCGGCAGCCAACTATGGTTTTCCGCCTTCGCGCGCTTTCACACCCACGCGCTGGCTGAGTGATGGCGACACCGTCACCTTGGGTGCGCACACCTTGCAAGTGCGCCACTGCCCGGGGCACACGCCCGGCCACGTGGTGTTTTATTCGCCTGAAATACAGCGCGCCTTTGTTGGCGATGTGCTGTTTGCCGGCAGCATTGGCCGCACCGACTTTCCGCAAGGCAACCACCAAGATTTGATCGACAGCATCACCCAACGCTTGTGGCCCATGGGCAACGACACGGTGTTCATTCCGGGCCACGGCCCCGAGAGCACCTTTGGCCGCGAGCGCAAAAGCAATCCTTATGTGGGTGGGACTTGACCGCGCCTCAGCGATAAACCTCGCGGCGATTGCCAATGCGAAGCACGCGCACCACGATTCTGCGGTCCAAAATGTCGCAAACCATGCGCCAATCACCGACACGGTACTTCCAATAACTGCCCAGCCGAGCGCCCGAAAGGGCCTCACCGATGCTGCGCGGGTCATCCAGCGGTGCCAGGCGATCGCGCAAAAACGCCACCAGCCGGATTTGTACTGGCCGATCCAGCTTTTTGAGCTCTTTCAGTGCGTCCGGGTCAAACTCAATTTGCCATGCCAAGATCGCGCTCCACATCGGCGAGGGGGATCAGTTTTCGGTTTTTGCGTGCACGGGATTGCGCGAGGTAAAAATCCTCTAAATCATCCAAGTGCTCAAGAATGGCCTCGCGGGCCAAGGCCGTCTTGGTGCGGCCGGTCTCCAGGGTGAGTCGATTCAAACGCTCTTCAATGTCGACGGGCAGGCGAATGGCAAGCATGA
>RFXS01000058.1 GCA_009921465.1 Betaproteobacteria bacterium
CCTTTTTTCTCGCTCAAGGCGCGGTAGCAAAGCGGTTATGCACCGGATTGCAAATCCGTGTAGGTCGGTTCGACTCCGGCCCGCGCCTCCATCATGCAAAGCCACCGTAAAGCGGTGGCTTTTTCGTTTTAAGGCATGGCATCAATGCCCTTCATGTTCCCACGCCATCACCTTGACTGAGATGTGTTGCTTCAATAAGTGTGTGCAGGTGAATTAATTATTTAGAGTTAACTTTCATAATTGTTTATCATTGCCCGTTTTAAAAGTAGGGGCTTTACATGAATACAACCATCGGCTCGAATCACCAACCAGACAGTGTGCCTGAGCGCATTTTTACCAATCCCACCAGTGTGGCATTTCAACGCTGGGTGATGATCATCAATTTTTGGATTTTGATTTCCTGCCTTTCGCTAGCAGGAGAAACAGTCGAGCCCTATGCGACCACCTATGACCGCTTATTCATGTGGATTGAATATGCGGCAGTCTTGTTTTTCACGGTCGATTACCTTGGAAACCTGTACTACGCCAAGGACCGCGTGAAGTACTTTTTCAGTTTCTGGGGCTTGGTTGATTTGATTTCAATATTGCCGACCTATCTGATGGTCATGAACTTGACTGCCTTGCAAGGCTCTAAGGTTTTTCGCGTCTTGCGAGTTGTTCGTGTGTTGCGTGTCTTGAAGATGGCGCGCATTGCCCTGCAACAGTTGGAGAACAAAAAGGAAAAAAGCAATCCCATCTTGACCAATCTAAAGATTTACTTCATCGCGTTGTTCTCGGTGGTCATGATCTCCAGCACCTTGATGTACTACGTGGAGGGAAATTTGTACTCCCCTGAGGCCATTGCGCACGGCCAAGAGTTGCTCGATGCACAAATCAAGGCCACACCTTTGCCGGCAGATGCACCACCAGAGGCTTCTAAGTTCATGCCTTTGGACCCCATCAGTGGCAACCCCATTCCAGAAGATAAGCGATTTTTCACGTCTATCCCTGCCGCCATGTGGTGGTGTATCGTGACTTTGACCACCACGGGTTATGGTGACATGTTCCCCCTGACCTTTGGTGGTCGGGTGATCGCTGGCATCACGATGTTGATGGGCTTGGTTCTGTTTGGTATTTTGTTGAACATCGTGGGCAAGACCATCATGGTGATGCTGTTTGGCGAGCATTTGACCGATGACGGCCAAGCGCCTGCAACGAGAGAGGCCGTATTGAAGTCGTTGGTCACCCGTGGATGGATTTCAGAGCAACGTGCGGCAGAAGTTGTCTTGATGTCTGAAGAGGACATCAAGTCAAGAATGCGGCACGTTTAATTCGGCTTTTCAACCCAGAGCCGCTGCTGTTGTTTCAGCAGCGGCTCTTTTTTTCAAATGGCCAGATCGCCCACATTGCCTTTGACCGTTCGGTGGCCCATGCCCAAGAACGCACCCTCGGCGTTTTGATCAATCGCAGGGCCCAGCTTTTTAATATAGTCTTGCGAGAGTTGCAAAAAGTCTGGGGGGGGCTGTCCGTTCAAGGATGATGTGATCAGCTTCATCGGGTTGAGGCTGCGCTGAGCCCAATCCAGGTACATGAACACCGCGACCTTGTGTGCGGGGTGCCCTTGCCACGGAATCTTGCCTGACGCAAAGATTTCCTTGGACTTGCGCTTGCCTTCTGCACCCACTTTGTCTTTTTCGATCACACCAATGTGTTGATCCAAAAAATCAATGAACGGATCGCCCAAACCCTTTGCCGCCAGTTCACTGGCTTTCATGTCGCGGAAGGACTTTTTGTCACCCACGCCACACAGGCCGCTCAATGCATAGTCGCAAATGAACTGCAGGCATACCCATGCTGCGGCTTGCTCTAGGTTCACACTGTCGCGCAGCAGTGTGACCGGATTGAAAAGTGTTTGTATGTCGCGGATGCGATCGTTGAGGTCTCTGACAACGCCAAGCGCGCGCTGGTTGATGATGCCAGGGGTTGGTTGGCCGCTATTGAATGGCTTTGTCGTGGCTTGGGCCAGTTCGCTGGCCAATTGGGTTCGGGCATTGGCATCAAAGACGATTTTTGTTTGGTCCTTCCAAGCTTGATCCACTTTGTTTTCAAAGCTGCGAAACAACAGTTCGAATTGGGCTTCAAAATTTCCGTAGCCCCCCATTTTGGATGGCGCAACATTCAAGGTTTTGGCTTCGTCGAACTTCTCGGCCAAATCTTGGATGGACTTCATCATGCCCTGGGCCTCGGGCACTTTGAGGGCCAAGGCATCGGCATGGCCGGAATAACGCTCAACCTTGAGTTGTCCTGCGATGCCAGCGCCCAGGGTGCCCACTGCAGAAAGTGGTGGGGGCAAATCTTTCATGGCCTCAAAAACTTTCATCGCCAAGGAAAGCTTGAACTCTATGTTGTCCGCATCTTTGTTATGGAGGTTTTCAAAGGTTTGGTATCCCTTTTTCATGGCCCGAACGTAATTGTTTCTGCACCGCTCGATGGAGGAACCCATGCCACGGTTGAGCCTTTCCAAGTCCAGGGCCAAGTTGTTGATGGCACTCAGCAACATGGCCTTTTCATTTCTCATGTCTCCCACAGGCATGGGGGTGTATTTCTGATTCAGGGTGTCCAAGTCTTTTTGGACTGCCACGATGAAAGGATTGGGTTGTCTGACGGGAAGGATCGGTACTGGTGCAGGTGGAGGCGCGGGAGGGGGTGGGTCCTCTTTCACCTGCGGCAAGATGGCTGGCAAAGGGGGTGTGACAGACTCAAGCAGCAAGCTAAGACCCTGGCGGGTATTGAACGTGCTCTTTTGCCATGAGTTGACCCCGCCCGCTTTACGCGACTCATAGTTGCTGATGTAACTCAGCAGGCATGCCTTGATGTTGTCGCGAAGTTCGCTGGTTTTCCCCCCTTTGTGATACGCAGCGACTGCTTTATCTACAGCGTCTAAATAGGCATTTCTGGTGGAAAAAAACCCACCATCGGATAACTTCATCCATTCGTCGTAACTGGGGATCGGCAAAGGCATGATTCATCCTTGATGAAATAAGCGAATATGCCGAATTTTATGTGAAATTCAAATTCTTGTTAACTTATGTTAACAGCTTAACGCTGCCATTGACCTCACAAGCTGAGTCCTGACAACCCAATGGAACGTCCTGTTTCATTGCTAAATAACCAGGTTAACCATATCTCACGCCCATACATCTACTTCACTGCCCAAGGTGTTGAGCTTGTTCTTTGAATTGTTTTTTGGGTTTTCCCAAGTATCCGTGTCCGTATCGGGCATGGATCGCCCAGAGACCTCATCAACGGCCAGCGTCAAGGGCTTTGCCACGGAGGAAACTTTTTTAATGGCCCCCTGCGCCTTGTTCAAGGGGCGATTGATGCTGACGCCAGTGATTTTCATGCCCACTCCTTGAATTGCAAATGTTGATTGCAAATAGGTATCGGCAGCAGTTCGGGATACTTTATCTAACGATGAAAATTATTTTCACCCGCGAATTGTGTGAGTGAATATGTATTTTAAATGCCTCATTTTCGCCCATGTATTGGCTTAGTCAAATCTGGCGGCGGTCGTGCAGCACAGCACCTTTTGTGACGAATTGGCAGGCATAAACGGTTGCAGTGCCAATTGCATGGGACGGCCGTAGCGAGGTAGTCCATCTGCTTGGCGTTTGGCAAGCCAATCTTCTGGCTGTGCCAGCATCGCTTTGTAAGAGGCCATCAAGGTGCCGCCTTGTTCAATGTGTGCCTGTGCATTGCTGGGCGTGATGGCGATCGCTTGTTCAAAGCTGTGCAAGGCGTCACTGAATTGCTGCGACTCTTTCAAAGCCCGGCCCCGGTTGAAGTGGGCTTGTGCCAAGTGGGAATCCAGGGCCACGGCGGCACTGAAACTGCTCAGTGCCTGATCAAATTGTTTCATTTGTTGCAAAGCCAAGCCACGCTCGTTGTGGGCCTGCGCGAATTGGGGTTTGATATCTATGGCTTTGTCAAAACTGTCCAGCGCCTGTTGGGGCAGTTTGTTTTCCAGCAAAGAGCGACCACGCGCATGAAAGCTCAAGGCATCTTTCGGGTTGAGGGCGATGGCTTGGTCAAAGTTTTCTACCGCCGCATCCCACTTGCGCAAAGCATGAAAGGCTTGCCCACGGTCGTGAAATGTTTGGGCATCGTATTGAAGGGCAATGGCTTGGTTGTAACTGGCGATGGCGTTGTCCCATTGTTTGAGTTGGGCCAGGGCTTTGCCCAGTTCGTGATGGAAGTGGGCATCTTGGGGCTGCAAAGCAATTGCTTGCCGGTAACTGCTCAGGGCACTGTCCCATTGTTTAAGTGCCAACAGGGCATTGGCACGGCCAAGGTGCGATGGGGCGTGCGTGGCCTCCAAGGCAATGGCCTTTTCATAACTGGCCAATGCTGGAGCCCAGTGTTTGAGTTCTTTCAGCGCTTCGGCTTTGTAATAGTGTGCCTGGGCATGACCCGGCTCCAAGGTAATGGCCTTTTCAAAACTGCTGATGGCTTCGCGCAAATCTTGGTCTGCAACGATGGTCCAAGCGGTTGCCGCCCACGATGTCATTGAGCAGAATGACAATAAAACGCCTGCGGCATATTTGTACATGGCTTGATCTCCAGTGAACGGGGGTGCGGTGTCGCAAAACCAGCTTTGAATACGGATATGCAAATACTGGGCCCGTATTTTTTCGACACTTGGGGCCCGTTCAGACCCACCATTCAGATCAAAACAACAAATATTTAAGTTGGCCAACCCCAACCCAGTAGGGGGCGGCTTAAGCAACCACCCTCAAGGTTCGTCGATGACCTGATTGGTCAGCGTGCCAATGCCGCTGATGGTCACTTCCAGCAAATCATTGGGTTTGAGCCACAACGGAGGGGTTCGAGTAAAACCCACGCCGTCAGGTGTGCCAGTGGCGATCACATCGCCGGGTTGCAATGTGGTGAACTGAGAAATATAAGCAATGATGGTTGGCACATCAAAAATCAAATCGTCCGTGGGACTGTGCTGGACTTGCTGGCCATTCAGATGGGTGCTCAGCATGAGTTTTGATGGGTCGCGTATTTCATCGCTGGTCACTATCCACGGCCCCATGGATCCGGCACGTTCAAAATTCTTACCTACGGCCAAGGAATGCTTTGACTGGTAATCACGCACGCTGCCGTCGTTCATGATGGTGTAACCAAAGACGTGCTCCAAAGCTTTTTCTTTGGGGATGTGACGGCCAGCTTTGCCAATCACCAAAGTGAGTTCGCCTTCAAAGTCATAGCTGGTGGATACGCGTGGTCGGACGATGGGCTGATCTGTGGGTGCCAGTGATTGCGCTGTTCGCAAAAACAAACTGGGATGCTCTGGCAATTGGGCTCCCACTTCGGCCACATGGCCCTTGTAATTTCTGCCAACGCAAAAGATGCGCTTGACGTTGGGCATGGGCAACTGCAAAACAACTTGCGACAAACTGTGTTGGGGTTCAGTGCGCTGGACCGTTTGTTCCATCAATGACCACTGCCCAGCTTCAATGACATCGAGCAAACTGGGGTAACGGTCGCCCAAAACATGGCCCAAATCAACCAGGCCTGTATCGAGCAAAACCCCATATGAAGTTCGACCATTCATTGAGAAGCTTAAGCATTTCATGTTGCAACCTTTTTGTTCGCAGTGCTGTGCACCCTACCAATTTAAGCTGATTGAATCCAGCAGGTGCTAGGCATAACCCTAGTGGTGATTTGCTTTTTAAATTGAGGGGAGAACCCGCCTTTGCAAACCGGCGGTGATGCTTTATCCTCCAGCTTATTTCTATTTCATACAGAGTTCCCATGACCCAACGACAACGCTTTCATCCCCATGGTGTGATCCCCGCTGTGCTGCTGCCTTTTTTTGATGATCTCTCGATTGATGAAGAGAGCTTTCGAGCTCACCTGCGCGACGTGGCCAGCGTCTCAGGCATCAGCGCCATCACGGTCAATGCCCACTCCACCGAAGCAGCATCCTGCACCTTTGAAGAACAGGTTCGGGTTTTGGCCATCACCAAAGACGAAGTTGGTGCGAAGTTGCCCATTGTCAACGGCATTTACACAGACAGCAGCATGGAGGCGCAACGCCTGGCCAAAATGGCCCATGACGGCGGCGCAGATGCCTTGCTTGTATTTCCATCGGGTATTTACAGTTTTGGTCAACGGCCAGAAATGGCGATCGAGCATTTCAAACGTATCGCAGATGTGACAGATTTGCCTTTGATCGCCTTTCAGTACAACCCCGCCGGTGGTCAAGGTTATCCCTTGGCCACTTTGTTGCGGATGGTTGAAGCGGTGCCCACCATCGCGGCCATCAAAGATTGGTGCGGCAATGCGCAGTTGGCCGACCGTCAAATTCGCGCCTTGCAAACCCGCCAACCTCCGGTCAACGTATTGAGCACCCACAGCGCTTGGTTGTTCAGCTCCTTGGTGCTGGGCTGCAATGGGTTGTTGTCGGGCAGCGGTTCGGTGATAGCCGATCTGCAATCTCAGTTGTTCCAAGCGGTGCAAAACAAAGATCTGGCCTTGGCCCAACAAATTCACAACCGCATTTACCACACCGCCGAGGTTTTTTACACCGAGCCCTTTGTTGACATGCACAACCGCATGAAAGAGGCGCTGGTCTTGATGGGCAAACTGCCTCGTGCCGTGGTGCGACCACCGCTGGTGAAAATTCAGCCCGATGAGATAGAACGAATTCGCAAAGCCTTGATCGGTGCAGGATTACTCAAGCCCTGAGCGATATCACCTTCGGGCAAAATTTAATTGTTTCATGGCTTGGCAGCGCCCTTGAGTTCATGGTCTTGGACCAGCATGTTGAGGGTGCAAGTTATTGACGGGTTTGCGCTAGGGCTCACATCTCGGTACCTTTCTAGCAAGCTTTGAATGGCCTCGATGGATTGAAACCCAATTTCCACGATGGCATCCGCCTGGAGTCCCCATCCAGCGCCTGACTCCGGCGGAAGTGGTCGGTTTTCAATCCAACTTTGAACCTCTGAATGAGAACCCGACAGCAGGGACTCGCGATGAAGGCGCAAATATTGATCCAGCATGCTCAATGAACATCCTGCACTGGCTTTGTAAACCTGCACCCATTTAAATATTGGATTTTGGCCGCCTTCAAAGACACTTTCTTGGCAAACCATGCCATGTTGATTGACGCGATGGGCAAAGGTTTCGTCTTCATCAAGAAGCAATATGTTGCGTGCATTGGCATTGGACAAGTGCTGTTCGCGGGACCATATGCTATTGAAAAAAACAATGCCCATCCCGTCGTAGACCGGCCCTGAGTTTGGAAAACCTTGCAAATAGATTCGGTCGCCATGCACGTAGCGATTGACATGCGCCCATGACTGTTCAGCCATGAATTGCATGGCCAATCTGCCATGCTGTCGCCACCGCTGTATGAAGGCGTCACCTTGCCATTGTGGGTGGCGCACCGCGAAATAAATTCGCTTGGGACGAACCTCCGATGCCATGTGCTGCTTTTAGTCGCAAGAATAAGCCGCAGCAAAGCGTCCCGCTCTGCGACCGGATACAAAGGCCCAGCCCAAATGGTGTCCATGGCCATAGAGCAAAAGACCACCTTGGCCGACTGACCCAACAGCAAATAATCCTGCAATGGGTTGTCCATCGCTTCCAATGACTTCATGCCGATCGCTGACTTTGAGGCCGCCATCGGTCAGCACCATGTAGCTTTTCACCGGTCCCAATGCGACAAAAGGCGCTTGCGTGAGGGCTTGGCCCGCATGTCCGGCGCTTTGCAGGCTTTGCCGCAATGTGTTTTCGTCCATTCCAAGTTCAACAGCCAATTCTTCAATGGAACTGGCTTGATGGTAAACATCGCGCCGATTGCGGCGGTAATCGGGCAAATAGGCATGCGCCACATTGGGGGCTGTTGACACAAAATGAGGCCAAGCTGTGAATCGGCTTGCCATGCTTGCATCCAACACAATGTAACCAATGCCTTGGTCTTGCTCAGCCAATGCCAGCGCAGGCTTGTTCATTTCGTCGACGAAACGCTGTCCGCATCGGTTAATGAGTACCCCGCCGGCCTTGAATAAGCCAGGGTCAGGCCCCAGTGCCGTTGTGATGAAGCTCATCAAAATGGGGCGCACCAAAAAGTTGGGCAAACAGGTCATGGCCAATACGGCAGCATGACCCAGCCATGTGTGCGGTGGCAGCTTGGCGATCCAAGTAGGTCGCTTGGGTGGGATAAAGCGCATGATGGGCCCATGGACTAAGTCGCCATTGACCACTTGCGCTCCTATGGCCATGGCCATGCTGTGGCCATCACCCGTGTTGGTGACATTGACCGCTTCACACGCTGCCGCTGCAGGGGTGGCCAATTTCATTTTGAGGTCACGTCCGGCGCTGTAATCTCCGCTAGAGAGCACCACGGCCTTGCTGGCGCGGAAAAAAACAGCTTCTCCGTTGGCGTCGATAGCTTCCACGCCTTGCACTTTGCCATTGGACAGGCGCAAGGAAGTGGCGCGTGTGGAAAAGCGAAAGTTCACACCAAGACTTCTGCACAGACGTCCCAAGTGATACGGGTACGCTTTTGAGCCTGGCACAACGTTGTGCATCCGTGGCAGCCGGTGTGGCGGTTCGCTGGCAGGGCCCAAAAAAACCAAGCCACTTTGCATCAGCCATTCGAACATGGCGGGTGATTCATCAACCAAGATGCGCCGCAGGCCTAGGTTGTCTCGCTCCGCCAAAGGTCCCGCAAATTTACCCAGGTCTTCAAAGTGCCAATCTGGACAGTCATCAAAGATACCCGCTTTGTGTTGATGCCGCGTTTGTGTGGCCGACACTGAACCGACAGACCAAGCGGTACTTCCACCCAATTGGGCGTTTTTTTCGATCAGCAGGACCTTGGCGCCATGGCGAGCCGCTTCGCTGGCCGCAGCCAGGCCTGAGCCGCCGCCACCAATGACGAGCACATCAAACGTTTCCTCTTTCATCCCAGGGTCCTTTAGGTTCAATGATGATCCACCAAAATGTATGTCTTCCATTCGCTCTTGTCATCGAATGAGGTTTGATTCAGCATAACGGATGCATGCTCATCACATTGCTGAGCCTAAATAGGGAATACCCGCATGAACGGTCTGGATCCTTGATGCGATATTCAAACGGGACATAAATAGAACACCTAGGAGCATGATGTGCATCGATTGACCCAAACATTTATTGCCATCCGGTTGGTTGCCAGAATTGCAGCATGGGGAATTGCGGCGGCGATTTCTTCTATGGCCATGGCCGATGGCTATCCGTCCAAGCCGATCACGGTGGTGGCTGTCTCTCCACCTGGGGGGGGCGACGATTTCACGGCCCGCTTGTTTGCCCAGCAGTTGCGCGAAAGCACCAAGCAAACCGTGATGGTGGAAAACATTGCTGGTGGTGGGGCAACCATAGCCTATGCCAATGTGGCGAGGTCTGCGCCGGATGGACACCGTTTGCTGATCAGCAACAGTGTGCAAACATCGTTTCCGGCTCTTTACAACAACCTGCCTTTTGATCCAGTGGAAGGCTTTGAACACATTGGGTTGATTTTTAAAACGCCTTTTGCCGTCACGGTGTCGAGCCGATTGAACGTCAAGACCCTGGCTGAATTCATACAGTTGGCAAAGGCGTCCCCTGGCAAACTCAATTTTGGTTCTGGCGGCTCGGGTACCGGCAACCATTTGGCTGGGGAGATATTCAAAAACATCACCGGAACAGATATTGTCCATGTGCCCTTCAAAGGGGCTGGACCTGCCATGGTTGCACTTTTGGGTGGCCAAATTGATGTGATGTTTGCAACCTTGACCACAGGTGGGTTGGCAGGACACCATGCATCAGGTAGCGTCAAAATTTTGGCCATTTCGGATGATCGCCGAGCGCTATCTTTGCCATCCATCCCCACCGCAGGGCAGTTCAACCCCAGAGGCAAAAGAATTGATTGCCCGTGAAACCAAATCCATGTCTGCTTTTGTCACATCCTTGGGCTTAAAGCCCTGAGCAGTTCAACTGGCTCTACTGTCTTTTCTTTAAATGGATTTTTATGACTGATTCACAAGGCATGCCCCACTACCCGGTGTTGGGTCTGGTGCGCCGCCACGGTAAGACTTTGGCGGCCCTGGTGGGGTGGGGCTTGCTGGCCCTGGGCGCGTATGCGGCATGGGCATTGCAATATTGGTTTTGCGTTGTTTTGGGCGGTCTGGGTGGTGTCCTGGCCTGGGGTTTATTGCTGAGCTATGTCGAGATGGTTGAAATCATTTTCGACACCTTGGTCCCCCGATAAAAAAACAATAAGGCAAATGCTGGGTGCTGACGGGGACCCCCTGCTCACTCTGGTTTGATTTTTGCAGACTCGATCAAAGCCAAATTTCGCTGTGCAAAATTTTTCATCAGTTGGGCCATGCCCTCAGGACTGGTGTCGGTGGCGGGTTCAAGACCCATGGCAATCAATCGGTCGCGAATAGAAGGCATGGCCAACACTTGGGCAATGGCTTTGCTCAAGCGCTCAACCACTGGGCGTGGCATGCCTGCTGGACCTGCGAGTGCAAACCAAGTTTGAGAGTCGAAACCACTCAGGCCCAGGGCTTCGGACACGCTGGGAACATCAGGCAAACTGCTGATGCGCCTGGGTGAGGTTACCGCCAACGCATCGAGCTTTTTGTCTTTATAAAAACCTGTGATGGTCACAGGTGTGACCAAGCCCAAGGGCAGATGGCCACCCAAAACATCTGTGGCAACCGGACCACCGCCTTTGTAGGTGATGTGGGTCAATTGAATGTTGGCGGCTTGGCTGAACATTTCCGCACCCAGTCGGGTCACCACATCCGAGTTGCCAATGGCCAATTTGCCTGGGTTTGCACTGGCGTATTGAACCAGGTCTTTCAAATTGTTAAAGCCCAGGTTTCTTGCGCTGACAATCACATAAGGTGCAAACACCATGTTGGCGATGGGCGTGAAGTCATTGAACGGGTGAAAGGGTACGGAGGACATCATTTTGGGTGTCAGCACGTGCGTCCCAGGCATCACCAACAGAGTGTGTCCATCGGGTTCGGCTTTGGCCACGACCGATCCACCAATCGTTGCAATGCCGCCAGGTCGGTTCTCAACCACAAACGATTGCCCCAAAATTTCAGACAATTTGTCAGCGATGGGGCGAATGGTGCCATCGGCACTGCCACCAGGCGCAAAAGGCACAATCACGCGAACGGGTTTGGTTGGGTAGGTTTGTGCCCCACAAAAATGGGCCATTAACAGACCTATGGCACCCAAATACAAAGATATTT
>RFXS01000059.1 GCA_009921465.1 Betaproteobacteria bacterium
GGCCGCATCGGATATCTCCACTTGCGCGCCATGGGTCTTTGGCTGTCTGGTGCAAACAAAGAGATGGAGTAGACCCCTTCCAAGGCGGGACCAGAAAGCTCCACCAGTTTGGGGTTCATGTTGCCAGCCGATGCAATGATGGTGCCACGGTGCCCACTTTGGCGCAGCTGGCGGTAAATGGTTGCGCCCTGCGATGTGTTGATGGCTGACACATAAATGGCGTCAGCATTGAGGCTGCGCAGTTTGGTCAGTGCAGTGGTGAAGTCGGCGTCGTTGCGGTTATAAAACTCGTTGCCCTTGACTTCAATTTTGCAAGCGCCCAGCAGGCGGGTGTAGTTCTCGACTTCCAAGCGACCGTAGTCGTCGTTGATGGTGATGAAGGCCACAGACTTGGGCTTGATGTTGTCGCAAACAAATTTGGAGTACCGATCCGACATCATGGTAGATGTGGCATTGAGCCGGAAAAGGTATTTGTGCCCTTCGTCGGTGACCTTGGGGTGTTGGGCTGAAGTCACGATGTGGATGATTTTGTCGCGCGTCACTTCCTTTTGACCCAATGCAACGGCACTGAACCAGCCGCCCACGATCAGGTCGACCTTGTCTTGCTCCATGGCGCGTTTGGCTGCAGACACGCCCTCTTCGGGGTTGCCTTTGTCGTCGTAAGTGACCAACTCGAGCATGCGCCCACCCAACACCCCGCCGCTGGCGTTGATGATGGCGGCCATGGCCTGCATCCCTTCCAGGGCCAATTGGCCGTCGAAGGCGCCTGCGCCAGACAAGGGGTTGATGGCGGCAATCTTCACCGGGGGTTTGGCTTGTGCAAAAGCACCAAAGGACAGGGATGCGGCGAGCAGGCCAGCGGCCATGCTCATCCAGGTGCGGCGATGTGTTCTCATGCTTGTGGTCTCCATTGAAAAAAGGGGTGAAAGGGGTGAAAGATCAGACCAGTTCATGCGTCTGTAGGGGTTGAAAAGAAAAATGCTCGCCCTGGCGGTGGACCCAACCACCATGGGGGCGACCAAAATGGGCTGGAAAAAGGCAAGCCCCACGGTCAGCACAGTGTTCCAGCAACCGCATTCGGCTGGCGATGGCGATGTCTTGCAATTCGCAGAAACGGCTGTTCCAAGTGGGTTCATATATTTGCATGGGCTGGTGCAAGGCGTCCCCGGGAAAAACCGCGCAGCGGTGCCCATCGTCCAGCATGACCATCATTTGGCCTTGGGTGTGCCCCGACAAATCGTGCATGCGCAAGCCGGGAATGATTTCCGCGCCATCATCGGCCAGCTCGTGCAAACCGGCTTGGACAATAGGCACAACACTGTCTTCGATCACGGCTTGGTTTTCGGGCAATCGCTGGAGCCCTTCACCACCGGCCGACCAGTGTTTGAACTCATGTTGGCCAAAAATATATTTGGCATTGGGAAAGGTGGGCGTCCATGCGCCGTTGCGCCACTGCGTGTTCCAGCCCACGTGGTCCACATGCAGGTGGGTGTTGATCACCAGCGTGACGTGGTGCGGCTGCACGCCAGCCAGCGCCAACTGCTGCAGATAAGGCTTGTTGAGTTGGTGAAACCTTTCAAACAGCGGCAAAGCGCGATATTTGCCGTTGCCGCAACCGGTATCGATCAAGATCACATGATCTTCTGTGCGTATCAGCCAAGAGTGCATGCTTGACATCAGCTTGCCACTGGCCGCATGCCAAAAGCCTTCGCCCGAGAGCAGTGGCTGCGTGGCCAGTATTTCTGAGGTGTATTCAGGAAATAAAAAAGCAGGATCAAACCCTGGCGTGAGCATTTCTTCGATGCGAGACACGCTGAAGCGGCCAAATTGAAAAGTCTGCGGCATGGCTCAGTGCACCGTTTCCATGTCGTGTGCCAAGGCACAGCGGCGCAAGGTGCGTTTTTCGTTGGGATCAAAGTCGGGTCTGGCATGTTGCAGCAAAAGATTGTCCCAAATGATCAGGTCGCCAACTTCCCAGGCGTGGCTGTAAATATGCGCGGGATCGGCAATATAGGCGTTTGCCTGGGCCATCAACTGCTCTTTCTCCGGCGTTGATAAAGGGCCGACCAAGGCTTTACCGGTGGCTTGGCTGGTGGTCAAAATTTCTTTCTGAGACCAGGGATGACGCGAAATCGCCGGATGCAACTGACTGACAGTGATTTTGTGGACCTTTTGGTTTTGCTGCTCACCGTAGTCAACGCTGTCGTAATCAAAGGTGTGGAGCACTTCATGTTTTGAAAGCGCATGGCGCATGGGTTGCGTCATGCGCTGAAAGGCACTGTGCGTGTTGGCAAACAATGTGTGGCCACCACGCAGCGGCACATCAATGGCGAACAGCATGATGGCTTTCATGGGGTGCGGGAAAAAATACTGATCAGAATGAAACTTGAGCTCGCCTTTACCAAACGTACCGTCTTGCCGCGTGTTTGACACATAGGTGACGTCCTGGGTGGTTTGTTGAATGGGCCCTTGGCGAGAAAATTTTCCAAAAATAGAAGCAAACGCGGCTTGTTGCATTTCGTTGATGTGCTGATGCTTGAAAAGCAGCAAGCCATGTTCGTGCAAAAGTTGCCGCATCAACCCGTGGTCTTTGGCGTCCACGCCCAATGACAAATCCATGTCATGCACCAGCAGGCCGAGTTGAGGTGAAAGAGGCGAATGAATCAGCATGGATATAAAAATGGACTGCTTCGATTCTGAATGTATTGGCCATCCACAGAGGCTGGGGTAAACACTTAAATGGCAAACCACGTCGGGCACTAGCATCGGTGATTATTGCTTGAAGGGCTTTATTTTGTCTTTGACCATTGCAGAAAAAATACTGGCCCGCGCCAGCGGCCAAAGCCGGGTGAGCGCGGGTGACAACATCCAAGCCAAGCCCGACTTTGTTGTGGCCTATGACTTTCCTGGCTACACCGACGTCATCTTTAAACAAATGAAAGATGAGTTTGGCCTCTCCGGTGTCAAAGACCCCAAACGTTTCGCATTGTTCATTGACCACATGGTTCCTGCGGTCACTCCGCAAGAAGAAGAACTGCACCAAAACACACGCGATTGGGGAGCCATGGCCCAAGTTCCGGTCTACGAGCGAAAGGGGATCGGACATCAAGTGGCCTCGGAGCTGGGATATGCCACACCTGGCGCCTTTGTGGTTCACTTTGATGGGCATATCTCGCAATTGGGCACATTTGGCACGCTGGCCATGGGCGTGCGCAGGCACTTGATTGAGTCTTTTGTGAATGAAAAAATCCGAATGGCGGTGCCTGCCACCACTCGGGTCGATTTGGTGGGTCAGTTGCAGCCGGGTGTCATGGCGCGGGACGTTTTCCATCATGTGGTGCGTGTGCTGGGTCCGGCAAGCTGTCGGTTTCAGGTGCTGGAGTTTGGTGGCGAGGCGGTTGCAGAGATGGGCATAGACGCACGCCAAACGCTCACGTGCTTGGCCATGTTCACCGGTGCAGTCACGGCCATCATCAACCCCGATCAAGTCACCTTGCCGTATGCGAAAGAGCGCGCACGCTTGAGCATCGAACCTTTGTACTCAGACCGCAATGCCATCTATGCAGCGCGCCACACCATTGACATCACGCAGTTAGAGCCTGTGGTAGTCATTCCCCCAAGCCCTGCGAACACACGCAACCTGACAGATCATTTGGGTTTGTCGGTTCAGGTGGGTTATTTGGGATCATGCGCTTCAGGTCGATTGGAAGATTTGCGTGCAGCGGCACAAGTTCTGCGGGGGCGCAGTGTCAAGCCGGGGTTTCAATTGCATGTGGTGCCCACAAGCCAGGAGATCATGCGACAAGCGGCCCAAGAAGGCTTGCTCACCGACTTGATTGCTGCGGGGGCATTTGTCTCGTCGCCCTCTTGCGATTACTGCTTTGGGCGGTTGGGTGTGATGAGTGCGGGTCAGCGAGCTGTGTCCACAGGCACGCTCAATGTGCGTGGGCGCATGGGCAGTACAGATTCAGAGATATTCATCGTCAACGCAGCTGCGGTCGCCGCTGCTGCCATAGAGGGTCAAATTGCAGATCCTCGCCCCTACCTGAGGTGATGCCATGAGCTTGCCTGTGATCCGCGGCCGCGTGGCTTTTGTATTTGAGGAAATCGATTTTGATGTCGACCAAATCATCGGGGTTAAAAATATCAAGTTGAGGGACCCCGCAGAGTTGGCGTCAGTGGCGATGCAGGCATATGACACAGATTTCGCCGCACAAGTGAAAAAGGGTGATGTGCTCGTGGGGGCCATGAATTTTGGCTACGGCCATCCGCACTATCCGCCGATGATTGGCATGCGTCATTTGGGTATTGCCGCGGTGCTGGCAGAGAGCTTTTCGCCTGGCTATTGGCGAGGCGAAGTGGCCATGGGCTTCCCCCAAATTGCGTGCCCGGGTATTTTGAAGTTTGTCAACCGGTGGGATGAATTGGAAGTGGATTGGGCAGCGCACCAAATCATCAACCATACCAGCGGTAAGCGTCTTGATTTTGAAGTTTGGTCAGAAAGCGATCGCTTGATGATTGAGGCTGGTGGCGTACTGGGATATTTGAAACACATTCGACAAGAGGAATCCTTATGAATAAAAGCAGGGCAGAGTTTGCGCATTCATTGCGCCAGGGGAAAACCGTTTGGGCGGCCGGTGTATATGACGCCTTGTCAGCCAAATTGGCTGAAGCCGCAGGTTTTCCTGCGCTGATGACTTCGGGTTTTGCGGTATCGGCCAGCTTGTTGGGGCAACCCGATGTGGAGGTCTACACAATGACCGAAAACCTGTCGGTGGCCCGCAATGTGTCCAATGCGGTGAGCATTCCCGTGGTGGCCGATACAGATACGGGCTATGGAAACGCCATCAATGTGATGCGCACCGTGCGTGAGTTTGAACAAGCAGGACTGAATGCCTTGATCTTTGAAGACCAAGAGGTCCCCAAGCGCTGTCCTGCGGCTGCGGCTGCCATTGAGATTTTGCCCGTCATGGAAAGTGCCGCCAAGATTCGTGCAGCCGTTCGTGCGCGACTCGACCCCAACCTCATCATCGTTGCCCGCACCGATGCGTTGACAGAGGTCGAAGCCATAGAGCGCGCAAAAATTTACGTGGAGGCTGGGGCTGACTTGATTCAACCCATCAGCCGTTGCTTTACTTCCATAGATGGTTTGCGCCGATTGCGTCAAGCTTGCGGTGTGCCTTTGTCACTGCAACTGCTGGGCTGGCTGGAAAAGGATTTGACCACCGATCAAATACAAGAGGTTGCCGGACTGGCGGTCTATCCATTGGTGGGATTGTTCACAGTCACAGAAACACTGAAACAAAACTATGCGCAGTTGTGGAAGTCCAAGTCTGTGCATGGCTTGCCGCAACCGATGACCAACATGACCGAGTTTAAAAAAATGATTGGCTTTAGCGAAATTGAAGCACTGCAATCGATGTTTTTACTCGGTAATTTGCCCAAAAAATAAGCAAGACCATGGGCTTAAAAAAAACACGCCACGCTGACTTCTCCGATACCGAGCCCATCACCAGGCAATTGATCAAAGGGGCATTAAAGACACTGCAAAAAGAGATGGAGTCTTTGATAGAGAGAACGGCCATGTCGCCCTTTATCAGAGAGAAAAAAGATTTTTTCTCCGGGGTATTTGATGCCCAGGGTCAACTCATCGTTGGGACCAACATCCCCGTTTTTGGAGACTTGATACGGCCCTTGTTTGAGCATTTCGCATTGCACGAAATTTTTGATGGGGATATATTTTGGTACAACGATTGCTATGCATCCCATGGTGGGGTTTCGCACACACCTGACCAGGTTTTCGTGACACCAGTTTTCGTCGAAGCAAACTTGGTCGGATTCGTTCAGTCTTGGGCGCATTTTTCAGATGTGGGCGGGATGCGTCCTGGCTCCTTATCACCCGATGCCACCAGCATTCACCAGGAGGGGACCATTGTTCCTCCCATGAAGTTGTATGCAAAGGGCGTATATAACGAAGACGCATTCAGAATTTTTCAAAGAAACTCACGCTATCCGCAAATGGTGTTGGGTGATACACGTGCTTGTGTCGCTGCAGTTCGCTTGGGGCACCAAAGACTGCTGGAAATATGCCAACACCATGGTCAATCGACAGTTCTAAAGACGTTCGCTTATCTGATCGAGGAGACCGAGAGATTCATTCTCAAGAAACTACGGTCGCTGTTCCCGCCGGGCAAATATTCGTTCACTGATTTGGTGGACACGGATGGACATGGCAACGGCCCATTTGCAGTGGCCTTGGACTTGATTTCTGATGGAAAAAATTTCCGTTTGGATGGCAGTCGCAGTTCGGATCAATCTCCGGGTGCCATCAATTATTTGATGCATCCGGATGTACCTTGCATGGTGTTTGGTATTTATCTTCTGGCAGATGAGCCGCATGTCATGCTCAATCAAGGAGCCGTGCATGCGTTTAAATCTGTCACCACGCGCGAAGGAAGTATTTTGCAACCGCGCTACCCGGCGGCGCTGGGGCAAAGAGGCGTAACGCTGGTTAGATTGATCAGCGCATGCTTGGGTTTATTGGGGCAAGCCACCAATGGGCAATCCGTGGCTGCCAGCAATGTGTACGGTTTGTACTATCTGAGAGGCGTCTCTGAGAACAAAGAGCCTTTCCTCTTGACCGATGGCGTGGCTGTTGGCAATGGTGCGCGCAACCACGCTGACGGAATTGACGCCGTGTACTTTGTGGCGCAAGAAAACTACCCGGCTGAATTTTTGGACATGTCATACCCTGTTCGCTTGTTGCGATATGAAATCCACATGGACTCGGGCGGTGCAGGCTTTTGGCGGGGTGGCACAGGCGTTGTGCGCGAGTTTGAGTTGCTTGCTGATGAGGCTGTATTGTCCAACCGAATCGATGCCAATGACCATCCGCCTTGGGGTTTGAATGGCGGAAAAATGGGCGGCATCGGTCGGTGTGTGATCAATCCTGGTCGGGCCAACGAAGTCATCCTTGCGCCCATGGCCGACGGAACGGTGCTCAAGCGTGGTGATGTTTTCCGCATGGAGACAGGCGGAGGTGGGGGATGGGGCCATCCCTTCGATCGTGATCCAGAAACCGTTCGTTCTGATGTGTTGGGTGGTTTTGTGAGTGTGCCGCAGGCGTTGAGCGAATATGGTGTCGTCTTAGATGGCGAAACCTTGGCGGTCAATGTCGCCGCAACCCAAAAAACGCGTCAACAGATGCGTCCGAAAAGCAAGATGTTTCATCGCCATGGATACCACAGCATTTTGGACACCCACGTCTGAGTGGCCATTGGTGAAGTCAAATGAATAAAACAAAACCAAATTCGACAGTGATTGGGATAGACATTGGGGGCACATTCACCGATATCGTCACCATGAATTCATCAAATGGCGAGTTGCACCTCCAAAAAGTCCCCACCACACCCAAAGACCCATCGGTTGGATTTGTGCAAGGTATTGCGCAAGTGTTGAGCGAACAAGCGGTTGGTGTTGGCGCTGTATCGCATATTTTTCATGGCACAACGGTTGCGACCAACTTGATATTGGAGAGCAAAGGAGCCGATTTACTGTTGATCACCAACAAGGGGTTTCGACACGTTTTGGAAATTGGGCGGCATGACATTCCACGCAAAGAAAATATGTTTTCATGGGTCAAGCCCAAACGACCTGTTCATCCTAAGCATATTTATGAAATATCGGGGAGGATGAATTTTGATGGCAGCCCGTTGGCCCCAATCATTGACAGCGAAATAAGTGAGATCACTCAAAAAATCAAGGCATCCAAGCTCAAGTCGGTCGCCATATGTCTATTGCATTCATATGCCAACCCCGTGCATGAAAAACACGTTCGCTCTTCGTTGCTTTCCGCCGACCCTGAACTGCATATCTCTGTTTCGTCAGAGGTTCTTCCGGTGTTCAGGGAGTATGAGCGGACCATGGCCACCATCCTCAATGTGTATGTGATGCCCGCCATCACGTCGTATGTGGGGAAACTGGAGGATCGTTGCCAGCAGATGGATGTGCGCGCACCCATTTTTTTGATGAAATCCAGTGGTGGCGTGACCAGCACCAACGCCGCTAAACGTGAGCCGATACAAACCGTTTTATCTGGTCCCGCTGCCGGTGTGATTGGGGCATCACACGTTGCCAAATTGGCGGGCCTTTCCAATGTCATCACGATTGACATAGGGGGAACATCGGCCGATGTTTGCCTGATACAACAAGGCGCGCACGCCGTGACGGGGCGAGGTCGAATAGGAGATTGGCCACTCAACACACCCATGATAGACATCACGACCATTGGCGCGGGTGGTGGGTCTTTGGCAAAGGTGACGGCCGATGGCCAACTTCTTGTGGGTCCAGAAAGTGCCGGATCGGTGCCAGGGCCTGTGTGTTACGGCAAAGGGGGCAAACAGCCCACGGTGACCGATGCCAATCTGGTGCTTGGGCGTTTATGCCCGAGCTTGCTCAACGACGACTTTATCCTGGACACAAAGTCGGCTCAAGCAGCCATCCAATCGAAAATTGCTGATCCGCTGGGTCTGACAGTGACGCAGGCAGCCCAAGGTATCTTGGACATCGTAGACCACGCCATGGTTGGTGCTTTGCGATTGGTGACAGTTGAGCGCGGTTTGGACCCGCGCGATTTTGCGCTCTTGCCCTTTGGTGGTGCGGGCCCCGTTCACGGTGCTTCATTGGCCAGGCTATTGGGCATCACCACGCAAATCATTGCGGCGCATCCTGGGGTTTTATCAGCCTATGGTTTGCTCAATGCAGACTTGCGCAGTGATTTTTCACGCACTTTCTTTTGCCCCGATCCGTTCAAAAGTTTGAAAGCGATCAAACAGGTATTCACTGAATTGGACAAACAAGCAACCCACTGGTTTTCACAAGAATCTATCCCGCTGCCACAGCAAAGGCTTTCATGGGCTGCAAGCTTGCGTTATGCACATCAAGGATTCGAGTTGACCGTTCCTTGGAATGACGCAAAGAAAACATCGGCGTCGCTGACTACAGTCATGGAATCGTTTCATGCGCTGCACCAAAAGCTTTATACATTCAACCAACTGGATACCCCCGTCGAGTTGGTGACACTGCATGTCACTGCTACAGCTGCGTTTCAGCGTCCCGATGCGTCAGCGAAAATTAAATTTAGCCGAAAACCGCCCGAGATGTCAGGGCAGCAAAAGATGTTTGCTGATAAAAAATGGCATGTGGCACCCGTTTATCACCGCACCAAGCTTCTGCCAGGCGCCCAATTACTCGGGCCCGCCATCATCAAGCAACTCGACACCACCACAGTGGTGTTGCCTGGCCAGAAGGTCAAAGCACACCCCAGCGGCGCACTCATCATCAAAGAAATTTAACCATCAACAACTGGAGATCAATCATGTTTCATCATCGCTTTAAATATCTCTTACTCGCAAGCCTTTTGGGATGCGGCGCCACGGTGGTGCAAGCACAGAATGCATTGCGTTTAGGTGTTTTGAACGACAAGTCCTCCATATACGCAGATTTGACGGGCTCGGGTTCTGTTTCTGCGGCACAAATGGCGATCGACGATTTTGGTGGCCGGGTATTGAATCGCCGCATTGAGATCGTTACGGCCGACCATCAAAACAAGCCAGACATTGGCTCGAGCATTGCCAGACGTTGGATCGAGTCCGAGCAAGTCAAGGTCATCATTGATGTGCCCACATCCTCTGTGGCTTTTGCAGTGCAGGAGATCACCCGAAACTTGAAAACGCCATTTTTAATATCTGGTGCGGCATCTTCTGATCTCACGGGGAAAGCTTGCTCTCCCATGACTGCACACTGGACTTATGACACATATGCACTTGCTGCGGGAACAGCGCGCGGTATCGTTCAGGCTGGTGGAAATTCATGGTATTTTTTGACGCAAGACAATGTGTTTGGCCACGCATTGCAACGTGATGTGAGTCGCTTTGTGGAAGAGGCAGGCGGGAAAATTGTTGGAGTTGTTCGGCATCCCCTGAACAGTTCTGACTTTGCATCATTTCTGATGCAGGCTGATACAGCCAAGCCCAAGGTGTTGGCCCTGGCCAATGCCGGAAGTGACTTCACCAATGCAATCAAGCAGGCTTCAGAGTTTGGCTTGGTCGCAAAGGGTATCAAAATGGCTGGCATGAGTGTCACCATCAATGACATTCATTCTCTGGGGCTTAAAACAGCGCAAGGTGTTCAGTTCATCACCCCCTTTTATTGGGATTCGACTCCAGAGACCCGTCAATGGTCACGGCGATTCTTTGAAAAAGAGAAAAAAATGCCTAACCACATTCAAGCCGGTGTGTATGGCGCTGTCATGCATTACTTGCAGGCGGTCAAGGCCAGCGGCTCAGACGATGGCCAAACCGTCATGGCACAAATGCGCAAGACACCCATCAATGATTTTTTCACCAAGAACGGCTATATCCGTGAAGATGGAAGAGTGATGCGGGACTTTGCGCTGATGGAGGTGAAGTCACCTGACGAATCCAAAGCGCCTTGGGATTATTTCAAGATGGTCAAAATGTTGACGCCCAATGAAACCGCCATCCCCATCAAAGACAGTGAGTGCGCCCTGATCAAGAAGTAACCATCTAAAACTGAACAAAGCCCAGAAAAGGCATTTGCTTGCTTCCTGGAAGCCGCCAAGCAAGGCATGACACAAGCCATCTACAAGGTGGGCATGGCTTACCTGTGGGGCGAAGGGGTGGCGAAGGACATCCCCGCAGGGGCGCGGTGGTTGCGCATGGCGGCCACCGAGGGGCACGGCCTGTCACAGGCTTATCTGGGCATGATGTTTGTCTACGGCCACGGCGTGGAAGAAAACACAGAGCGCGCCATGTACTGGTTGCGCCAATCGGCCGCCCAAGACAACACCTTGGGTTTGCGTGAACTCGGGTTTTTGTTGGATGCGGGCAAGGACGTACCCCGCAACCGAGAAGAGGCCATGCACCTCTTGGCCAAAGCGGCGTCTTTGGGCGACGACAAAGCGCAAAAATGGATCGACACCAACTGCCCAGACAAGCCCGATTGGCTCAAGGCCTTGCGGCAAAGTCCAGAAGATGACGCGCAGAAGTAATCTTCGTTGGGGACACCGTACCCCATACCCCTGAGCTTTTAGGTTGCTTTTATTCCTTCGAGGTATTAACATTCAAAAATGATTGATTGGAACTCTTGCCCCTCTGTAGAGCTTAGCCCTGATAGGGTAAGTGGAGCTTGGGTGTTTCGCGGCACTCGTGTTCCAGTGGTTGCCTTGTT
>RFXS01000060.1 GCA_009921465.1 Betaproteobacteria bacterium
GCGACGGCACGCCCGAGGAAGTGGAAGAAGAAATTGGCCGCATGAGCGCGGTGCTGCAAGGCTGTGGCGCCACCGCGATCGCGGTCAGCCGCGACGAGGCCGAGCGCTTGAAATTTTGGAGCGGACGCAAAAACGCGTTCCCCGCGTCTGGGCGCATCAGCCCCGACTACATGTGCATGGACTCGACCATCCCGCGCAAGCGCTTGGCCGACATCCTGCTGGCCATTGCCGAGATGGAAAAGAAATACGGCTTGCGCTGTGCCAATGTGTTCCACGCAGGCGACGGTAACTTGCACCCGCTGATCTTGTTTGATGCCAACGACCCGGATCAGCTGCACCGCTGCGAACTGTTTGGCGCGGACATTTTGGAAACCAGTGTGGCCATGGGCGGCACCGTGACCGGCGAGCACGGCGTGGGCGTGGAGAAACTCAACTCCATGTGCGTGCAGTTTTCAGCCGCCGAGAACGCGCAAATGTTCGGTGTCAAACGTGCCTTCGACCCGCAAGGTTTGCTCAATCCTGGCAAGGTCATTCCCACCCTGCAACGCTGCGCCGAGTACGGCAAGATGTTGGTGCGGGGCGGGCAAATCAGCCACCCGGATTTGCCAAGGTTTTGAGGCACCGTGCTGCGCACGCGGTGACGGGGATTGCTTCTTTTGTCGCAATGGCACTCGTTGTCATTTCGAGGGAAGAAGCGACACTGCAAACTGACGGATAAAACTAACGACCCCGGACAATCCCATAGGTCTTCATCGCTGCCTCAATTTGCGCTTGCTCCGTGGTGGAGTCTGGATAAAAACGATAGCTCGGTGCAATGATGGGGTGGGCCTGTTCCACCTTGACCACCAATACACCCATCAGTTTGAATGTGTCGCCTGCCATCTCAAGCAACGGCTTGGCATATGCATGAAAGCCATCTTCCCTGGCACTCACATACTTTGCTCGACCTAAAAGCTTCCAACCTTTTTGCACAAACACATCGATCAAGCTGACGCATACCTTGGGGTTTTGCAACACGTTTTTGACGCTGGTGGGAGAAGCAATATGCGCGATGACCACATGCTGCTCATCCCATACAGCGAACACCTCTTTGGGTGAAACATGGGGTTGACCTTGTTGATCGGCCGTGGCCAGCCAGCAAAGCACACAGCCGCCCAGCGTTTGATGCCAAGCGCTGTCTTGGCCTTCGCTCACACCCACCCCAACTCGCGCATGGCCCAACTGGCGTTCCACACCTTGACCATGTGCGCAACCTGGTCGTTGGCGTCCATGGTCAGCACATACACATAGTGGGAGTGCGTGGTTTGGTGGGTGGCGGGCACAGGGCCGCCTTCGCCCACGTGGGTGGCGTGGTAGGTGGCGAAGAAAACGGCCTCGCGCTTGGCTTCGTCGAAGCCTTGGGCATGAAGTTCGTAATGCGCACCAGCGGCCGTGACGGTGCCAAAGCCCTTGATCCAATCGCAGTAAGCCCGCACCGTGCCGACCTCGGCCAAGGGTTCGCTTTGCGCAAAAAAGGTCGCACCCTCGGCCACATAGGACTTGCAACCCTCCCAGCCCAAAGGGGCTTCGCAGGCGTGAAAAAATCGTTGTGCGTTTTCAAATGCAGACATGGCCTCTCCTGGCTAAATAAGAGCTTAAATATACCAATATTCGAAACTAATTAGCCTTAAAGTTTTATTAAACGGCTTTCAGGTGTGGGCCTCTAACCGCCAAGTCGCAGCACGTCGAACGGCCAAAGGTACGCTCGGGCGGCCGCAGCAAGGCGTCTTCACCGCGACCCAAACAGCGCCGTACCCACCCGCACCATGGTGCTGCCTGCTTGCACGGCGGCCTCCAGATCGGCGCTCATGCCCATGGACAAAGTGTCAAAGTGGGGCAAGGCCAAAGCCGACTGCAACTCGTCAAACAAATGCTTGGCTTGCTGATGCACAGCCAACTGCGCCTCAAATAAAACAACTGGTTCAGGGATGGTCATGAGGCCGCGCAAAACCATTCGAGGCAAGGCCAAAACCGCTTGTGCCAAGGCCAATGCATCAGCCGGGGTGACCCCGGCCTTGGTGGGGCCGCCATCGATGTTCACCTGCAAACACACTTGCATGGGCGGCAAATGGGCCGGGCGTTGCTCGCTCAGGCGTTGGGCAATTTTCAAGCGGTCCACGCTGTGCACCCAGTCAAAATGTTCGGCCACCAAACGGGTTTTGTTGCTTTGCAAAGGGCCGATGCAATGCCACACCATGCCGGGCAAATGGCTCAGCGCGGCGATTTTGTCAACGCCTTCTTGCACATAGTTTTCGCCAAAGTCGCGCTGGCCCAGGGCGGCCACAGCGGCGACTTGTTCGGCGGGAAAGGTTTTGGAGACCGCCAGCAACTGCACGCTGGCGGGCGCGCGGCCACTGGCTTTACAAGCCGCTGCAATGCGGTCTTGCAAATGTTGCCAAGCGTCAGTCAATCTATCCATAATCCGACTATAACGATCAGAGAGGGGGGCTCATGGGCATCCAAACTTGGATTGGCGAAGCCATGGCGCGCCATGCATCGGACATTCACTTGCAAGTGGGTGCGCCTGCGATGATGCGCGTTGACGGGGCCATGTGCGCCCTGAGCCCTCAAGCACTGAACAGTACAAGCCTGTTGGCGTGGTTGCAGTCATTTGCCGATGCCCCCTGGCCGTCGACCCTGACACACCCACTGGACTGTGACGGTGCCTTGACTTTGCCCAACTTGGGCCGCTTTAGATTCAACTTGATGTGGCACCACCACGGTTTGGGGATGGTGCTTCGCCCCATCTCTGGCAAGGTGCCCACGTTGGAAGATTTGCAATGCCCTGCGGCTTTGGCCGATTGGTCGGCACAGGCCCATGGCTTGGTGCTGGTGACTGGGCCCACAGGCTCAGGCAAGACCAGTACCTTGGCGGCCATGGTCGACCACATCAACCAACACCAATCGCGCCATGTGATCACTTTGGAAGACCCGATTGAGTTTGTTCACACCAGCCGCAAAGGGCTGGTCACCCAACGTGAAGTAGGCCGGGACACAGCCAGCTTTGCCAGCGGCTTGCGGGCCGCCCTGCGCGAAGACCCCGACGTGATCGTGGTGGGCGAGTTGCGCGACACCGAGAGCATCCGCTTGGCACTGACCGCAGCGGAAACGGGGCACCTGGTGGTGTCAACCTTGCACACCAACAGTGCGGCCAGCAGCATCACGCGGCTGATTGATGTGTTTGAGCCCGCTGAAAAAGCCTGGGTACAAGCGCAGCTGAGCGAGAGTTTGCTGGGCATCGCCTCCCAGGTCTTGTGCCCCCGCGCCAACCAACCAGGTCGGGTGGCGGCCTTTGAGGTATTGCGCGCCACCCCAGCGGTGGGGCAAATGATCCGCGATCAAAGAATCAACCAAATTGCCCACGCCTTGCAAACCGGTGCCCGTTGGGGCATGCACAGCTTAGAGCAGGATTTGCGTCGCCTGATTGCCGCTGGGGTGATCGATGCGCAGCAAGCCCAGCACCATCTTTCGGTCGGCCTTCCCATGTCTTGACCCCATGCCCCACCCGGCCCCTGGCAGGGCACTATCATGTGGTTTTGCATTCCATCAACCTGACAAAACCATGAGCAGCCTCAACCCCAAAACGTACGACTCCACCCCCGCCATGTCTGTGGCCTTCATCGGCTTGGGCGTGATGGGTTTCCCAATGGCCGGCCATTTGGCCTTGGCCGGTCACCGCGTGACCGTTTACAACCGCAATGCCGCCAAGGGCCAAGCTTTTTGCCAAGAGTTTGCCGCGCACAAGCCTCAGCATGCGCCCACGCCACGCCAAGCGGTGCAAGGGGCTGACCTGGTGTTTTGTTGCGTGGGCAACGACGACGACTTGCGCTCGGTGATCTTGGGGGCAGACGGCGCATTGGCGGGCATGAAGGCAGGCACGGTGTTGATCGACCACACCACTGCCTCGGCCATGGTGGCGCGCGAGTTGTGTGCACTGGCACTCAAGCAAGGCGTGGCTTTTGTCGATGCACCCGTCTCAGGTGGTCAAGGCGGCGCTCAAAACGGCTTGCTCACGGTGATGTGCGGCGGCGACGAAGCTGCCTTTGAGCGCGCCAAGCCGGTGGCCATGGCGTTTTCACGCGCCTTTACTTGGATGGGTGCCAGCGGTGCAGGTCAACTGACCAAAATGGTCAACCAAATTTGCATCGCCGGTCTGGTGCAAGGCTTGAGTGAGGGCATTGCCTTTGGCCAGCGCGCCGGTCTGGACGTGAACCTGGTGCTGGACGTGATTGGCAAGGGGGCCGCCCAAAGCTGGCAAATGGACAACCGTGGCAAGACCATGGTGGCCGACAAATTTGACTTTGGCTTTGCGGTGGATTGGATGCGCAAAGACTTGGGCCTGGTGATGGACGAGGCCAAGCGCAACGGCGCACGGGTGCCCGTCACGGCCTTGGTCGACCAGTTTTATGGCGATGTGCAGGGCTTGGGTGGGTCGCGCTGGGACACGTCCAGCCTGATCAAGCGCCTGAAGTGAAGGGCCATGCAACCCACTGCCCGTTTGGGCATGCAAAAAGGCCCCTTGGGGCCTTTTTTGATGGGGCATTGAGCCAAACTCAAGGTTTGCTGGTAGGTGCTGGTGCAGCCTCGCTGGGGGGCTGTGGCTGCAAGGTCTTGAGTTCTTCTTCGGTGATGATTTCAAACACGCGGATGATTTTTTGAACCCCGCTGACGCCACGGGCAATCTCCACCGCCCGCGTCGCCTCGCGCTGTGTCACACGGCCCATCAGGTAAACCGTGCCACGCTCGGTCACCACCTTGAAGGCATTGGCAAACACGTCGCGGCTGTCGACCATGGATGCCTTGACCTTGCCCGAAATCAACGCGTCATTGGCACGGTCTGACATGCTGGAATTGGGTGCGGTGGCCAACTCGTTGACCACGCTGCGCACGTTCTCTACGCGGATGAGAATTTGTTCGGCCAGTTGCTTTTCTTGCGCCTTGGTCACTTCGCCGGTGAGCAACACCTGTCTGTTGTAACTGGTGACGTTGATGTGCACACCCGAGCCAATTTGCTCGCGAATGCGCGAACTGGCTCGGATTTCGATGCCTTGATCTTCCAGTTGTGCGCCAGAGGTGCGCCGGTCCGAGGCCACCATGGTGCCCCCTACAAAGCCGCCCACCATCAGCGGGGCCACACAAGCGGACAAGCCCGCAGTCAACATGACCCAGGCAAATATACGGGGGAGTTTGAAGGCAGCAAAATTTTTCATGGGGTTTCCTGGTCGCCGAGAAGTTGAGAGTCCACACCATCGCAGATGCAGTGAATGGCCAATAAATGAACCTCTTGTATGCGTGCTGTGCGCTCGTGAGGGATGCAAATGTGCACATCTGTTTCGCGCAACATGGTGCCCATCTTGCCCCCCCCTTTACCGGTCAGGGCAATGACGGTCATTTCGCGCTCGTGGGCTGATTCAATGGCGGCAATCACGTTGCTGGAATTGCCACTGGTGGAGATGGCCAGCAGCACGTCACCGGTTTGACCCAGCGCACGCACTTGCTTGGCAAACACTTGGTTGAAGTGGTAATCGTTGGCAATGGCCGTCAAAATGGAGCTGTCGGTCACCAAAGAGATGGCCGCGAGTTCAGGGCGCTCTCGCTCAAAGCGGCCAACAAATTCGGCAGCGAAGTGCTGGGCATCGCCCGCAGAGCCCCCATTGCCGCAAGCCAACACCTTGCCCCCATTGGTGACACTGGCCAAGATGGCCTGGACCGCCGCAGCGATGGGTTTGCTCAGGGTTTGGGCCGCCTGGTACTTGAGGTCGGCGCTCTCAATAAAGTGCTGTTCGATGCGTTGCTCTAACATGTAGCGATCATAACTTCTGGTGGCCACCGTTTTGTTACATCGCGTCAAATGCCGCTGGTATCCATTGCATCCCCGTGGGCTCCACCACCACCACGTCAAAACGACATGGAGGCGTTTGGGGCCAGCGCATCAGGTAATGGCGAGCCGCCCACACAATGCGCCGGCGTTTGACCAAGCCAATGCTGGCCGCTGCGCCGCCATGGTCACTGCGGCTGCGCTGGCGCACTTCCACAAACACCAAGGTGCCGTCTGCATCGCGCATGATCAAGTCAATCTCGCCGCCACCGCGGCCTGGCGTTCGATAATTGCGCTCGAGCAGGCGCAAGCCATGCGCACGCAAGTGTGCCAATGCCAGCGCTTCGGCAGCATCGCCCTTTTGTTTGGTGCTGACGGTCTTTGGATTGAGATCCCCCATTGAGTGCCTCCCCCATGAGTGCTTCTTTTGAACCGGCTTTGGCTGCGGCCCATGCTGCTGCAGCCATGCAAGATTACCCCTTGGCCACTTTGTACATGGTGGGCACCCCCATTGGCAACCTGGCCGACATCAGTTTGCGTGCCTTGCACGTCTTGTCGCTGGCCGACACCATCGCTTGCGAAGACACCCGTCACAGCCAAAGCCTGTTGCGCGCCTACGGCATCGACAAGCGGGCCGATCAATGGCTGGCGGTGCACCAACACAATGAAGTGCAAGCCAGCGATCAAGTGCTGGCCTTGCTGCGCCAAGGCCAGCGGGTGGCCTATGTGAGCGATGCGGGGACACCTGGCATCAGCGACCCGGGCGCGCGACTGGCCCGCGCGGTCACGGCCCAAAGCTTGCGGGTGCTGCCCATTCCGGGTGCCAGCAGTGTGACCACCTTGCTCAGTGCGTGTGGCAGCACGCATGCGCAAGATGCAGGCTTTGTGTTTTGGGGCTTTTTGCCTGCCAAAGGGGCCGAACGACTTGGCGCCATGCAAGCCCTGGCCTTGGAAAATCGCACCCAAGTCCTGCTGGAATCACCTCACCGCGTGACCGCATTGGCCCAGGATTTATCTTCCTTGGGTGAGCGCCCGCTTACCGTTGGGCGTGAGCTGACAAAGCAATTTGAAGAGGTGGCAACCATGCCTGCCCATCAATTTCCAGCTTGGTTGGCGCACAGCCCCCAGCGCCTGCGAGGCGAGTTCACCTTGGTGGTGCACCACGCTGTGCATCAAGCCGACGAAATGGCTCAGGCAAGGCATTGCAAATGCAGCAAAGTGATCAAAAAGCGGATTTGGATTGATCGAGCACCCACAAAAACGCCACCGCAAAGGGTGGCGAATGTGGAGATGGTGCGGCTGGCGGGGATCGAACCCACGACCCTTGGCTTCGGAGGCCAATACTCTATCCACTGAGCTACAGCCGCATCATTGACAGAGGCGCATTGTAGGTGGGTGCGGACTGCGCGCGCCTGCCGGCTCAATGCGGCTGCTTTTGATAACGCAGGCATCGACGTGCGAACAAGTGGCTGAACGGGGCAACTGTATAATTCTGTATTGATTTTCAGCGCCTCTGCACAGGACATTCCCCATGAGCGACAACCACGAAGAAGCCCACACTGGCCCCATCAAAACCCCGGTTCAACTGTTGGTGACCGTGGCTTTGTCATTTATTGCGCCGGTATTCATCATCATTGGATTGGTGTACTACGTCACCACCCAAAACAAGCCAGCTGCTGGCGCAGACAACACCGCTCAGGCGGTGGCTGCACGATTGCAAAAAGTTGGCTCTGTTGAAATACGCGATGCCAACCGTCAATTGAAGTCGGGCGAAGAGGTCTACAAAGCGCAATGCACAGCGTGCCATGCCGTGGGTGCGGCTGGCGCTCCCAAGTTTTCTGATGCACCGGCTTGGGGTGCGCGCATCAAAACCGGCTTTGATAGCCTGCTTAACTCGGCCCTCAAAGGCAAGGGCGCCATGGGTGCACAAGCCGGTGGCGACTTTGATGACTTGGAAATTGGTCGCGCCGTCGTTTACATGGCCAATGCCGCCGGCGCCAAGTTTGCCGAACCCAAAAAGCCCGAAGCAGCCAAATGATGCTTGCTTGAGCTCAGCACCACTGGCCCTGCGGGGCCTTTTTTTTCACCTGTTGAGCCGCCCATCGCTGAACAAGCCCTGGCGTTGGTTCAATGCCCACTGTTGCGGGCTGGTTTGATATGCAAACCGCTTGGCCAAGTCTGTGCTCAAGCAAGGTTGCGGTTGCCACATCCCCAGCTCAATGCACTGGGCAGCCCATGCCACATCTTGGCTTTGCAACAGCCCAAAGCCCGCGTCGCAGGCCAAATAAACCATGCCCCCCTCATCAACCCAACATTGCTGTACCTCAACAGGCAAGCCGGTGTGACTGCGCACCGTGCCATCGGGGTCAACCCGCCATACCCAAGGGGTGACCTCTAACTCCACAAACACCTGTTGTGGTCCATTTTGAAAGTACCAGCAACCGTTTGGGTCTGGCATGTAGTTGCGACCAATGAACTCGATCAACTTGTCGTGTTTGAGTTGCGAGCCTTTGTTTTTGGCAAAGCTGCCGCCAGCTTGTATGCGCTCGTCGCGCATGTACCAATGTCCTCGCGCATCCAAGCCCAACCAGCCATAGCAGGCGGGGACATTGGGCCATTTGGCCATGGCTTGTTTGACGATGTCGTCCATCAGGGGTTGAGTTTCCACCATTGCATGAGGCATTCTGGCAAAGCATTGAATTGGCCGGGCGGCGTGCCGCTTAAGAACCCGACATGGCCGCCTGTTTCGGTTTGGCACAGCGCCACCGAAGTGCCCACCTGATCAGCCTGGGGCCAACTATGGGCAGGCACAAAGGGGTCGTTGCGCGCGTGGATGAGCAAACTGGGGCAAGCTATTTCTTTGAGCCGCGGTTTGGCTGACGCACGCTGCCAATAGTCTTCGGTGCTGCGAAAGCCATGCAAGGGGGCAGTGAATGCGTTGTCAAACGCATACAAGGTGCGCGCTTTTTGCATCTGTGCCAGATCAAACACACCAGGGTGGCGCTGCCACATGAGGTGCGCCCTTTGTTTCATGGTGCGCAAAAACATGGGGGTATAAGTCCACCGGTTAACGCCTTTGCCCATGGCGTGGCCACTGGCGGCCAAGTCGATGGGGGCGCACACCGCCGCCAATGAGCGCACCACCTGACTGGCTTGGTGCCCCATCTCCTGGGCCCAGCGCAGCAAAGCGTTGCCACCGAGAGAGACACCCGATACATGCAGTCGGTTGTAGGTAAGCCGCAGTCGGCGCAATATCCAATCGATCTCTGCATGGTCGCCTGAGTGATAAGCCCTTGGCAGTCGATTGACTTCACCCCCACAACCCCGGAAATGCGGCACCACCACATGCCAACCAGCGTGCTGGGCCAGCTGAGCACAAGCGCGGATGTAATGGCTGCCCGAAGACCCTTCCAGGCCATGGAACATCACCCAACAAGCTTGCCCAGCTTGCCCGGACAAACTGTCGACGTCGATGAAGTCTCCGTCCGGCGTGTCCCAGCGCTCTCGCTGCCAAGCCAAGTTTGGCCCGGTGTTCGCCCACAAAGCCGATGCCATGGTTTGTACATGGCCCCCCAACGCCCACCATGGCGCGTGGTAATCCCAATTCAATGGAGCACCTGTGGCGGGTCCTCGATTTCTTCTTGTTCGCTTTCGCGGCCTGGGCTGGCATGGTGCACCACCATGCGCCAGCCTTGTGCCGTGCGGTGGTACACATTGGTGGCAGTGACAAAAGCTTCACGCGGACCCTCTGGGGTGAGGATGCTGATGCTCTCTATCAAACTGTGAACGGCACTGGTGAGCGACTCGACCTTGCGCAAGCGCTTGGGTTTGGCCTGAATGGTCCCATTGGCAAACATGTTTTCAAAGGTGGCGCGGATGGCCAATGCACCGATCAAACGAGGCCCCCCGGGGTGCACGCACACAATGTCTTCTTCATCGGACCAGCAATTCATCAAACGCTCAATGTCGCCGCTTTGCAAGGCCTCATAAAAAATGTTTTCTATTTCGTCGGCACTGCCCCCCAAGGCGGCGGCTCGCAATTTGTCTTTAGCCATGCTGCGATTGTGCCCGCAGCGCACAGACCATAAAAAACCCCAGCACAGGGCCAGGGTGGTGGGGCTTGGTCACAGGCAAAAATGTCACTTCTTGCCGCGGTACTTTCGCAGCGCAGCCAACTGAGCCGCAAAGACCATCAACTCAGATTGGGCTGCCGCCACATCGATTTTGGACTTGGCATTGCGCAGGTTTTCTTCGGCGGCCTTTTTGGCCGCGTTGGCGCGCTCTTCGTCCAAATCTTTGCCACGCACCGCCGTGTCCGATAAAACAGTCACGGAGTCGGGTTGCACTTCCAAAATACCGCCGGCGACAAACACAAACTCTTGCTCGCCATCGGGCTTGTGAATCCGCACTGAACCAGCTTTGATGCGTGAGATCAGTGGTGTGTGGCGCGGGTAAATGCCCAATTCGCCAACTTCACCTGGCAAGGCCACAAAAGTGGCTTCACCAGAGTAAATCAGCTCTTCGGCACTGACCACATCGACTTGCATGGTTTTCATGGGGTTTCCCATCAAACTTTCTTGGCTTTTTCAATGGCTTCGTCGATGGTGCCCACCATGTAGAACGCTTGTTCAGGCATGTGATCACATTCTCCGGCCACAATCATTTTGAAACCGCGAATCGTTTCGGCCAAAGTGACGTACTTGCCGGGTGAGCCGGTGAACACCTCGGCCACGTGGAAAGGCTGGCTCAGGAAACGCTGGATTTTGCGAGCACGGGCCACGGCCAATTTGTCTTCAGGGGCCAATTCGTCCATGCCCAAAATGGCGATGATGTCGCGCAATTCTTTGTAGCGCTGCAAGGTACCTTGCACCGCACGCGCGGTTTCATAGTGGTCATTGCCCACCACCAAGGGGTCGAGCTGACGGCTGGTGGAGTCCAAAGGATCCACCGCAGGATAGATGCCCAATGAAGCGATGTCACGGGACAACACCACGGTGGAGTCCAAGTGGGCAAAGGTGGTGGCTGGTGAGGGGTCGGTCAAGTCATCGGCAGGCACGTAAACGGCCTGGATGGAGGTGATGGAGCCCACTTTGGTGGAAGTGATGCGTTCTTGCAAACGGCCCATCTCTTCGGCCAAGGTGGGCTGGTAACCCACAGCAGATGGCATGCGACCCAACAAGGCGGACACTTC
>RFXS01000007.1 GCA_009921465.1 Betaproteobacteria bacterium
CCCGCAATCAACACCACCGGGGACTGGCCTTCGACCAGTGCAAAGTGGTTGCGCGGGGCTTGCACCTGCACACGGTCCCCGGTTTTGAGTTGTTGGTGAATCCAAGCCGAGCCGCCCCGGCTTTGCGGGTCTTTTTGCACTGCCACCCAGTAGCGGTGGGTTTCGCCTGGCGCATTGAGCAGCGAATAACTGCGGGTCAGGCCTTGGGGCAACACCAGGTCGATGTGGGCCCCGGCACTGGCCGGGGGCAAAGGGGAAAGGTCGGGGGCGCGCAGGTCATAGGAGTGGACACCTTCGGCCTCCCAGGTGACCGATTTGACAAAAAGATCAAGCATAGGAATGAGCATAACAAGCCCGCCCCTGACACAGGGCGCGGGCAAACAAGAACAATTTTGATGTGGGGGCTTTAGCCCGCTTTGACCACGGGCGCCACCGAGCGCAGCCAACGGGTGGCAGCCTGGCGGGTGATCAAGGGTTTGGCAGCGGCCAAAAAGGTTTGGGTGTGGGCCCAACCCATGTGCACCTTGAATGCCTCTTCACTGGCGTACACCTCGTAGAGCAATATTTTGTTGGGGTCTTCCATGCCACGCACCACATCAAATTGATAGCAACCGGCTTCGTTGGCCACCGAGGCATGGGCGTTGATGTCGATCAACCGGTTGAACTCGTCGAGGCACTCGGGCTTGACATCGAACTCCACCACCAAAACAAATTTATTCACGTTGTGTTTCCTTTTTAGACTGCCATTTTTCAACCGGCATGGACCACAAAGTCCATCGCCACCAAAGCCTCGCGGGGCAACTCCGTCACACCCACCAATGATCGGGTGGGGGCTTTTTCGGCCTCGAAAAACCCAGCATAAACTTTTTCGAATCTGGCCCCAAAACGGTTCATTTGCCGCAAATGCACGGTCACTGCCACCACCTGGGTGCGCGCCAGCCCTTGGGCCGCAAGCAAGCTGTCGAGGTTGCGCATGATTTGGCGCGACTGCTCTTCCACCGACTCGGCCAAGGCCTTGCTCGGTTGCACCAAGTCAACCGGCAACACGCCATTGACAAAGGCCCAAGCTGCGGCCATGACCAGTGCGCTGCCCACCGGGGCTGCGGCATCGGCCACATGGGGTACATATTTGCGGCTCATGATGTGTGGTCTCCGGTCAGTGTTTATTTGGCGCTTGCATGGGCCATGGATTGCAATATCTCGCGCACCTTTTTGTCGACGGCTCGCTCGCGCTCAAGAGGGGGCAGATGATCAAACTCGACAAAACTCAACGCCGCTTCGCGCCCGAACTGGGCCAATCGCTGTGGGTCGTCCAGATTCACATCGTCGGGCACCCGCATGACCACCTCGTGCGCATAGGTGCTCACCGGCTTGTCACCATTCAACCTGGGTTGCACCGGTACCTTGCCCTCGGCCGTGGTGCGGATGGCATTGGCCAGCAAGCGGCGAAACAGCACCACACCGCGGTCGGTCGTGCCCAGGTGTTCGGCCTTGCGGTTGGCCACAGCGCCTTGCGTGACCACCGCATCAAAGTCGCCGGGTTCGCGCTGGCGCTCGGCGTGGGGGCGGTCTTGGGTTTGGCCAATAAAAGGAATTTGGTCCACACCAAAATCCTCGCGGCTGATTTTGCGCACGCCAGCGTTGTAGCTGTTGAGGTGGGCAAAGCCCATGTAAAAAGAATTGTGGTCATCCACCGCCACCGCCCAGCGGGTCAAGAAGGGGCGCAGCCCCACGCTTTCTGCGTCGACCCGGTTGGCCCCGTTTGGAAACTGGCCCATGTTGGGCAAGATGATGTCGCTGGCGCGGACAAACACATAGTCGCCCACTTTGCGCGTGGCCATGGACAAAAACCCCAGCGGTGTTTCTGGAAAGTCCAGTTGCGGCAAAACCTTGAACGCCGCTGAAAACTGCTGTCCCGCCACGATGGCATGCAAGTATGCGTTGTGGATGGGGTCTGATCCGTTCTCTACGATTTGCACCCAGTTGCATGGCAGGTTCATGCGAAACGGCACCACCTCGTTGTCGGACGGGTTGTCCACGCAGTCATAGGTGGGGAATTCGGGTTCGGCGTCCACTGGACCCATGTAGGCAAACAACAGGCCCTTCCACTCATGGATGCGGTAAGCGCCTTGTACAAAGTTGTCCTTGATGCGGCTGGTCTGGGGCTCTGCGGGCGTGTCAAGCACGGTGCCGTCGACGTTGAAGTGCCAGCCGTGGTAGCAGCAGCGGATGCCACGCTCGGCCACGATGCCGTATTCCAGCGAGGTGCCGCGGTGGATGCAATGGCGGTGCAGCAAGCCCAACTGGCCCGACCCGTCGCGAAACACCACCAGGTCTTCGCCCAGCAACCGCACCGGCACTGGCAGGTCTTTGAGTTCTGAGGCCAGCAAAAATGGGTGCCAATAGCGACGCAGGTACTCACCCCCAGGGGTGCCGGGCCCGACCTGGGTGATGAAGCTGTCGTCGCTGGGCGCAGGCCGGTTGTGGTAGCCGCTGTAGGGCCGCAACTCACGCTGCGTGGCCGCTGTGCTTGGCTTGGTCATGGCTTGTCTCCTTTGCGCGGCGATGCTATGCCAGGCGCTTGATTAAGTCAATCAATTGATTTAGAGTCCGCGCATGATTTCTACCTCCCCCATGTTGGACGCTTCAGCGCCCGCCGAATCAGGTCGCGGCCCACTGGCCCGTGCCGCTTTGATCCGCGCCGGTGTGCAGGTGTTTGGCGAGAACAGCCTGGCCAGCGCGACCACGCGTGAGATCGCCCAGCTTGCGGGCCAAAACATTTCGGCCATTGCCTATTACTTTGGCAACAAAGAGGGTTTGTACTTTGCCGTGGCCCATCACATCAGCGACACCTTGGTCGCTCGGCTGGGCCCACTGCTCGATGAAATTGAGATCCAACTTGGCCAGGGCCCCAGTGAGCCCGAATCGTACTTGGCCCTGTTTGGTCGCTTGATCGGTGCAAGCTTGTCAACTTACCAAGAGATGTTGGCCGTCACCAGCATCGTGGTCAAGGAGCAAATGCACCCGACCCAGGCCTTTGATATCTTGTACGAAGGCTGCCTGGAGCGCTTGCACCAAGTGGGTGCGCGCCTGATCGAGGCTTACACTGGCGATACCCCTGGCCAACAAGAGACCGTGGTGCGCTTTCATGCACTGCTGGGCCAAAGTTTGGCTTTTCGCTTTGCCCGCGAGACCATCGTTCGGCGTGCCGGATGGGCCGACATCGGCCCCGAGCAGGTCGAGCTGATTGAGCGTGTGGTCACCGAACAGGTTTGCGACGCTTTGCGCGGCCTGCGTTGGCGCCACCTGGGTGCGCACCAACACTGAACTCTGGTGCTTGGCAGACCCGAATTTTTTCTGCGCTTTTTTTATATACCCATGATTGGAGACCCCCCGATGATTCGACGCCGCCTGACATTGCTGGCCCTGCTGTGTGCGCCTTTGCTGGCTTGGTCACAGGCTTACCCCAACAAACCCATCCGCTTGGTGGTGCCCTACGCACCGGGTGGCGCTGTGGACGCCTTGGCCCGACCCGTGGCGCAGCGCTTGAGCGAGATCTTGGGCCAACCGGTGATCGTGGACAACCGCCCTGGTGCCAATGCCACCTTGGGCGCGGACAACGTGGCGCGCTCCAGCCCCGATGGCTATTCCATCGTGCTGACCTCCATCGTGCATTACCTGGTGCCGTTTTTCTCCAAAAACGTGCCCTACGACACGATGAAAGACTTCACACCCATTGCCCAAGTGGCCGTGACGCCCAATATCTTGGCCGTGCACCCATCGCTGCCCGTCAACTCGGTCAAAGAACTGATTGACTACGCCAAAAAGAACCCCGGCAAACTGTTTTACGGCACCACCGGCGTGGGCTCCACCCACCACCTGGGTGGTGTGCTGTTTGCCCAAATGGCCAACATCAGCTTGGAGCACCTGCCCTACAAAGGCGGCAGCCCCACCATCAACGATGCGCTGGGTGGGCAAATCCCGGTGGTCATCCTCACCTCGCCCACCATCTTGCCCCACGCCAAAGCGGGCCGACTGCGTGCCCTGGGCGTGATCGAGGGCAAACGCGCGCGCTCTTCACCCGACGTGCCTTCCATCGGTGAAACGGTGCCCGGTTATGCCGTGCCCGACACCTGGTTTGGCGTGCTGGGGCCAGCCAACATGCCCAAGCCCATCGTGGACAAGCTCAATGCAGCTTTCCGCCAGGCCATCAACACGCCCGAGATCAAGCAGCGCTTGGAGGCCGGTGGCTATGAAATCACCGGCACCACCAGTGCCGACGAGTTCACCCAATCGATCAAGGCCGACACCGAGGTGTTTCGCAAGATCGTGGTCTCGGCCGGGATCAAACCCGAATGAAGCGCCGCCACCTATTGGCCGCTGCGGCAGCAGGGGTCTTGACCTCCCCCACCAGCTGGGCCCAAAACTACCCGAGCAAAGCCGTTCGCTTGGTGGTGCCCTATGCGCCCGGCGGCGGTCTCGATGTGTTCAACCGCCCCATGTCCATCAAACTGGCTGAACTGATGGGCCAATCGGTGGTGATCGAAAACCGCGCTGGGGCTTCGGGCGTGATTGGGGCCGATGTGGTGGCCAAGTCAGCCCCCGACGGCCACACCCTTTTGAGCGCGTTTTCTTCGCAAATCTTGCAGCCACATGTGCTCAAAAACGTACCCTTTGACAACCAGCGCGACTTCACACCTATCTTGGAAGCGGCGCGCGCGCCCATTGCCATCGTGGTCAACCCGGCACTGCCGGTGCAGTCGGTGAAAGAGCTGATCGCCTACGCCAAAGCCAACCCGGGCAAAGTCGGTTATGTGACGGCAGGTTCCAACACATCGCAACACCTGACCGGTCTGATGCTGGAAAAAGTCACTGGCGCACAGCTCATCCACGTGTCCTACAAAGGCGGCGGCCCGGCCCTGACCGACTTGCTGGGCGGGCAGGTGCAAATGGGCATCTTGGTGCTGGGCCCCATCATGCAGCACGTGCAAAGCGGCAAGCTGCGCGCACTGGCGGTGATCGAGCCCACCCGCGCCAAGGCCGCGCCAACCATTCCCACATTGGAAGAGGCGGGCTTTGGCGGCGCCACCATGCCCGACACCTGGATCGGCTACTTTGGCCCACGCGGCCTGAGTGCGCCCATCACCCGACAGCTCAATGGCTGGATTCAACAAGCCGCCCAGGCCAGCGATGTGCGCCCCCGACTGGAAGCCGCCGGCTACGAAGTCGGTGGCGGCACACCCGAGCAATTTGCCGACAAGATCCGCCAAACCAATGAAAACTACCGCCGCATCGTGGCGGCCGCCGACATCAAACCCGAATAAGCCCCCAGGACACCCATGAAACTCGCCACCTTTATCGACCCCTCACAACACACCGCCATTGGCGCGGTCGACACCGCCAGCCAAACGGTGCTGTCGCTGCAAGCTGCGCACCACCAACACAAGGGCAACGACAGCCCGCACCTGGTGGACATGCTGGCCTTGATGGACGGCGGTGAACCGGCCCTGGCGCTGGCGCGCGAAATTGAACGCCTCAGTGCTGGCGCAGGCCCACACCGCCACGCCCTGGCCAACGTCAAGCTGCTGGCACCCGTACCGCTGCCACGCCAAATTCGCGACTTCAACAACGCCGAAGACCACATGCGCAACGCCCCTGCGGGCATGCAAATGTTGGTGGCGCGCATGAAGGGCCTGCCCGTGCCCGCCCGCAACGATGTGCCCGTGAGCATCCCCGACGTGAACTTTGCCCAACCTATTTTTTACATCAGCAACCGCTTCAACGTGGTGGGCACAGACGCCACGGTCGAGTGGCCCAGCTACAGCGAATGGTTTGACTACGAAGGCGAGTTTGGCTTCTTCATTGGCAAGGGCGGAAAAAACATCAGCAAGGCCGATGCGCCCAAACACATTTTTGGCTACACCGTGTTCAACGACTTTTCAGCGCGCGACAAACAAATTCGCGAAATGGAAGGCCGCATGGGCCCGACCAAAGGCAAAAGTTTTGACACCGGCAACGCCATGGGCCCGTGGATCGTGACCGCTGACGAAATCCCCAACTCGCGCGACTTGAAGGTACAGGTGCGCGTCAACGGCGAGGCCTGGGGCAACAGTTCAACGAGCAGCATGATCCACAGCTTTGAGGACATGATCGCCTACATCTCCGAGTGCGAAACCCTGCACGTGGGCGAGTTTTTTGGCAGCGGCACCATGGCCGGCTGCTGCAGCCTGGAATGCGACCGCTGGATGAAAGACGGCGATGTGATCGAAGTCGAGTTCGAGCGCATTGGCGTGCTGCGCAACCTGGTCAAGCGGCTGAGAAAATAAATCGCTTGACGATCGGCCTGCGCAAGGCGGGCCGATCATGTTTTCTTTGGGTCACGGTTTTCCAAAAATGGCAACGCCTGCTGTGATGGCCGCTTTGGTCAAATCTGTGTCCAATGTGGCCAAAGGCAGCCCTTTGCGCATAGACAGCTCCAAGTAGGTCGCATCGTAAGCAGACAGCTTGAAGCGCCGAGCCAGTTGAAGAATGTCCCCCAATGCCTGCACCCCTGTGGTGAGATCGGTCTCAATGTTCAAGCCTGCAAAGAGGGCCACAAAGCGTTGCGATTCAACTTCCTCGACGATGCCCTTGGCTTCTAACTTGGTGATCACATTGGCGATTTCCAATGCGCACAACGAAGGCACGACCGCCTGCCCTTCCTTGAGCGCCATCAAAGTGGCTTGGGCATACGCGATGCCTTTCGGGTTGGTCTGTGGCACGAACCAAAGCAGGGCCACAGAAGCGTCCAAAACGAACGTCATTCCCGCCCTTCTTTGATCAATGCTTTGAGGTTGAACGAGGCCGCGGATTTGCGTTTTTTCATGAATGCCAGCATGTCATCCACTGCAGCCCCTTTGTCAGGAGTGGTGTCAAAGTGAGCGGGCACCAGTTCAGCCACAGCCTCACCCCTGAGGGTGATGGTGTAGTGATTCCCCGCCTGCACCCCGCGCAGCAACTCCGGCAATTTGGTCTTGGCTTCGTAAGAACCCACTTTGATGTTCACAGCATTTCTCCAAGCATCGATATAGACCAGTTTATAGACCAGTTGCAAGATGTCAAGTCTTTTGATGTTTTCACCTCGACAAGTCCCTATCTTGGTAACCCCAATGAGATACCCCCACCATGCCGGGATTGTCACCAGCGCCCGGAAACACGCATGGCATAAGGCCTGCGCGCCTCACTCGACGAAAACTCCACTGTGTCGGTGGACGAGATCACCTGCTCACTGGGGCGTTACCTGTCTCACCTCATCCGGCGCGCTGGTTTCAATTCGGAAGTTTTGTTTTTCAACAACACGTCCCGATGTGGCGCGATCTTTACAACGCATCGCCATCGCAGGGTCCAGTTCTTTTTCACATTCACGCAAACGTATCGACTGTTCGTTGATCAAGCGACCCACACCAGCAAGATCCGACAGGATCTGGGGCTGAGAAGTACAACCCATGCAACAGGTCAAGCACACATAAATGATCAGTGAACTTGGGTTTTCATACGTATCTTTGCAAACTACCGCGGCATCAGTTCCCGCGCAAATGAATGCAAAAATATTAACCTAAAGAGGTGAATGTCAAACGCTCACACCCCACCCGACACATCCACCACCGCGCCGGTTGAATAAGAAGCCGCATCGGACACCAGCCAGGCAATGGCTTGGGCCACTTCTTCGGCGCGGCCAGCGCGTTTCATGGGCACAAAGTCTTTGGCTTTGTTGGCTCGGTCGGCGTCACCCGCTGCGGCATGGATTTCGGTGTCGATCAGGCCAGGGCGCACGGCATTGACGCGCACCCCCTCGGCAGCGACCTCGCGTGCCAACCCAATGGTGAAGGTTTCAATGGCCGACTTGGAGGCCGCGTAGTCGACCGCCATGCCGGGCGCACCGGTTTTCACAAACGCAGTGGACAAGTTGACAATGCTGCCGCCCGCGCCGCCGTGGCGCGTTGACATGCGCTTGAGGGCCGCTTGCGCGCACATGAAACTGCCCATCACATTGGTGGCAAACACCCGCTGAAAACGCGCCACGTCCATGTCCTCAACCCGCGCATAAGGGGCCACGATGCCCGCGTTGTTGACCAAGGCATAAAGGGGTGGGCATTCGCGGTCGACAAAAGCAAACAAGGCTTGCACTTGGTCGGCTTGCGACACATCGGCGGCCACGCACCATGCTTGACCACCCGCCGCCTGGATGTCTTTGACCACGGCCTGGGCGGTGGCTTGGTTGCTGGAGTAGTTGATGCAAATGGCATGGCCTTGCTGGGCCAATAACCGAGCAGTGGCCGCGCCAATGCCGCGACCGCCGCCAGTGATGAGAATGGTTTTTTGCATGTGGCGGGTTGCCTGTTGGGTGTTCAAGGTAAAAAGCAAGTGGGGTGTGTGGTCGATTCAGGTGGCCGGTCCAGCGACGGTAACGCCGCGCACACCGTTGCGCTCGATGATTTGCGCCACCAACCCAGAGGACTTGGCCTGCTCCACAAATTGGCGCAAATACGCTGCGGCTGCACTGCCCCCTTTGGGCACGCCGATGGCTTGGCCAATGGCAGTGAAGCGCCCGTCCAAGATGCGCGAACCGGGCAGCTTGGCCTGCTCTTGTACCAAACGCGGGCGCAGGCCCGATAAGGCTTCCATGCCTTGGGCCACAAACTGCTCAAACGAGGCATCCATGCTGGCCAATTGCACCAGTTGTGCGTGTTTGAGGCTGCGACTGAGGTACAGGTCGTAAGCGCTTTTGTGCATGACGGCAATGCGCACACCAGCACGGTCAACGTCCTCGATGCATTGCAGTGGCGAATTGGCAGGCACCAAATAAGTGGCCTCGATCTCCAGGTACGGCGCCGAAAAATCTATCACGTTTTGGCGCGCAGGCTCGACCGCCAGCAAGGCCATGTTCCACACGCCGCTTTGCGCGGCGTCGGCCATTTCACCCGGTGTGGCATATGGGAAGAACTCAATGGGCACGCCAATTTGACGCGCCACTTCGCGGGCCAAATCGGGCGCAATGCCCTTGGGATCTTGTTGCGGGTCTTTCATGCTGACCAACAAAAAATTGGCCAGATTCAAACCAACTTTCAGGGTGCCTTGGGGGGCGAGTTCTGCGCGAACGCTGTCGAGCGTTGGGGTCATGGTGGGTTCTTTCTGTGAACAATGATGGAAATAAAAAACCTCAGCGTCGCACCGACGGCCCCTCCAGGGGCATGCCGTTGGCACGCACTTTCAAATACAGCTCCAGGCTGCGCAAAATGGCGCTGCCAGGCTCGGGCATCGCGGACTGTACGCCAGAGTAACAAGCCCGAAGGCGGCGGTCCATGCCGCCGGCTTGTTGCCAGGACACGCGATAAATGGGAAAGCCCGTTGGGTGGCCGGGGCTGATGGTGTCGCCGCGCATTTGCGCACCCACGCGCTGATCGTGGCAGTGCGCACACGAGAGGTTCATGCGGCCTTGCCGGGTTTGGTAATGATTGGCGCCCGCCTGCCACTGCGCTTGCCAAGCCGCTTGCTGCGCAGGAAGCGCTTGCACGGCGATGGGCTCACCACGGGCCGCATGGTGCAAGGCCGCACTCAAGGCCAACACGCTTTCATCGGGCCGGGCGCTGGAAGCACCTTGGCGTTGGCGGCACAGGCCAATTTGGTCATCGAGGTTGCGCAGGGTCTGCCCATCGGGGCCCAACTTGGGGTATTGCGCCACGGCTTTGCGCATCTCCTGCACTGGCCCATGGCAGGACTGGCAACTCGGGCCGCCACTAGTTTGACCCCATGCCGCCAAGCCGCGCTCAATCCACAGGCTCATGGGGTTGGCCATGTCGTCATCGTTCATTTGGCGCAGGCTGGGCGACAAAAAAGCCAAGCCACTTTGACGCGCGCCAGGGGTTGCGTTTGCATGAGCCATCGGTTCAGTCACACGGGCCGCAGCCGCATTGGGCGAAGCCGATGCAGTTGGCATGGGTGAAATGGCCGTGCGCTGTTGCAAAGCCAGCACCACCGCGTCAATTTGCTCAGCGCTGAGCACCGCTTGGACAGGCGCAGGTTGGCGCAGGCCGCTCACCGTGCCAAACACCGGCATCAAGGTGTCGGGCCGCAAATGGCGTGCATCGACCAACCATTGCCGCAACTGAGTTGCGCTGTAGCGTTGCGCCACCCCGTCCAGGGCTGGTGCAAAGGTGCTGGTGGAGGCTGGTGTCGCCTGCCATGCATGGCAAGCCCCGCAGTTGCCCAGGCTGCGCTCGGTGATGATGCGCCAGCCCAGTTCGGCACTGGCTTGAGCACCGATGGCCACGCCCAACCACAACATCCAACCAGCGCCAAGGCGCAGGGTTTGCATCCAAGGCTGGGTCACGCTGCCCTCTGGGTCTCGGCCAAATCGTTCCAAACCTCTTGCCGCGTCAACTGGCCATTGACCACTTCAAAGCGGTCGATGAAACGGATGCCTTCAAAGGAAGTGCCGTCATTCCAAACGCCAAACAATGTGCCGCTGCAATACACCACGGTGGTGTCACCTTGCCAACATTCATCAAAACGGTCGTAGTGCTTGCCCACTGAGCGGTAGCGCGGCTTGGCCCATTCCATCAACTGCTCCAAGCGGTGCATCACCGCATCGCCTGGAAAAACCATCTCAAAGCCCGGTGCCAAAAAACTTTGTGCCTGGGCCAAGTTGCGCGCGGCCATTGTTTCCAAAAAGCTTTTGACGCGGGCACTTGCGTCAGGCACCACGGTTGCGCCAGCGGCATAGACTTTGCCATCGCGCCGATAGGTGCTGGCTTCGTTGATGAAAACAGTGGTGCCCGCATCGCTGGCTGACACCACCGAGCGGGCGGTATCGGCCAAGCGTTGCACCAAACGGTGCTGGGCTTCCACTGGGTAACCAGGCAACAGCGTGACAGTGATCACAGGCATTCGAAAACTCCCTGAAAAATGAGATCAGTAGCCCAACGGGCTGACACCCACCAGCCAGGCGTGGGCTTTGAACAAAAACAGCGCATACAAGACCAAGCCACCCATCACCGCCACCATCGTGGCGCGCAAGTTCACCACCACCGGGGCGAGGTTGGCAGCACGGTCGCGCGCACGCGCGGCGCGAAAGCACAGCACCGCCCAGAGCAAAAACGAGCCAAACAAAATAACATCTTCCAGGTTGCCGTTGGCCAGCAAATGGGCCAGCGCCCAGACTTTGACACTGAGCACCATGGGGTGGCCCATGCGGGCTTTGATGTGATTGCCCGGCACAAAGGCGGCCACCATCAATACCGAGGCAATCAGCATGAACAATGCGGCCACATGGCGTGTGGCCACCGGAGGAACCCACAGCACCAAGGGTGTGGTGCGGGCCAAGTCATAACCCCAACACAACAGCCCAAACCCCAACAGCGACACCAAGGTGTAAACGCCTTTGAAGGTTTTCTCGCCAAGGCGCTCTTTTTGCTGGCTGCGCCAAGCTGGGGCAAACACGCGCAACGAGTGCGTGCCCAAAAACAAAACCAATCCCAGCAGCATCCACTTCATGGTGTTTCTCCCGCCCCGACCACCGGAGCACCAAGGCCCATGATACGCAAGGGCTTGAACCTCAGGCGCACACCCATCAAACCCCAAATGCAGCCAAGCCGCCATCGGGTTCAAAGCGTTGGTTGACAAAGCGCAAACGGGTGGGGCCGGGCATGGCTTGCTGCCCCACGCTGTGGCGCGGGTCGCCGGGGTAGCAAATCACCCGGGTACCGTTGTCGTCGTGCGGCTGGGGTTCGACCAAATGGGGGCCTCGCTCGGCCGCCTCTTGCAGCACCGCGTCCACCCGGTCAAAGCGCGCCAAATGCGCCAGGCTCATGATCTGCGGGGGGGCCATCTCCATCTGACCGGCCCAATAGCGGTGCAAAGCCGCGCGCGGGGTGACCCAAACGCTCTCGGTGGCCTCTACGTTGTCGTGCCCAGCTTGCTGGCCCTCGGGTGCACGGGCCACAAAAAAACGGGTGTCAAACCGCTTGTTGGTGACCGAGGGCACACGCGGCGTGATCCAGCGCGACCATGGCCACAAGGCCTCGCACTGCAATTGCAAATCGTGGCGATGGATCAAGTCGCCAAAGTCGCCCCCCTCGTGGCGCAAACCATCCCAATGCAGCCCATCGGCACCACCCCGGGCGAACAACACGCCGCATTCCTCAAAGGATTCGCGCAAGGCCGCCACCCACAGACTGGCTGCGGTATCTGTGCTCAGGTCGCCTTCGCGCAAGCGCTGGTGCAACACATCGGGGGCATGGTCGAGCCGCGCGTGCAAGCCTGGGTCGGCGTCATGGCGATCGAGCTTGCCGCCAGGGAAAACAAACACCCCACCCAAAACGGCCGAAGCACTGTGGCGTCGCAGCAAAAAAACCTCCATGCCCGAGGGGGCATCGCGCAGCATGATCACAGTGGCCGCGGGAACAGGGGGGGCGGTGACTTCGATTGAATTGATGTCCATGCAAACCATTCTGTCATGGGCCAGGGCATCGGGCTGTCACCTGCGCGAGTTGGGCACGGGCACAATGGCGGGCCACGTCTTTGCAACACCCCATGGCCAAAAATACCTCTGCACGCCCCGCGGCGTCCACGCCCCGATCTTTGAGCGGACTGAAACCATTTTTAAGGCCCTACAAAACGGCCATGGCCGCTGCGGTCGCTTTTTTGCTGTTGGCCGCTGCGGCCACACTGGCCTTTCCATGGGCCTTGCGCCAACTCATTGACGGTGGGTTGGCCCAGGGTACCCAAGGCCAGACCGAGGGCTTGGCCAGCGACTTTGGTTTGTTGTTTTTGGTCGCCATGGGCTTGGCACTGTTTTCTGCCGCCCGCTTTTACGTGGTGAGTTGGTTGGGTGAGCGCATCACCGCCGATGTGCGGCAAGCGGTATACGCCCATGTGTTGCAGCAAAGCCCCTCGTTTTTCGAAACCACCCAAACGGGCGAAGTGCTTTCGCGTTTGAGTGCAGACACAACTTTGGTTCAAACCGTGGTGGGCTCTTCGCTGTCGATGGGGCTGCGCAATGCGGTGATGGGCTCGGGTGCCTTGCTGATGTTGGTGTGGATGCGTCCCTGGCTGATGGTCCAAGTCATTGCCGTGCTGGTGCTGATCGTGCTGCCCAGCGTGTGGTTTGGTCGCCGGGTGCGCCGCTTGTCACGGGCCAGCCAAGACCGGGTGGCCGATACCAGTGCCATGGCCTCTGAGGTGCTTAACGCCATCAGTGTGGTGCAAAGCCATGGCGCCGAGCAACGTGAAGCGCGCCGCTATGAGGCCTCTACGCTGAGCGCGTTCAATACCGCAGTGCGGCGTGTGCGCGCCCGCGCTTTGCTGGTGGGCTTCATCATTTTGGCCAGCAGCGCAGCCCTGCTGTGGGGCTTGTACCAAGGCACTTTGGCGGTATATGCGGGCACCCTGAGCGCGGGCGAATTGGGCCAAATCATTGTGTACGTGATCTTGCTGGCCAGTGCGTTTGCGGTGCTGGGCGAAGTCTATGGCGACTTGTTGCGCGCCGCCGGTGCCACCGAGCGGCTGATGGAGTTGCTGCACACCGAGTCTGCCGTTGTCTCGCCTGCGCATCCACTGAGCGCCCCCTGGCCCCAAGCGGGCGCTGAACTGGCCTTGCATGGCGTGGGGTTTCACTACGCCTCGCGCCCACTCACGCTGGCCATTGATCAACTCAGCGCCCATGTCCAAAGCGGACAAACGGTTGCCGTGGTCGGACCCAGTGGCGCGGGAAAAACAACGCTGTTTGACTTGTTGCTGCGCTTTCACGACCCGCAAGTGGGTCACATTGACATCGATGGCGTGCCCATCCACCGCATGGCTTTGCACGACTTGCGCGCGCGCATAGGCATCGTGCCGCAAGAGCCTGTGATCTTTTCGGGCACCGCCTGGGACAATATTCGCTATGGTCGGCCTGATGCCAGCGACGCCGAAGTCATCACCGCTGCCCAAGCGGCCTACGCGCACGAATTTTTATCCGAACTGCCTGAGGGCTACGACAGCTTTTTGGGCGAACGCGGTGTGCGCTTGTCGGGTGGACAGCGCCAGCGCTTGGCCATTGCGCGGGCCATTTTGAAGAACCCGCCGCTGCTGCTGCTCGACGAGGCCACCAGTGCCTTGGACGCGCAAAGCGAACGCATGGTGCAAGCCGCGCTCGAACGCGCCATGCACAACCGCACCACCTTGGTCATCGCCCACCGATTGGCCACAGTGCAAAAGGCCGATGTCATTTGGGTGCTCGATCGCGGGCGCTTGATCGAACAAGGAACCCACGCCCAGCTGATCGCCCAAGGCGGGCTGTATGCCAGCTTGGCCGCGTTGCAATTTCAGCCCAGTTGATGTGTCAGCTTGCGCATGGATTGCTCAGGCAACCGCTTTGCCGGTCGCCTCAGCACCGGCTTGGAGCTGCGCCTGACTGGGCAACCACAACACGATCAAAGCGCTCACACAGGCGATGGCCGACATCGTCAGCATCAGGCTGGTAAAGCCTGATGCCTTGATGAAAGGCCCCAACACATACACCGCCAATGAGCTGATGCCAAACGACACGGCAATGCGCACCCCACTGACGCGCGAACGCATGGAGTTGTCGATATAGCGCACCACCATGGTTTCGTTGAACGGGATGGAGGCAAACACCGACACCATGTAGGCGATGGCTGCCACATACCAAAGCCAACCCGTGGTGTGGGCAGCCAGGTAAAACACCATCACCTGCATGGCCAGCACACCCAAGAACAAGGGCTTGACGGCCACCTTGTCGAGCAAGCGGCCCACCACCAATTGGGCCAATGAAGCCACCGCATAAATGCCCGCCAGCAAAAACCCGATTTGGGCCGGGTCGGCCACCAAACCATCGAGCCGCTCGACCATCAATTGCGCGTTGCCGTTGGTGGTGAAATTGAACAACAAACTGCCTGTGGTGGCACTGGCCACCATCACGACAAAAGTGCGTATGGCCAAGTGACGAGGCAAATGCACTTGGGTGGGGGCTTTGCGCGCCGGCGCCGCATGCTCAGCAGGGGCACAGCGCGCAAACCAAAAACCACATGCGATAGACACCACACCTGGCACCACAAAGGCCATGCGCCAGCCAAAGTACTTGACCAACAAACCGGTGGACAAGGCGGCCAAGGCAATGCCCAGGTTGCCTGCCAAACCGTTGAACCCAATGGTGCGCCCGGGGGTTGTGGAGTTTTGTACCAGCAGCGGAATGCCCACCGGGTGGTAAATGGCAGAAAACGCACCCAGCACCGTCAAGGCCAAACCCATTTGCCACGGGCTTTGGGTCAGCGCAACAACGATGGCACTGACCCCCATGCCATGGAAAAAAATCAGCATCATGCGCCGGCGCCCCCACAAGTCACCCCAGCGCCCAGCCGGCACCGAGGCCAGACCAAACATCACAAAAGCCCCTGTGGTGTAGGGCATCAAGTCCTCCCAGCGCGCCACGCCAAAGTCGGTCGCGATCGCGGCGACCGCCGTGGCAAAGATCAGCAAGAACAAATGGTCCAGGGCGTGGGCAAAGTTCAATAAAAAAGCAGGGGTTCGGTTCATGCGGGCCATTGTCATCGAATTCACAACACCAAATCGACCCAGCACGGGGCCACAAAATCGGGGTTTTCAAAACCCCCTTGGCGGCGCATGGGGTAACCGCGTGGGTTGCACACCACCCGCGTACCGCCCAGCCCATAGTCAAAACTGCTGTGCGTGTGGCCGTGCACCCACAGCGCGGCACGGCCCATCCAGTGATCCAAATTGGAGCCAAAGGCGGCACTGCCCAGATCACTTTGGTACATGGGTGCGGTGGAGCGAAAGCTCGGGTAGTGGTGGGTCACCACCACGGTGCGCTTTGGTGGGGTTTGCGCCAAGGCGGCGTCGAGCCAGGCACGGCTGTGGCGATGGCGCTCCAAGGTGTCCAAAGGCTGCAACTTGCCCTGCCCTGCCAGCCCATGATCAGCCCCGCGTTGGCCCACGGCAATGGCGCGGTAGTCGACCATGGTGCGCCGCGCCACCGCCATGGCCGCGTCGCGTTGATCGGCACCAAACAACTCAAAATCGGTCCACAACGTGGCACCCAAAAACCGCACCCCGTCCAAGTCGATATGGTCGTTTTCTAAAAAATAAACGCCCAGTTGCTGCGCGCGCGTGCGCATCAGTTGCAGCCCCAGGTCCCAGTCGCCGTCATACAGCTCGTGGTTGCCTGCCACATAAACAATGGGTTTGTCGGGGAAAGTCTCGCGCGCCCACACCAGTCCTTGCACGCCCACGTGGATGTCGCCAGCGAGCACCACCACATCGACACCACGGTCGATGCGCTGCGCGCCCTCGAGCGCATCCATCGGGGCAAACTCCACATGCAAATCCGACAGCACCAACAAACGCATGGCTTTCAGGTCCTTTTCCATCGATTGAAATCCCCCCGGACCCCGGGCGAATCCCCATGGTCAACGTGACAGGCCATGCTACCCTTTTCGCATGCCCCACGCCCCCGCATCCGCCGATTGGATTGACTCGCGCCACGCCGCACGCAGGCTAGCCCTGACCTTGGCCATCATGACCTTGGGTTGCAGTTCCATGTACGTGGTGGCCGTGGTGCTGCCGGCTGTACAAACCGAATTTGGCGTGGGTCGCGCCGACGCTTCACTGCCCTACACACTGATGATGGTGTGCTTTGGCTTGGGCGGCATTTGGATGGGCCGCTTGGCCGACCGCATGGGCATTCAAAAAGTGCTGTGGCTGGGCTCTGCGGGCATTGTGGCGGGCTTTGTGGCCGCGGGCATGGCCCCCAATATATGGGTGTTTGTGTTGGCGCATGGCCTGTTGCTGGGTTTGTTGGGCAGTTCGTCGACTTTTGCGCCTTTGCTGGCCGACACATCGCTGTGGTGGAACAAGCGCCGTGGCATTGCGGTGGCGGTTTGCGCCAGTGGCAATTACTTGGCCGGCAGCATTTGGCCCACCCTGACGCAGTGGGGCGTGGAGCATTGGGGTTGGCGCACCGCGTATGTGGTGCTGGGCCTGGTGTGCGGTGTGGGCATGGCGTTGCTCGCCTTTGGCATGCGCCAGCGCCCGCCCTTGTTGGCTGGCCCGACCCAAGGCAGCGTGCAAGCTTTGGCTTCGCAGCGGCCTTTTGGACTGAGCGTGGGCACGGCTCAAGCCTTGCTGTGCGTGGCCGGATTGGCCTGCTGCGTGGCCATGTCCATGCCCCAAGTGCACATCGTGGCTTATTGCACCGACCTGGGGTTTGGCGCGGCACGCGGCGCTGAAATGCTCTCGCTCATGCTGGCCTGCGGCATTGCCAGTCGCCTCATTTCAGGGGTGATATGCGACCGCATTGGCGGCTTGCGCACCCTCATGCTGGGCTCGGTCTTGCAAGGCATTGCATTGCTGATGTTTTTGCCTTTTGATGGCCTGGTGTCGTTGTATGTGATTTCAGCCATGTTTGGCTTTTTTCAAGGCGGCATCGTGCCGTCTTACGCCATCATCGTGCGCGAGTATTTCCCGCCCGAGCAAGCCGGCCAACGGGTGGGCGCGGTGATCATGGCCACGATGCTGGGCATGGCACTGGGCGGATGGATGTCGGGCAAGGTTTACGACTTGACAGGCTCCTACCATGCGGCCTTCATCAATGGCGCGCTCTGGAACCTGCTCAATGGCTTGATCGTTCTGGTTCTTTTTTGGCGCATCCGTTCGGCCCAGCGATCGGTGCATACTTGATGGCCTGACCACACCTGCAAACCCCATGACATCTCACCGACCCCCCTTTGAAGTGCTGCGCCTGGACCATGTGGTGCTGGCCGTGAGTGATTTACAACGTGCTGAAAATTTCTACACCCAGTTGCTGGGGGCGCACGTCGAGCGTCGGCTGGAAAAACCCGTGTTGGTTCAATTGCGCACCGGCGAGAGCTTGCTCGATTTGGTACCGGGGGCACCCGATGCGGCCCACCCCAACATGGCGCACTATTGCTTTCGCATCGACCCCTTTGACGAAGCCGCCATCACCGCCCACTTAAAAAGCCTCGGCATCGAAGTGGAAGTCAGTGGTCAGCGCTACGGGGCCGACGGCCATGGCCCGTCCATTTATTTACGCGACCTCGATGGCAACCAATTGGAGCTCAAAGGCCCACCGGTGCGCCGCTTGGATGGCACGGCCATCGATTAAAGCCAAGGGGTTCAATCTTTGGTGGAGCGCACCACCACGCGCATGTCGCCAATGCCTGCAAAAGAGGTGGTGATGACGTCACCCGGGTGCACTTGGGCCACGCCCTCGGGTGTGCCGGTGTAGAGCAAGTCGCCCGTGCGCAAGGTGTAAAAGGAAGAGGCGAATTCGATCAGGCGGGGGATGTCCAAAATCAGGTCGCGTGTATTGGCCTTTTGTCGCAGTTCACCATTGACATGCAAACTGAAATCAATTTGATCGGGGTGGGCGATCTCGTCGGCGGTGACCAACCATGGGCCCAGCACGCTGTAGGAATCCACCGATTTGCGCAGGCTGCGCTCTTCTGGGCCACGCACCGTCATGTCCAATCCACTGGTGTAGGCCGCCACATGGCGCATGGCGTTGGCACGGGTGATGTTGCGCCCACCTAGGCCAATGATGACCACCAACTCGGCCTCATGGTCGTTGCGCCGATCCAAGTGCTCAATGGCCACGCCTGCGCTGGGCCCCACCAAGGAGCTGGTGGCTTTGAGGAACAAACCGATTTTTTGTATCTCGATGACCTGGTTGTTGTGGTGGATCTCCACTTGCTCACGCGCCTCGTCCAGGTGCTTTTGGTAGTTCACCGGTGCGGCCACAATCTTGCCAGGGTTGGCCACCGGGGCCAACCAGGTGCGGCCTGCCAAGGGCAAGGATTTGGCACTCGGGGCCAAGCGGCGGATTTCAGCGCACACCTGATCCAAGTGGGCGATCAAGGGGTCGTGCACGGGCATGGGATAACCCACACGCGGCAAGATGTCCAGCGCAGCGGTTACATCTTTGACCTGATCACCTTCGACCAGGCCCAAACGGTTGTCATCAAAACGGGCAATTTTCACAGGGGCTTTCTGAAATATTGAAGGGTGATTTCCACCAACGAGCGCTGAGCCTTTCGCCAGCTAACCAACGGGGGGAATTGCATGCGCTGATCCACCCCAGGCTCAGGAGTGCGCATCATATATCGCTCGGGTGTTGGGCACGCCAGCGTCGCAACCATTCCAAACCGGCATGGGTCGCGCCAGGCTGCTCGCCGCGAATGGGGCGGTATTCGCAACCCACCCAGCCTTGCCAACCGCAGGCCAGAGAGACTTCGTCAATCACATCCAGCAAATAAGCGTAGTTTTGCTCACCACCGTCAGGCTCTTGGCGCTCAGGCGCACCCGCAATTTGGAAATGCCCGACCCGACCCGTGGGCAAATAAGCCCGCACCTTGGCCGCCACATCCCCCTCTACCACTTGGCAGTGGTACAAGTCCATTTGCACTTTGAGGTTGGTCTCGCCCACCTCGGCCACGATGGCATGGGCGTCGGCTTGTCGGTTGAGAAAATAATGCGGGATGTCGCGCGTGTTGATCGGCTCGATCAGCACCTCACAGCCTTGCTGTGCCGCTTGTCGTGCGGCCCAACGGACATTGGTCATAAAGGTGTCGCGCAAAGTGCCACTTGCGCGTGCCAGTGGACCATGGGTGTCAAGCACTTCATGCGGGGCTGGATCGGTGCGGTAAGCCTGCGGGACCAAACCGGCCAAGATATGGATGCGTGGACACGCCAAGCGCCGGGCATAGTCCAGGGCCATTTCGATACCGCAGCGGAATTCTTTCTCTTGCCCTGGCTGGCAAGCACGGCCACGCTCCCCCGCTTCCCAGGCCCGGGCCATGTCGGCGCGATCCGTGCCCCCCGCTGGCGTGTTAAACAGCACCTGCTGCAAGCCGTGGGCCTGCAGTCGCGAAGCAATTTCGCTGGCCTCCCATTCATAGGGGGACATGTATTCCACCGCTTCAAACCCATCGCTCGCAGCAGCTTCGAAGCGTTCTAAAAAGGGGAATTCAGCGTAAAGAAAGGACAGGTTGGCAGCGAATCGGGGCATGGTTCATCCGTGGGGTCTGGCGTTACACCCATTGTGCCGCCACAAACCGCCGGATGATGGTTGACCGGTCAGGCCAGCACGCTGCGCAAAATTTCGTGCTTTTTATCCACGCCCATGCCTGTGTCAAAAAAGGTGGCAAATTGACGCGCCGCACGCAAGAACAAGCGGGTAGGCACCCCATTTTGGTAAGGCACCACATACTGGGTTCTGAACTGCGGCAAGGGGCTGGCTTCAACGGCTTCAAATTTCAGGGTGGGTACTTTTTCATTGGCCTGGGCCACCACTTTTTTCAATTCATCCAGGTTGCTCCATTCCTGAATGTCTGCGGTCGCAAAAAACATGATTTGCTGGGTCTCACGCACGATGCGGGTCCAAAACGGATACGCGTAACCCCGGCTGGCGTAGATGTCGTTGTTGGCCTCCAAGCGCGCATCACCACGCTGTTTGTTGTAAAAGCGCAAAATATTTTCAGGTGTGATGTCCACAGGCTTCCATGATGTGATGACGATATCCTCGGCCTGGGCCCGTGACTCCTCGGCGATCTCCACAATGTGGGTAGACATGCGGGGCACAAAATCACGGTGCACGCCGGCCTCGGTCAATATTTTGCGCAGCACCACCATGACTTCGTCGAACACACTGCCGCCGACCTGCACATCCAAGGGTGCCGACTGATAGGGCGACTCACGGTAAATGCGGTCGGGCTGGCGCATGATGAAGGCCATGTAATTGAGCTGGTCCTTCAAAAGTACCTCGGGTGTGACATTGATGAAATAGTGGCGGATGTCCCGCTCCTCGACCACATTTTCATGCCAAGCTGTGAGCACCTTTTTGAGGAATGGTGTGCCCCCATACTGGTTCAATAGCGTCAACATGCGAAATCCTTGAATCTAAAATCGGAAACCGCCAAACCGGCGGCGAAATTTCTGTTCGATGACAGGTGTGTAATGTTACTGTCAAAAAGCAAAACGCCCATCCTTGGATGGGCCTGTTTTGATGCAGATCAGAAACGCAGGACGGCTCAGGATTTTTTAGCCCCCGCAGGCGCGGCAGGTGCGGCAGGCGCAGCAGCGGTGGGCGGGTTGGGGTTGTACTCGAACTTGCCTGGATCGGCACAAGCCGGCATGGCCGCAGGTTTGCCCGCTTTGGCCTTGTTGGTGCGCTGCACATGGGCGGCCACTTTGTCTTGCGATTTACACAACAAATAGCTGTCCACTTTGCCAGAGTGGGCCGTTTTGGCAGCGGCCTCTGCGGCCTTGGCCTTGGCTTCGTCACTGGGCGGGGGCAACTTGGCCCAAGCTGAGGTGGCGACCAGACTGGCCAAAAACCATGCAAATGCTTTGTTCATTGCTCTCTCCCGTTCAAACTTGGACTGGCCCAGATGCTGGTGCAGGGCTGCGGTGCGCGGGGATCTTGCCCGCTTGGATGTCGTCGTGCCACATGGCATGGTGTTCCTTGGCCCAGGTTTCGTCGACATATCCCGTTCGCATGGCATCGTAGGCACCTTCCATGCCCACGGTGCCCATGTAAATGTGCCCCAAAAACAAGGCCATCATCAACACCGTGGCCACCGCATGAACCATGTGTGCAATTTGCATTTCGCCCCTGGTGTAGACAAAGTTGGGCAGCAGTTTGTCCATGAACAAGCCCGAGACCACCACCACCGCCCCCAGCACAAACACACCGACCCAAAACAAAACCTTTTCACCCGCATTGAAACGGTGCGAGGGGATCTCTTGGCCGCCGAACAGACCGCCGCCTTTGAGCAGCCAAGTCAAGTCACCTTTGCTGGGCATGTTGTCTTTGGCAAAGGTCACAAACACCACCACCAAAGAGACCGCAAACAAGGGCCCCGCAAAGTTATGGGCATTTTTCAAGGCATAGGTGAGCCACCCAAACAAGCTGCTGCCCATGATGGGCAACAACAAAAACTTGCCAAAGGCCATCACCAAACCCGACACCGCCAATACACAAAACGCAATCGCATTGGTCCAATGCGCGCTGCGCTCAAATGGCGTGAAGCGTTCAATCTTGCGACCGGTGGTTTGCCCATGCAAGGTCATGGTGCCACGGCGCCAGTAAAAAATTCCTAAAGCGCCCAACACGATAAAAAGCAAAGAACCACCATAGGGAATGATCCAGTTGTTGCGCACCTGCCGCCAGGCTTCGCCAGCGTTGGTCATGCTCGACCCAGGGTATTGCACAAAAGGCTGCACCAAATTACCCGCTTCTGGCGCTTGGGTTTTGGGCAGGCTGCTGTAACCGGTGGCACCTTGGCCCACCTGGCGCCACACGGGCGCATTGTTGCCAGGCTGCACCTGGGCGCGCTGGGCGTTGCTTTGTTGCAGGTACTGCGGGTCTGCCGAAGCCTCGGCCGCCACCGCCGCAGTGGCCGGTTTGTCTTGCGCGGCCACGCCGCTGCACAGCCAAGGCAAAGCCCAAGCGATGACCCAAATCATGGTGCGTGACATGTGGATGGCCTTTGCTCAGTTGGTTTTGGCGTAATCGTTTTGACCGGCTTGGGCACGCGTGCGCAAAGCCTGCTCCCAACTGGTTTTATCGCCAGCCTTCCAGCCACCATTGACAAAGGCGGTTGGTGCGTCACCAGTGCCTGTGAATGGGGCGGCGTCGGACTTGGTGCCCAGGGTCTGGGGTTTTTCCATGCAAGCGCTCAGGCCGCAGACTGCGACCAAGGCCATAGAGACGATGGTTTTGCTCATGACTTGCCGCCTTCCTTGGCTGGCTGGCCGGCCTTGGTGCTGCCATACGCCGTGCCCCAACCCCACACCTCGGCACCTTTGTTGCGCTTGAGCACGCGGTTGCGGAAGATGTCGGCCACCACGTCACCGTCGCCGGCGAGCAAGGCCTTGGTCGAACACATTTCGGCGCAAGCTGGCAGTTTGCCCTCGGCCAAGCGGTTGCGACCGTATTTTTCAAATTCAGCCTGGCTGCCATTGGCCTCGGGCCCGCCGGCACAAAAGGTGCATTTGTCCATCTTGCCGCGCACGCCGAAAGTACCTTGTGAGGGAAACTGCGGTGCACCAAAGGGACAGGCATAAGAGCAATAGCCACAACCAATGCACACGTCTTTGTCGTGCAAGACCACGCCTTCATCGGTCTTGTAAAAACAATTGACCGGGCACACCGCCATACAAGGCGCGTCCGAGCAGTGCATGCAGGCCACTGAAATGGACTTTTCGCCGGGCACACCATCGTTGAGGGTGACCACCCGGCGGCGGTTCACGCCCCAGGGAACTTCGTGTTCGTTTTTGCAAGCGGTGACGCAACCATTGCATTCGATGCAACGCTCTGCATCACAGATGAATTTCATGCGGGCCATGTGGATCTCCTATTCGGGTGTGGGGTGCTGATCACGCCCGCTCAATATTGCAAACGGTGGTCTTGGTCTCTTGCATCATGGTCACGCTGTCGTAACCATAAGTGGTGGCTGTATTGACCGCCTCGCCACGCACCACCGGCGCCGCGCCATTGGGGTAGTGCGCGAGCATGTCAGCACCTTGCCAACGGCCTGAAAAGTGGAAGGGCAAGAACACGGTATCGGGACCCACCCGTTCGGTGACCATGGCCATGACCTTGATGCGCGCCCCCGTCGGGGTGCTGACCCAGACTTGCTCGCCATTGCGCACCCCCCGGTCGGCGGCGGCCTTGGGGTTGAGCTCCACAAACATGTCTTGCTGCAACTCGGCCAGCCACGGGTTGGAGCGGGTTTCTTCGCCGCCACCTTCGTACTCGACCAAACGGCCTGAGGTCATGATCAGCGGGTACTTTTCGTGCACCTTGTCGGCGATATTTTTGTCTTGCACGGTCTTGAACAAAGTGGGCAAGCGCCAGAAGGCTTTTTTGTCGTCGTGGGTGGGGTACTTGGCCATCAGATCAGGCCGGTTGCCATACAAGGGCTCGCGGTGCTGGGGGATGGCGTCGGGGAAGTTCCACACCACGGCCCGTGCCTTGGCATTGCCAAACGGGTGGCACCCATGGTTTTGCATGAACACGCGGATCATGCCGCCCGAGCTGTCGGTCTTCCAGTTTTTGCCTTCGGCCGCAGCCTTCTCTGCATCGTTGAGCTCGTCCCACCATCCTAGTTTTTTAAGCAGCACATGGTCCAACTCGGGGTAGCCGGTGGTGATGTCTGCACCCAATGAATGCGACCCGTCTTCGGCCAACAAACTCTTGCCTTCGCGCTCGACGCCGAAGTTGGCGCGGAAGTTACCTCCGCCGTCCATCACGTGCTTGGAGGTGTCATACAGATTGGGCGATCCGGGGTGTTTGAGCGCCGGTGTGCCCCAGCACGGCCAAGGCAAGCCAAAGTAATCGCCGGTGAAGTCGTACCCCGTGGCCGCGTCTTTGCCGCCTTTGGCCTTGAGGGTTTTGACATCAAACAAATGCATGTTGCGCATGTGCGCTTGCAGCCGCTCAGGGCTTTGACCGGTATAGCCAATGGTCCACACGCACTTGTTGATTTCGCGCAAGATGTCATCGGGCACAGGCTCGTCCAAGCCTTTGACCTTTTGCATTTTGTAATTTTTGACCAGTTCTTTATCGAACCCCAACTTTTGGGCCAACTGGTACATGATCATGTGGTCGGAGCGGCTCTCCCACAGGGGATCAATGACTTTTTCACGCCACTGCAGTGATCGGTTGGAAGCCGTGCAAGAACCGCTGGTCTCAAACTGCGTGGCCGCAGGCAACAGGTACACCGCGCGGTTGGGGTTTTTGTCTTCGGCCTTGCCCGGCATGGCCGCCATGGCCGCTGTGGCCGATGGGTAGGGGTCCACCACCACCAACAAATCGAGCTTGTCCATCGCCCGCTTCATCTCCAAGCCACGGGTTTGTGAATTGGGCGCGTGCCCCCAAAAGAACACCCCGCGCAAATTGCTGTCTTGGTCGATGAACTCGTTTTTCTCCATCACGCCGTCAATCCAGCGCGAGACGGTGATGCCCGGCTTGCTCATCATGGCCGGGGCCGAGAAACGGCCCTTGATCCACTCAAAATCCACGCCCCAGCTTTTGGCGAAGTGCTTCCAAGAGCCTTCTACCAGGCCGTAATAGCCGGGCAGTGAGTCGGGGTTGGGGCCCACATCGGTGGCACCTTGCACGTTGTCGTGGCCGCGGAAGATGTTGGTGCCACCACCTGACTTGCCCACATTGCCCAAGGCCAATTGCAAGATGCAAGAGGCGCGCACCATGGCGTTGCCAATGGTGTGTTGGGTTTGGCCCATGCACCACACAATGGTGCCAGGGCGGTTTTCGTGCAGCCAGGTGGCGACCTTGAGCATTTGTTCGGGCTTGACGCCACAAGCCTCTTCCACCTTGTCGGGTGTCCATTTGGCGAGCACGTCTTCTTTGACCTTGTCCATGCCATAGACACGGTCGTTGATGTATTTTTTGTCTTCCCAACCATTTTTGAAGATGATGTGCAGCAAGCCAAACAGAAAAGGAATATCAGAGCCCGAGCGGATGCGCACGTACTCGTCGGCCTTGGCCGCCGTGCGGGTAAAGCGCGGGTCAACCACGATCATCTTGGTACCCGTTTCTTTGGCATGCAGCATGTGCAGCAAGCTGACCGGGTGGGCCTCGGCAGCGTTGGAGCCAATGTACAAAGCGACTTTGCTGTTTTGCATGTCGTTGTACGAGTTGGTCATCGCACCATAGCCCCAGGTGTTGGCCACGCCAGCTACGGTGGTGGAGTGGCAAATGCGCGCTTGGTGGTCACAGTTGTTGCTGCCCCAAAAGCTGACAAACTTGCGCAGCAAATAAGCCTGCTCGTTGTTGTGCTTGCTCGAACCCACCCAATAAATGGAGTCTGGTCCGCTGGTTTTGCGCAGTTCAAGCAGCTTTTCGGAAATTTCATTGAGCGCCTGGTCCCAACTGATGCGTTGGTACTTGCCGTCAACCAACTTCATGGGGTAGCGCAGGCGAAACTCACCATGGCCGTGTTCGCGCAACGCTGCACCCTTGGCGCAATGCGCACCCAAATTGATGGGCGAGTCAAACACCGGTTCTTGGCGCACCCACACACCGTTTTCAACCACTGCATCGACCGCACAACCCACCGAACAGTGTGTGCACACGGTGCGCTTGACCTCGATCTTGCCCGAGCCATCGCCCTTGTTGGGCCCTGCGGCTTGGGATTTTTTCACCAAGGTCAACTGGCTGGCCGCCAGACCCACGCCCACGCCCAAACCGGAGCGGCGCAAAAAGGCACGCCTGTCCATGGTGGGAATGGCTTGGGCCAAGCCGCGCTGCAAGCGGTGCACAAAGGGTGAGCCTGCGCGCTGGGTGCTGTCGGATTTTTTGGTCAGTAGCATGGGTTGTCCTCGTTCAGACGCGGGTGGTTTGGTAGTAACGCTTGACGTGTTCACTCAAGCTGTATCCGCCCCCATTGGGTGGGGCGGGGGGCAAACTTTCTGTGCTGGGCAAGGGCGCGGTGTCCAGCGCCTTGACGCCCGCCACGGTGGCCACCGCAGCACTGGCTGCAGCCGCACCCCAGAAAAACCCGCGGCGTGAGGTGGGCAACTGTTCGTTGTTCATGGGTATCTCCAAAAAGAAGGGCGGCGATTTAAGCCGCGGACCGGTGGGCATGGCGCCTACAAGGTCTAGAGCACATTTTCGCCTCATTTGCAATCAATTTCATAAGGGTTTCCCTGGGTGCATCCATGGACATGGGCGGGCAGGAAAGTGGTCGCTGTGGTATTGGCACTTTATTTTTGCGCACCCAGGGCCCCGGTGTTCAGTCCAACATGTCAAAGCCCTGGGCCTCGACCGAAGTGAAAGCGCGCAGCAAACCACCCAAAGCGGCATAAAACTGTGCGCTGGGGTGGGCTTGCAAAGCGTCGCACAAGGCGGGCAACCAGGGTTGCAGGTGGCGCGCAAAAAACTCGCTTTGTCTCGTCAAGTTGGCCACTGCCACATCGTCACCAGCGATCAAGTAGCGCATCACCTCGCACAGGTAAGAGACATGGTCCTCTGTTTCTGGCAAGGTTTCATCGCGAGACAGCCCCATTTGGGTCAAATCAGTGCGCAAAGCGGCCAGGGGTTTTTCGTTCAAAAAGCCACTGAGGTGATGTGAAGCAAACAAATACACCTCGGGTTTGCCAATGCCGCCAAACAATGCGTCGTGTTCCTGGGCAATTTGGCCTGTCGACTGGGCGCGGGCAGCGGCCACCAGTTGACGCCAGGGCTCTTCCAAAAATCCACCGGCTGCGGGGGCCTCGGTGGCGGCCACACGCAGTTGACCCAGCATGGCTTCGCCGGGCGGGGCGTAAAACAGTGTTGCAATCAAGCCGTACAACTCGGCCCGGGCCGTCTCTTCATCCAATGCCGAAGAGGTGGGGGGTGGGTTCAAGGGCAGGTTCATGGTGCTTGCATACAGCGATTTAAACGATGCGCTGCTCATCGCCAGCGGAGTAAATATCGATCACGCGGCAATCGCTGCACATCTTGAGCCGCTCGCCAGCTGCCCCTTGAAACATCGCGTGCCCACTGAGTTTTTCCAGCATGCTTTCAATCGCCTTTAAAGTGCCAAAGGGCTTGCTGCAACGCACACAACTGTATGGGGCACTGCGGTTGAGCACTTGGCGCTCATGGCGCGCAGGGGTGAGCAACAAACGCGGCAGGGTTTGGATGGCGTTTTCAGGGCAGGTGGTGACGCACAAACCGCACTGCACACAGTTTTTTTCAATGATGGACAACTCTGGCTGTTCGGGGTTGTCTTGCAACGCCCCAGCCGGGCATGCACTGACACAACTCAGGCACAAGGTGCAGGCCTGTGAATCGACCTGAACGCCACCCCAAAAAGCACCTTGGGCAGGCAATGTGATGGCCTGGGGCCACTGGGCCACGTCAGGGGCATGGCTCATCCAATGGTCCAAGGCCAGCGCCAAGGTGCTGCGCTTGTCGCTGGTCAGGGCAAATTTGGCTACCGGCACGGTGTGGACAGGCACTGGGGGCAAGGCCTTGAGTTGCGCGTCCAATTCACCGGCGTTGGTGGCCTGCAACCATGCCAGGTGCTGGCCAGCGCAGCCCAGGCCATGCAACACGGCTTGCACCTGCGCCATTTGGGCTTGCACAGCGGTGGCGTAATCGGGGGCCTCCTCATCGGTGGCCAACACCACCACCTGCGCCGCACCGAAGGCGAGCATGGACAACCACACGTCAGCACCCACACTGGCGGTGTGCCACAGCGGGATGGGAATGACACGGGCCGGCAAGCCATGCGCACGTTTTAACTGGGCATCTCGACCCAATTGATTGACCAACACTTGGCCACGTCCTTGGCTGTGCAGCAACAGCACGGCATCGCGGCCACCGGCGCGGGCATACGTGGCCAACATGGTTTTGGTCGTGACCCCCAAGGCGCTGGCTTCGGGGTAGGCATAACTGAGCGCACCGGTGGGGCACACCGTGGTGCAAGCCCCGCAGCCCACGCACAAATGGGGGTTGACCTTGATTTGCTGGCGCGCAGGCTCTGAAGAAATCGCCTGGGCAGAACACACCTCGACACAGGCATTGCAACCAATTTGGGTATTGCGGCTGTGCGCACAAATGGAGGGCTTGTATTTAAAAAACTTGGGTTTTTCAAACTCTCCCACCATCTCGCGCAAGCGCATCAAAGTGGCTGCATCATCGCTGCGAAAGTAGCCCTGGGGGAGCGCGTGGCGTTCAAAAGCAGGGGTGGGGCGCAAGTCCAGCACCAGATCGAACTCAGCGCTTTCAATGCTGGGTGTGCGCTGAAAATCAATCGCACCGGCCACCCCGCAGGCTTTGACGCAATCGCGGTGCGATTGGCAAGCTTGCAAATTAATTTGGTAGTCCAAGCCAATGGCTTGCTCGGGGCATGCGGCCACGCAGGCATTGCAGCGAGTACACAAATCCAAGTCGATCGGGTTGCTGCGCTGCCACTGCAGCGTGAATGCCCCCAACCAACCGCTCAAGCCCACCCACTCACCCGCGATCACCGGGTAGCGGCGCTCTTGCGCTGGCACACCGCTCAACGCACCATCGGCCATCAATGTGATTTCCAAGGCATCGCCCAACGCATCGGCCACCATTTGTGCACGGCCCAATTCACCCACGATGAGCAAGCGACCTGAACTCTTATAAGTGACGGTGGGCACGGGCTCAGCATCGGGCAAATGGGCCTGGGCCAACAAAGCGGCGATCTTGGGTGTGGCCTGGGCCGCGTCGCGCCCCCAGCCTGCGGTCTCACGGATATTGACGAACTTCAACGGCACCCATGGCACAGCGGGGTCTGCGGCGCGCGCTTGCTGGGCCAAGTCTTCAAACAAGCGCTTCTCTTGGGTACAAGCCACCACCGTGGCTTCGCCATTTTTGAGTGCATCCAAAAAGCTTTGGGCTTCGCGACGGCACAGGCTGCTGTGCAAATGCAGTGGCTCGTTGCGGCTCAGTCCCAGTGCCTTGGCATCCAAGGGCATGGTTTGGTTGCAGTCGCAAATCAGGGTGGTCATTGGCCAGGATTGTGCATGAGGGCGACTTGCCCCTGTCTGACTCAGGCCTTTGGTTCGGGCTTGTGCACCGCAGCAGGCTTTGGTGTGGCCTGGCTTGCGTGGGCTTCGTTGGCTGACAACTGGGAGGGCGCATCGGTGTCGGCCACGGCACCTTCTGGGTTGGCCAGCACGCTGGGCAACTGTGTGCCCTCGGGCTTGGCCACCGCTTCCAACTCAGCCTTTTCCTCGTCCTCAAAGAGGTTTAAAAATTTGGCTCCATTCATTTGCCGCAACATGGCCAGAGGCAAGGGGTCGGGCTGGCTGTAGTCGTCGATGTAAATGTCCATGCGGTCCATCACATTGAAGTGTGGGTCGGCAAACAGTTTTTTCATGGCGGCATTTTTCACCTCAGGGGTCACGCCTTGACCCATGAAGGGGCGGAAATCCGATTCAGGCGTGAGCGCTTGGGTATCGGCCAAGCTCGGTGGTGGTTTGGGTGTGGCGTGCCCTTGGGTCGGCTCACCGTCAGTGCTTGGCCCCGAGCGCTCTTGCAGTGCTGCATTCGGTGGGCCGCCATCTTGGGCTTTGCGCTCAGCCGGTGGCATTGGGGCCAGGGAGGGCGAAGTGAGGCTGGGCTCTTGGGGCGAATCGGGCGCGTTGTCACGCTGCAAAGATTTGCGCTTGGACCACCGCTGCAAAAAACCATCATCAGACATGGCGCAATATTAAAGCGTGGGCCATGCCGTCAGCCTTTGCGGGTTTTGTCGGTGCTCACCGATGCGGGATTGCCAAAGCGGTCTTGCAAACCCCGAAAGCTTTCGGGGCGTTGGCGTTTCTTGCCTTCGGTCACCCAATGGCTTTGGGCAAACTCGCTCATCCAAGCGATCACTGTGTCGGGGGCTGCGACTTGCTCAACGCTTTCTTGGGCATCGAGCCATCGGCCCGCATCGTGGTAACTCAGGCTGACCATGGTGGGCATCGCCACCGGCTCGTCACACACGGTGGCCTCCTCTGGCATGCGCCACAGCACAAACCAGCATGGCCGGGGCGAGGTGGCATTGAGGTAATAGCCTTCGGCGTCGTCGCGGTGCAAGCTCACTTCAAAGCCAGGGTGAAGCCAAATTTGCACGTCATCGCTGTCGCGCAACATGCGCACCTCACCGCTGTGGGTCGGCTCTTGCAGCACCACATCATGCAACACCCAGCGCCATGCTTGCCACTTGGCCATGGGCCCGGGCACGCGCTCGCGGCGCATCAATACGCTGGTGGTCAAGGTCGGGGTTGCGGCCACGGGTGGTTCAGCGCAATTCGGCGTTGCTGGCTTGGCCAGTCTTGAGGATCTGGCCTATGTGCTGCATGACCTCGCGCTCTTTGCCGCGAAACCCGTGCTCACTGAAGGCCCGGCATGGATGGCCTTGGAAACCACTGCCCCCATGCACCGTCACCAAAGGAATATTGAATTTTTGTGCCAAGCGTGCCGCGCCCGCATGGGTGGTCATCGGGCAAGGGTCATTTTGGTGGTGCACAAAGGCTTGCGCACCCCCGATTTGGCTGTAATCAAAACCACCCAACTCGCGGTATGAGTAGGCCGCGTAGGGCTCTGTGATGCTGGCGGTGTGGATCGCACCGGCATAAACCCCTTTGCCGTGCACCGGCATGAAGGCACTGGAGATGCTGCCCATGCTGGTGGAGACCAGCCACACCTTTTGGAGGCTGGGCAACTGCTGGCGCACCACATTGATCAGCATGGCCACATCCGTTTGCCGGTTGATCGAAGCCTGGTATTTGGCCGAACATTCGTCGCCACTGTCGCTGCGGCAGTCCACCAATAACATGGCAATGCGCTCGTCGGCCAAATAACGCCTAGAGCGCACGAGGAAATTACCCTCTAGGCGAGACGACACCATGTGTTGATCACTCACCACCGGCCTCAACACCGATGGGTGACCAATCAGCAACACGGCCAACACATCTGGGTTTGGGGTACCACTGCGCACGGACAGCACCCCGTCTTGGCGCACCCCAGGTGCCAGTTCGACGGACACCAGTTGCTCGGTCAAACCGTCCCAAGCCGCAACATTTTGGGCCCCCACAGCTTGGGGCCACAACAGACTGACCCAACAAGCAGCCCCACCAACCATAAGGCCACGCAAGCATTTGCTCAAGTGGTTGGCGAGCATGTTCAAGGCAGTGGAATGGGGCATGGCAGTGGGTGGATAAAGACGGGGTTTCAGACAGCGGTGTCGTGATGGGCAACGACCTGCACGGCACAAAACTTTAACTCAGGTATTTTGCCCACCGGATCGAGCGCGGCGTTGGTGAGCAAATTGGCTGCGGCCTCGCGGTATGCAAAAGGCAAGAACACCGTGCCCGCTGGTGTGCCCTCGTCTTGGCGCACACGGACCTGCAACGCACCCCGGCGTGACCGCACCTGAACCATGTCACCGGCTTGGATGCCCAAGTGCAAGATATCAGCGGCGCACATCAACAGCGTGGCCTCGGGTTCAATCGCATCGAGCACCTGGGAGCGGCGAGTCATGCTGCCGGTGTGCCAGTGTTCGAGTTGGCGTCCTGTGATGAGCACAAAGGGGTGCTCGGCGTCGGGCAATTCGTTGGCCGAAATGAGCTCGGCCGGCACCAGCTTGACCCTTCCATCGGGTGTGGGGAAGTCGTGTTCAAACACCATGGGCTGACCCGGGTCGGTGTCGCTCAAGCACGGATAGGTCACGCTGGACGCGTCCCATAAACGCTGCCAGGAAATACCCGCAATGACCCCGTGCATGGCTTGGCGCATTTCTTCATACACAGCGGCCACGCCCGCGTACTCGCCAGGGTAGTGCCAATCCAAACCCATGCGCTGGGCCATTTGCTCAATGATCCACAAATCCAACTGGGCCTGCCCAGGCGGTGACAAAGCGGGGCGGCCCATTTGCACCATGCGGTCGGTGTTGGTCACGGTGCCCATTTTTTCGGGCCAAGCACTGGCGGGCAACACCACATCGGCCATCCATGCGGTTTCGGTCAAGAAAATGTCTTGCACCACCAAATGCTCTAACGCGGCCAGAGCAGCGCGGGCATGGTTCAAGTCAGGATCGCTCATCGCCGGGTTTTCGCCCATGATGTACATGCCCCGCACTTTGTGCGGATCGCCATCATCGGCCAGGGCCTTGTCCATGATCTCGACCACCGTGTAACCCGGTTGGGCATCGAGCGGTTGGCCCCAAAATTGTTCAAACCATTTCAAGGCCAGCGGGTCGCTCACCCGCTGGTAGTTGGGCAGCATCATGGGGATGAGGCCTGCGTCGCTGGCACCTTGCACATTGTTTTGCCCACGCAAAGGGTGCAAGCCCGTACCCGGTCGGCCTATTTGCCCCGTGATGCTGGCCAAGGCAATCAGGCAACGCACATTGTCCGTGCCATGCACGTGCTGGCTCACCCCCATGCCCCACAGCACCATGGCCGCTGGCGAATGGGCATAGGCATGCGCCACTTCGCGCAAGGTGGCCACGTCGATGCCACAAATGGGTGCCATGCGCTCAGGCGCAAAGGCCTGCACATGGGTTTGAAGCGCCTCAAAATCTCGGGTGCGCGATTGCACAAAGTCTTGGTTGACCCACGCTTCGGTGACGATGATGTGGAGCAAGGCGTTGAGCAAGGCCACATCGGTGTCGGGCTTGAAGGCCAAATGGCGCCAAGCGTGGCGCGCCAAGTCGGTGCGGCGCGGGTCCAACACCACCAATCGCGCACCGCGTTCCACCGCGTTTTTGATCCAGGTGGCTGCCACCGGGTGGTTGGCACTGGGGTTGGCTCCGATCACCACAATCAACTCAGCATGCGCGACATCGCGCACTGGGTTGCTCACCGCCCCCGAGCCCACGCCCTCGAGCAAGGCCGCCACGCTGGAGGCGTGGCACAAGCGCGTGCAGTGGTCGACGTTGTTGCTGCCAAAGCCGGTGCGCACCAGTTTTTGAAACAAATAGGCTTCTTCGTTGCTGCCCTTGGCCGAGCCAAATCCGGCCAAACTTTTGGGTCCGTGCTGTTGGCGCAAACGTGACAAACCTTGAGCGGCCACATCCAAAGCTTCGTCCCATGTCGCAGGGCGAAACACCTCGGCCCAGCGGCTGGGGTCGCGGTTCAGGTCGACCCCTTTGGGAACACCGGCTTTGCGCACCCATGGCGTGGTGAGCCGATCGGGATGGTGGGCGTAATCAAAACCAAAGCGCCCTTTGACGCACAAGCGGTCTTCGTTGGCCGGTCCTGCGCGGCCTTGCACTTTGACGATCCGCTCGTCCTTCACGTCGTAGGTGAGCAAGCACCCCACGCCACAAAACGGGCACACCGAATCCACCTGCCTGTCGAGCGCTTGGTCACCCACTTGTGATTTGGCACTGAGCGCGCCAGTGGGGCAAGCTTGCACACATTCGCCGCAGGCCACGCAGGAGCTCTCCCCCATCGGGTCGGCCAGGTCAAACACGATGCGCGATGCTTGGCCCCTGCCCTGCACCCCAATGACTTGATTGACCTGCACCTCGCCACAAGCGCGCACACAGCGGTCGCATTGGATGCAGGCCGACAAATCGACGGCCATCGCCGGGTGCGATGTATCGCGCCATGCCACGCCATGTTCATCGGTGGGCGCGTGGTCACGCAAGGCTTGCAAAGCCGGGCGCACCGCAACGCCCATGTCGTGGGCCCACTGACTGAGTTCGCCATGGGGCAATTGGGCATCGCTGTTGACCCATTGCGCACCGCTGTCAGGTCGGTCGGCCAACAACAACTCCATCACCAAGTAGCGGCTTTTCACGGCCCGCTCGCTGTCGGTTTGCACCACCATACCGGGTTGCGGGGCGCGACAGCAACTCGCCGCCAAAGTGCGCTCGCCTTTGACTTCCACTACGCAAGCGCGGCAATTGCCATCCGGCCGGTAGCCTGGCTTATGGCACAGGTGAGGGATGTTCAAGCCCTGACGCTGCGCCACCTCCC
>RFXS01000061.1 GCA_009921465.1 Betaproteobacteria bacterium
GCTGCGCAAACCCCGACCCCCACAGGGGTGGCGTTTTTATTTGGCTCCGAGCGCTTTGGCATGCGAAATGATGATGTGTACAAGGCCCATGTGTGCCTGCAAATTCCCACCACCCCCGATTTTGGCTCGCTCAACTTGGGGGCGGCGGTGCAGTTGCTGGCCTATGAGTGGCGTCTGGCGATGGGCGGTTTTGCCGCCATCGGCCCGGCTACCGGACCAGATCCAGACACCCCTGCGGATGCTGCCAGCGTCGCGGGCATGCTCAAGCATTGGGAAGAGGCCTTGGTGGCGGTGGGTTTTTTAGACCCTCAGGCCCCCAAGAAACTCATGCCCCGCTTGCAACAACTGTTCAACCGGGCCGCGCCCACGCCAGAAGAAATTCACATCCTGCGCGGCATTGCCAAAAGCATGTCACAAGCGGCGCAGGCCAAAAACGAACACAAGCGATAAACTCGCCGCACATGTTTGCCCGAATCCAATCCGACATCCAGTGCATCCTGGACCGCGACCCCGCCGCCCGCAGCCGTTGGGAGGTGTTGACCTGTTACCCGGGCTTGCACGCCTTGGTCTTGCACCGATTTGCCCATGGTTGTTGGGGCTGGGGCTTGCGCTGGCTGGGCCGCTTTGTGTCCAACCTGTCGCGCTGGCTCACGGGCATCGAAATCCATCCCGCCGCGCGCATCGGTGAGCGGGTGTTTTTTGACCACGCCATGGGCGTGGTGGTGGGCGAGACCGCCGTCATCGGCGACGGCTGCACGATTTACCAAGGCGTGACCTTGGGCGGCACATCCCTTTACAAAGGCACCAAGCGACACCCCACCTTGGGCTGCGATGTGGTGGTGGGCGCGGGGGCCAAAGTGTTGGGCGGCTTCACCGTGGGAGACGGTGCGCGCATCGGTTCGAACGCTGTGGTCACCAAACCGGTGCCTGCCGGGGCCACTGCAGTGGGCAACCCAGCGCGCATCATCTTGGCCGACGCCCAGGCCGACAGCCAGCGCGAGGCTGCAGCCCAGCGCATGGGGTTTTCGGCCTATGGCGTCACGGCTTCGGACGACCCCATCAGCGTGGCCTTGCGTGGCCTGATTGATACCTGTGCCCGACAAGAGCAAAAAATTGCCCAGTTGTGCTTGGCCGTTGAGCAATTGAGCACTGGGCACAAGCCCGATCACCTGCCCCTGGCGTCGCCGCCAACCACTGTCAGCGAGACTGAAAAGCTCAATCGCCTGATCGAATGAAAACCCTCAAAATCCACCCGGTGAGCATGACGCTCTTGTGGGAGATGCGGGGATGCTGGGGGGGCGAACTGGAGTACACCATCGAGCAATTTGGCTTGATGATGCCGCTGTTCAAAACCCACCTGACCATCACGCCACCGAGCACCGAAGAGGGGCAGTGGTATATGAACGCCGATGACCGCAATGCCCTGAACTTGGACAACTTTTCTGCTTTTTCAGACGCATTGCTCTATCACTTGGTACAAGACGCCAAGCTGCTGGCCTGGAACACCCAAGATGAGCAGGGTGGCGCGCCCTTGGTGCTGCACTTTGGCGAGGTTTATTTCGAACTGTGAGCCCTCCCTGCACCTGCTGGCGCAGGGGGAGGGACCGTCAGGCGGCGGATGGCGGGCGCAGTGCCGATTTGGGCCGAAAGGCCTTGCAAACCGCGTCATCGGTCTCCAAGTACGGCCCACCGATCAAGTCAATGCAATAGGGCACGGCGGCAAAAATGCCGTGCACCAGGGTTTGGCCCTGGGCGTCTTTCAGGCCTTCCAAGGTTTCGGCAATTGACTTGGGTTGGCCGGGCAGGTTGATGATCAAGCTGTTGGCCCGCAGCACGGCCACTTGGCGCGACAAAATCGCGGTAGGTACAAAGTGCATGCCAATTTGACGCATCTGCTCGCCAAAACCGGGCATTTCCTTGTCGGACACGGCCAAGGTGGCCTCGGGGGTGACATCGCGTTTGGCCGGTCCCGTGCCGCCGGTGGTCAATACCAGGTGGCAACCCATGTCGACCAGTTCGATCAGTGTTTGGCTGATCAGCGCTTGTTCATCGGCGATCAAACGTGGTGTCCAGTCAATCGGGTTGCGCAAGGCACGGCCCAGCCACTCGCGCAAGGCTGGCAGGCCTTTGTCTTCGTACACGCCGCTGGAGGCGCGGTCACTGACCGAGACGATGCCAATGCGAACGCGGTCCAAAGTGGGTGAGGGTGAGGGGGTTTCAGACATGGCTGGCGTTGAGCTGCGATTTGATGAGGAGAAACAGTTCGCGAAATGCCCGTCCCTGGCGTGGTGCCAGGCCTTGTGACACCGATTTGGCATCGCTCAGGTGGTCTTTGCGCGCTTGGCGCACCAAGGCGCGCAATTGCTGTACATCGGTGTCGGGGTGTTGCACCACCCATTCGTCGAGCGCAGCGTCGGCTTCGATCAGGCGCAGCCGCCATTGCTCGGCCATGTGCAGCGCAAGCGTTTCGCTGGCACTGCCACTGTGCTTTTCAAACAAGGCTTCGCGCACCGCCTGCAAGGCCTCTTCGGGCAGTTTGCGCATGAGTTTGCCAATGAACTGTATTTGGCGGCGGCGGCCTTCAAAATTGGTGATGCGCCGCGCTTGGTCCAGGGCATCGGCCAGTTTTTCGTTCACATGGCCTTGGCTGGTCAGGCGCAGCATCAGAGTGCCGCGCAGATCGAGCAAGTCTTCGCCGAGCTTTTGCAGCTCGTTGCTTTCGCGTTTGAGATCGGTCCTGCTGGTGCCTTCGTTGCCCTTGGCTTCGCGTTTGAGCGCGAGGTCTTCCTCGCTGCCTTCGGTCACGAATTGACCTCGGACAAAGTAGCCTTTTTTGGGTTTGCGTGCCATGTGGTGTGGTTTTGATTCTGGGGGTGCAAGCTGCGACACCTGGGGCAAGTATCATAGCCGCCGCTATGCACCATACACCTACACGCCGCAGCCGCGCTGCCAACACCCCCCCTGAATACGCTGCTTTCAGCCACCGCCGAGAACAATTCGAGGCGTTGGTGGACCATGCCTTGGCGCACGCCAAAAAACTGGGTACCACCGATGCCGGGGCCGAGGCATCCGAGGCCTGTGGCCTGAGCGTGTCGGTGCGCAAGGGCGAGCTTGAAACCGTGGAGCGCAACCGCGATAAATCCCTGGGCGTGACCGTGTACGTGGGGCACCGCCGGGGCAACGCCAGCACGTCGGACTTTTCTGTGGCTGCCATCGAGCGCACGGTGCAAGCCGCGCACGACATTGCGCGTTTCACGGCCGAAGACCCGATGGCGGGACTGCCCGATGAGCGTGACATTGCCCACCATCAGATTGACCTGGATTTGTTTCACCCCTGGGACATCACCAGCGAAGAGGCCGCCCAATTGGCCTTGCGCTGCGAGGCGGCGGCGTTGCAGACCGATGCGCGCATCGTCAACAGCGAGGGCGCGTCGGTGTCGGCCCAGCACAGCCATTTTTTCAGTGCCCACACAAGGGGCTTTCGCGGGGGCTACGCCAGCACGAGACACAGCCTGTCGGTGGCACCCATTGCCGCTTCGCCAGACCATGATGACGACATGCAGCGCGATGCTTGGTACACCTCGATGCGACGCGCCAGCGATATGTCCGCACCTGAGGCGGTCGGGCGCTATGCGGCTGAGCGCGCCTTGAGCCGCTTGCGCTCGCGCAAATTGGCCACCACCGAATGCCCTGTGCTGTTTGAGTCAACCCTGGCGGCCGGTTTGATGGGCTCGTTTGTGCACGCCATCAGTGGCGGGTCGCTTTACCGCAAAAGCAGTTTTTTGCTCGACAGCCTGGGGCAGGCGGTTTTTCCATCCCACATCCAAATCCACGAAGACCCCCACGTGCTGCGTGGCAAAGGCAGTTCGCCGTTTGACGAAGAGGGCGTGGTGACACGGTCGCGCAAGGTGGTCGACGATGGCCGTGTGCAGGGTTACTTTTTAAGCACCTATTCGGCCCGCAAACTGGGCATGCCCACCACCGGCAATGCGGGCGGCTCCCACAACCTCAATTTGACCTCGACTTTGACGCGGGCGCAGGATGACTTGCCTGCGATGCTCAAAAAGCTGGGCACGGGTTTGTTTGTCATTGAGCTGATGGGGCAAGGTGTCAATGGCGTCACCGGAGACTACTCGCGTGGGGCCAGTGGGTTTTGGGTGGAAAAGGGTGAGATTGCATTTCCTGTGCAAGAAATCACCATCGCGGGCAACCTCAAAGACATGTTTCTCGGCATCGAGGCCGTTGGGGCCGACGCCTACAACATGGGTGCCAAAACCGTGGGCTCGGTGTTGGTCAACCGCATGATGGTGGCAGGCAGCTGAACCCCTTGCCCGCAGAAGCTTTGGCGGCGTTGGCCGCATTGTGTTGGGCTTTTGGCAGCTTGTTCTCGGCCACGGCTGCGAGCCAAATGGGGGCCTTTGCTTTTACCCGTTGGCGCTTATTTTTTGCGCTCACTTTGTTATGGGCTTTGTCTTTTTATACCGGTCAGTGGCGCAGCTTGGACATGGGCAGCGTGGCCTGGTTGGCCTTGTCGGGCTTGATCGGCATCTTCATTGGTGACACCGCCTTGTTTGCCTGCATGAACCGTTTGGGCCCCCGGCGCAGCGGTGTGTTGTTTGCAACCCATGCCTTGTTCTCTGCTTTGTTGGCCTGGCTGTTTTTGGGCGAAACCCTTTGGGGTTGGACGCTGCTTGGTGCCAGTTTGCTGGTGTCTGGGGTGATGGTGGCCATTGCTTGGGGACGGCGCGGTGGCGAGACCCATGCGTGGGAATCCACCCGCGGCAGCATCTGGGTTGGTGCCTTGCTGGGGCTGCTGGCCGCGCTGTGCCAATCGGTGGCCACATTGATGATCAAGCCCATGATGGCCTCGGGCATGGATGCCATTGCAGCTTCGGCGGTGCGCACCACAGCGAGCTTTTTGGCCCATGCAGCTTTGTGGTGGGCGGGCGCCCAAGTGGCGCAGGTTCAGCAGGGCATGACGATCAAAACCGCTTTCCACGTCTGGGCCAGCGCCACCATTGCCATGGGCCTGGGCATGACCCTGATCTTGCAGGCCCTGAAAACTGGCCCCGCCAACTTGGTGGGGCTGTTTTCATCGTTATCGCCCGTATTGTTATTGCCACTGTTGTGGGTTGTTTACCGGCGCCGCCCTGCTTGGGGCGCATGGTGCGGTGCGGTCATGGCGGTGCTGGGTTCGGCATTGATTTTGAAGGGCTGATGGGATCCAAAACCACCCCCTCCCGCGCTGACTTGGCAATGCGGTTGTGGTCAGGCCAGCGGGTTTTGCTTATGCAAAGTCACCGCTTGGCTTGGGCGTTTTCTGAAGCGAATGTTGAGCATTTCAACGCACACCGAAAAAGCCATCGCAAAGTAAACATACCCTTTGGGGATGTGGTGTTCAAAGCCTTCAGCCACCAAAACCACACCAACCAGCACCAAAAAGCTCAGGGCCAGCATTTTGATCGAGGGGTGCTTGGATACAAAATCGCCAATGGCCTTGGCAAAAACCATCATCAAGGCCACCGAAACTATTACCGCCGCAATCATGATTTCGATGCGGTCCACCATGCCCACTGCGGTGATGATGGAGTCCAGTGAGAACACCAAATCGATCAGCATGATTTGGACAAGTACTGACACAAAAGTGGTCTGCGCACCTGAAGCTTGTTGGGCTTCAAAACCCTCCAAGCTATGGTGAATTTCTGTGGTGCTCTTCCATATCAAGAACACACCACCCAGGATCAAGATCAGGTCGCGGCCAGAAATTTCGTGTCCTGCGATGGTCAGCAAGGGTGCGACCAAACCCACGATCCAAGACAAAACCAGCAGCAAGCCAACACGCATGAACATGGCCATGAACAAACCAATGCGCCGCGCCAACTCGCGTTGTGCGGGCGGCAATTTGTCCACCAAAATGGAAATGAAAATGATGTTGTCTATGCCCAAGACCAGCTCCAGGGCCGTGAGGGTTGCAAAGGCCATCCAGGCCTGCGGCGAAGTCAATAGTTCCATGCAATAGTGCTCATGAATGAAATGAACCTAACTCAGGTTCAACATTGCCACTGTGCCAGAAAGTGAAAGTACCCGCTGTTAACCGGGGATCGGTGCTTGCGTGCCTTCAACTTGTACGCGAAAGCCCGATCGCACGTTGGGCCAGTAATCCCATAAAGCCTTGTGCTGGGCGCAGCGGTTGTCCCAAAAGGCGATTGAATGGGCTTGCCAGCGGAATCGGCAGGCCCACTCGTCACGGCCAATGTGTCGGTACAGAAATTTCAAAATGGCATCGCCTTCAGAGCGGGGCAATTCATTGATGTGGCTGGTGAAATCCCAATTGACGAAGATGCCTTTGCGACCACTGACGGGGTGGCGTGTGATGACCGGGTGTGAAGACACCGGCGTGCCCGGGCCAAAGACACGGGTGCCATCGTGGGTGGCTGTCAGTCCGGATAAAAAAGTTTTCATGGGTTCGGACAGGGCCTCATATGCCGCATAGGTGCTGGCAAACATGGTATCGCCACCCCCATCCGGTGGAATGGTGTGGTTGTATAGCATGCTGCCCAAAGGCGGCATGGGGGCGCAGGACTGGTCGCTGTGCCAACTCTCCCCAGAGATGCGTTGAGAAGTCTCGTCGTAATGGAACTTGCGCACCAACGGGTTGTCGGTGGACTTGCTGATGGTTTGCGCCCCGACGTGTTTTCCCAACGGGCCAAATAGACTGGCGAATCGAATTTGGTCGTCAAAGCTGATTTTTTGATCGCGAAAAAACAGCACTTGGTAACGGGCGAATGCATCTTTCACCTCGTCTATTTGGCGCTGTGACAAAGCCTGGGTCAGATCAATGTCGGTCACCACCGCCCCTATGTGGGGGGAAGCAGGAGTGACCGTGATGCTTTGGTAACTGGCTGGCGCCTGTTCGGGCGTGCGAGCGGCAATGGGTGCGCCTATGGTGCTGGTGAACATGGTCAACGTTTCCTTAAAGACTGTGGCTTGCGGGTCTGCTGTGGGCAGGCCTTGCCGGGGACGCCAAAGACTCGGATTATCACCACATGTGGGCGGCCTTTGTCCACGGGCACAATGGGCTGGGTGGCATCTTTGGGCCCACTTATTTGTTTGATAAAACTGGAGTGAGTATGTTTCTGCGCCGTTTATTTTTATTCACTTTGTGGTTTGCGGGTGTGGGCGCTGGTGCTGGCTTGGCGCTGGCACAAAGCGTGAGCAACAAGCCCATCCGCCTGATCGTGCCTTTTGCTGTGGGGGGGTCCTCGGATGTCATGGCACGTGGCCTGGCCAAACAACTGTCAGATCAAATGGGTGCCCAAGTTATTGTTGAGAACCGCCCGGGCGGCGGGGGCGGCTTGGCCATGGAGTCGGTGGTCAAATCACCCGCTGATGGACACACCCTGCTTTACGGCACCATCGGGACCAATAGCGTGGCACCGGTACTGTTCAAGAACTTGCCCGTTGACCCCACCAAAGACCTGTTGCCTGTATCGCTGCTGGCATTGAACCCCAGCGTGCTCATTGTCAATGCAGCATTGCCCATCCACACCTTGAGCGAACTGATTGCATACGCCAGGGCCAACCCAGGCAAACTCAGCTATGCCTCGGCCGGTAATGGGTCCATCTCACATCTGGCCAGCGAGTTGCTTAAAACCACCGCACAAATTGACATGTTGCACATCCCCTACAAAGGCGGTGGCGCTGCGTCCTCTGATTTGCTGGCGGGCAATGTGTCCATGATGATCGAGACCATCACCAATGCGATGACCTTGGTCAAAACGGGCAAGGTTCGCGCCATTGCCAATTCGGGCAGCAAACGCTGGCCCACGGCACCAGAGCTGCCAACTTTCGCTGAGGCGGGATTGGCTGGCTACCAGGTCGACAGCTGGACGGGCTTGTTTGTGGCGGCTGGTACGCCCAAACCGATCGTGGATCGGCTCAATGCGGAATTGGTCAAGGCCGCACGTGATCCTGTATACCGAAACGCCATGAACAACATTGGTGTGGAAGCAGCCAGTTCGTCACCCGAAGCATTCGCCAGTTTCGTCAACGCCGAGATGAACAAATGGGCCCGTGTGGTGCAAATCACAAACACCAAGGTGGACTGAAGCCATCAACACCATTCAAGCCGGGTGTTTGGGACTTTGAAAAATATGATCAGCTTGCGACGGTCAAACCGTTGATCTTCATCAGCAAATAGATGTACTGAAGTTCTGCCTTCTCACAGTCCGGACCTCCAATCCGACGAGCTAAAGCGTGGGCTGGAATGTGCATGTGCTTTCCATCAATTTCAACTTCCACGCGGAAATAGCATGGGTCAAATTCGCGAAATGCAATGACCCTGGCTCTGCGGCCAATTGGCCAAGGTTTCTTGGTCACGATAACTTGAGTCCCTGGGCGAGCAAGGTAATCTAAGTTGTCCTCGTAGGCTTGTTGAATTTCAGTACCAGATGTTCTGACACTGGCTTTTGCAAAATCGTTGGCAAATTCTATAAATTGTTCAGCGTTCATACCCATGTGATCGGCTCGACATGGCATTTTCTTTAATCTTTGAAAAATCATGCCCCGGTTTTATGGCCGTCATTCCCCTTGGGGACTGACGTCACAAACTTTACGCTGGTACGTCATGTGAGGGGTAGGACAGAATGGCCTATCTCATTGGCGCGCCTGCTGATTAGCTCTTTACGTTGGGAGATACCAAAGGCGGCGGATGTCCGTATCCTGTTGTTGGGCGCAGGACGGGGCATTCGCGATATGTCCAGACTTTCTGCACTTCGCCTCCTGCTACTTTCAGAATCTGTACAAAATCAGGATATCGATTACCGCGTTTACGTGGTTGATCTGAACACGCCTGCGTTGCCAGTACTGATCGGCGTGCTCCAAACCGAACCAAACGGTCAGGCTGTGATGATGAACGCGCTAAAACCCATTTTTATCTAACCACTCATTAACGACTGGATTCCAAAATCTGCCTCCCATGCTTTGCAGCGAGTGACCGTTTTCACCAACAGCCGGGGCAGCAAAAAATTCCACTGAAGGTGTTTTGCCAGCAGCATTCGCAGTGTCTGTGAATGATTTGAACCAAACTTTAGGCGCTTGCTCACCCCAAAATTTATCGTTGGCAGAATAGAGCCAGAGGCCAGGAACAAGCGTTGTTTTGGCTGGGTTACTAAACACTTCACCGAGCCTGTCAGGTCGACATGATTTGCCCGGTGACGCATCGGGATTGCCACCTGCACCGCCAGCAAAATTGATGCAACCCATCACCCCTGGCCAGTTTTGACCGCAGGCATAAACAGTTGCAAGCCCTCCCACAGATTGCCCCACCAATAACAGGCGATTTTTATCTGCCCAAGTCTGAGTGATCAGCCACGAATGGACGGCTTTGACTGCGTAGCTTGCTGCGCCAGCAGTTTTGTTGAAATCAGCTCTGCCTGTACAAGTACCCCCACTCCATCGAGCCCCATGGTCTTCAGGATCTTCTAAAGTACTGTCACCATAACCTGGACGTATGGCTGCAACGACCGCATATCCTCTGTTGTGCCAATATCGAACAATTTCAAAATTGACAGGATTCTTTTGAGCTGCTCTTGAGGCGACGGAGCCAGAGCGACCGTGTGAAAAAATGACCACAGGCCATGGTTCTTTATTTTGACCGTCTTGACTTAGAGGCGGTTTGAAAACGTGAACTGGGATGGTGATGTCAGCTGAAGAATAGGGGGATGCGTTGACGGTGACGCTGACCACTTCAGGGTTCAATTCTTTTTGACTGCCGCTTTGAGAACTGACAGTCGCAGCGACAAAGCAGCAAGTGACGAGAAGCAGAGGCGGTGATATCTTCTTCACATGCATGGCATTTCACTTTCTGCCGGTGCTAGGCAGCGGTCTTGACGTTTGTGTTTGCGATTATTGAGCCTTGCAGCTTTAAATCGGTGTGTTATCAGTGACAAGTTGCACGCGTCAAGACTGATCTGTGTTTTATGCACACAGCCATGCTGCCTATGGCCTGACCATTGCATCTGCCGCCGGCATGTGAATCATCTCGCCAAGCCGCGCGTACCAAGGTCCCCCGATGCGGCATATCGGCTGCAAGAGAGCTTGGTCGATCCGACCTTCGTCATAGAGGTCATCCCTGACATAGAAATGCTTTACTTCGCCAACGAAGACGACATGTGGTTCACGACCTATCGGAAAATGCATGATCAACTTGCACTCGAAGCAGATGGGTGCAGCAGCGATTCGAGGCGGTTTAACGCACAGGGATGGCGCGGTGGCGATGCCAAAGCGCTCCACCTCGCTTTGCTCAGGCGGAAGTGAAGCAGAACAAAGATGCATCTGCTCTAGAAGCGGGAGATTTGGAATGTTGACAACAAATTCGCCGGACAGCCGAATATTTCTTGCCGTGTCTTTCTCTCTATCACCCTCGACAGCCTGAAAGAGGATGGTGGGTGGATCCTGAGACAGAAGAGTGAACGCGGAGAAAGGTGCTGCATTGACGACGCCTTCCGGTGAAAGACTGGTCACCCATGCGATAGGCCGAGGAACAATTGCGCCTGTCATCAGCTTGTACGTCTGATCCCAATTCAAGCTGTTGGCGGGTATTTCCATTGGGTCCTCTTCATGCCATTAGCATAACGGCATAGTCAATCAATTTATGCCTAACCTTGGGTCTGAATGCGCCCGAATTTAAAGCCCCACCTGCTGCCCGTATAGTTCGACAGCATATTAAATGCCATGAATTAAATGTCGTATTCATTTCAGTCTACAACCAATTTGTTGTCCAGAATGATCTTTGCGTACCTTTTGCGATCGCTGGCAATCAAGCTGATGAACTCTGCAGTCGTTCCGCCCTTGGCCACC
>RFXS01000062.1 GCA_009921465.1 Betaproteobacteria bacterium
CTGTCCGACATCCATGCCAACTGGCAGGCCTTGCAGGCATGTCTGACGCACGCGCGTGAGCAAGGCGCCAACCAGTTTGCTTTTTTGGGCGACTTGGTGGGTTATGGCGCAGACCCCATTGCCGTGGTCGATCAAGTGATGGCGCTCCAACAATTAGGGGCTTTTGTGTTGAAAGGCAACCATGATGCGATGGCCGTCGCGCCACCCCAGCAAGACGCATCGCTGGGGGCCAGCACCGCCGATTGGACTCACCGTCAGCTGTCCGCCACCCAACTCAACTTTTTAAACCAATTGCCACTGACCGCCAGCGTGCAACACTTGCTGCTGGTGCATGCCAGCGCCGATCGACCCGAAAAATGGCGCTACGTGGACAGCGAACGCGCCGCCAGTGATTGCTTGAGTGCCGCTGCCCAATTGACCTCCTCAACACCCCACGTGCTGGTCGGTCATGTGCACCATCAAGCCCTTTATTACCAAGGCGCGGGTCGTGGGCTGATGCCCTTCACGCCCACCACCGGCGTACCCGTACCCGTGCCACTTGGGCGGGCATGTGTGGCCAGCGTGGGCTCGGTGGGCCAACCCCGGGACGGAGACCCACGTGCCATGTACGCTGTGTACGACCTGATGACCCAACGGCTGGCGTTTCACCGCATCGCTTATGACCATGCCAGCGCCGCTGCAGCCATCCGGGCAGCAGGTTTGCCCGCTTTTTTTGCCAGCCGATTGGAAAGCGGTCGATGAAGTTGCTCACCCCCGGCACCGTGCTGGACGGCTTTGAAATCCTGGAGTGCATGCATGCCGGTGGCATGGCACACATCTACCGGGTGAGCTATGCGGCCAATGCGCACGGTGTTCGCCGTGACAGCGAATTTCCGATGGCCATGAAGATCCCGCGCATGACCGCCGGCGATGGTGCCGAAAACATCGTCAGCTTTGAAGTCGAGTTGCAAATCATGCCCACCTTGACGGGCGCGCATGTGCCACGCTTTGTGGCCGCCGGTGACCTGTCGCGCACCCCCTACTTGGTGATGGAGTACCTGCCCGGTCAAACCTTGCAAACCTTGATCGCGCAATCTGAGGCCATGACACCCGCCGACATGGCCCGAATCGGCGCGGCCATGGCCCGCGCCGCCCACAGCTTGCACCGACAAAACGTCTGCCATCTGGACCTCAAGCCCGCCAACGTGTTGATTCAAGCCGATGGCCGCGCTGTCATGCTCGACTTTGGTCTGTCTTGCCATGCCCACTATCCCGACTTGCTGGCCGAGGAGTTGCGCAAAGCCGTGGGCTCGCCCATCTGGATCGCCCCTGAGCAAGTGGTGGGTGTGCGCGGCGACCCACGCAGCGATGTGTTTGCCATTGGCGTCATGCTCTACCAAATGGCCACTGGCGAAACGCCCTTTGGCGAACCGGCCACGGCTGGCGGGTTGCGCCAACGCCTATGGATGACGCCCGTGCCACCCAGGCAGCATCGCCCCGCGTTGCCCGAATGGTTGCAAGAAATCATTTTGAAATGCCTCGAACCCGTCGCTGAGCAGCGTTACCCTTCGGCCGCGCACCTGGCCTTCGACCTGAGCCACCCCGGCGATGTGCAGATCACCGCGCGCGGACGTCAAACGCAAGGTGCTGGCTTTTGGCATCACTTCAAACGCTGGCTGCGGGCAGCGGGCATGCAATACCAACCCAGCCCCTTGCCCACCCAGCAAATTGACGAGGTGCCCATTGTCATGGTCGCCCTGCCCTACAAAGACGTGAGTGACGCGACGTTGTACTCATTGCGCGAAGCGGTGCAACGCTCTTTGGGGCTGCGCCCGGAAGCACGGTTGGCCTGCGTGACCGTCATCAGCCCCAGCGAGACCAGCAGCACCCAGTTGGACAAAAGCGAAACCAACGTTCACCGCTGGCACCTGACCCGCATGAAGCAATGGGCCGAGCCACTGAACCTGCAAGGGCGGCACACCTCGTTTCATGTTCTGGAGTCGGGGGACGTGGCAGATGCCCTGCTGGCCTATGCCAAAGGCAACGAGGTGAACATGATCATCATGGGCGCGGCCACCCATGGCCTGCAAATGCAACGCTTGGTGGCCACCGTACCGATCAAAGTGGCCATGGACGCGCCTTGCACCGTGATACTGGTCAAGCAAAGTTTGCCGTTTGAGTTACTGGCCCATTCCTAGACATGGCCAACTCAAACAATTCGTGCACCAGCCACCCCGCCAACCACGCCTGCACTCGCGGCAATGGCAATGCCTCAAACCACGTTGGATCGACCGCAGCTAATTGCCGCACGAACGGAAAGATGCCAATGTCTGCAGCGCACGGCGTGTCGCCACCCAACTGCGCCGTGTTTTGAAGTTGTTGCTCCAGCGGCTCTAGCAACACTTTGACGGCTTGCGTTCGGTGGCGCTCCATGCCTTGCGAGTCGCTGAAACGCTGTGGGTATTTGTATCGGTCCAAATGGTATTTGAACGCACCATCGCAATTGGACAACAAGGTCTGATTGACCTCTGATTGCGCCCTCGCCCACCAAGCGTTTATGTCGCCCGTTTGCGCAAACGCCCAACGCATGATGTCCATGCTTTGCTCCAAAACTGGTCCATCTGGCAAGACCAGCACGGGCACCGTGCCTTTGGGCGATACGACCAACAGTTGGGCAGGTTTGTCACGCAACGACACTTCTAGTGCTTGATAGGCCACACCCGCTTGCAGCAGTGCCATGCGGGCACGCATGGCATAGGGGCAGCGGCGGTAAGTGAAGAGAAGTGGGCAAGCCATCAGCCCATCACCACCGCCAAGCACTTATTTGCGGGCAGGCGGCAAATCGGTGCAACTGCCATGGGCCACCTCTGCCGCCATGCCAATGCTTTCGCCCAGCGTGGGGTGTGGGTGAATGGTTTTGCCAATGTCGATGGCGTCAGCGCCCATCTCGATGGCCAGAGCGACTTCACCGATCATGTCGCCCGCGTGGGTGCCGACCATGCCACCACCCAAAATTTTGCCGTGGCCATGGGCCTCGGGTGAGTCGTCAAACAACAGTTTGGTCACGCCTTCGTCGCGCCCATTGGCAATTGCGCGGCCAGATGCCGTCCAGGGGAACAAACCTTTTTTCACCTTGATGCCCTGCGCTCGTGCCTGGTCTTCGGTCAAGCCCACCCAAGCCACCTCAGGGTCGGTGTAGGCCACGCTGGGGATGACACGGGCGTTGAACGCCGCTGCGGCCAACTCTTTGTTGCCTTGCAGTTCGCCCGCAATGACTTCGGCCGCCACATGCGCTTCGTGCACCGCCTTGTGCGCCAACATGGGCTGGCCCACGATGTCGCCAATAGCAAAGATGTGCGGCACGTTGGTGCGCATCTGAATGTCCACGTTGATGAAGCCCCGGTCGGTCACGGCCACACCGGCTTTGTCGGCTCCGCATTTTTTGCCGTTGGGCGTGCGGCCCACGGCTTGCAGCACGAGGTCGTACACCTGCGGTGCGGGGGCCGTGCCACCCTCTTGCGCGGGGGCAAAAGTGACTTCAATGCCCTCGGGCAAAGCTTTGGCAGACACCGTTTTGGTGTTGAGCATGATGTGGTCAAAGCGGTGGGCATTCATTTTTTGCCACACTTTCACCAAGTCGCGGTCTGCCCCTTGCATCAGGCCATCCATCATTTCAACCACATCCAAGCGTGCGCCCAGCGTGCTGTAAACGGTGCCCATCTCCAAACCGATGATGCCGCCACCCAAAATGAGCATGCGCTTGGGCACTTCTTTGAGGGCCAAAGCGCCGGTGCTGTCGACCACGCGCGGGTCATCGGGCATGAAGGGCAGGTGCACCGCTTGCGATCCGGTGGCAATGATGCAGTTTTTAAAGCCAATGACTTTTTTGGTACCCGTTTTATCTTGACCCGCACCGGTGGTTTCTTCCACCTCCACATGGTGGCTGCCGACAAAGTGGCCAAAACCGCGCACCGTCGTGACCTTGCGCATCTTGGCCATGGCGGCCAAGCCGCCGGTGAGTTTGCCAATGACTTTTTCTTTGTGGCCGCGCAATTTGTCGATGTTGACGGCGGGCTTGCCAAAGTCCACGCCCAGGTCGGCCATGTGGGCCACTTCATCCATCACTGCGGCCACATGCAGCAAGGCTTTGGATGGGATGCAACCCACGTTCAGACACACGCCGCCCAATTGGGCGTATCGCTCGACGATGACCACATTCAAACCCAGGTCTGCGGCACGAAAGGCCGCGCTGTAACCGCCGGGGCCACCGCCCAGCACGAGGAGGTCGCAGTCCATGTCCACCGTGCCCGCGTAGCTGCTGGCGCTGGCGGCGGTCACAGGCGCGGAGGCGCTCGGTGCAGGGGCGGCAGCGGTGGAGACTGGAGCAGCGGCCAGGGGGGCAGGCGTTGCCGCAGCGGGTGCAAGCGCAGCCTGGGCTTCGAGCACCACAACCACCGAGCCTTGCTTGACTTTGTCACCGAGCTTGACCTTGATCTCTTTGACCACACCGGCATGCGAGGATGGGATCCGCCACTTCATCAAAGTCGCCGATGTCGGGTACTTGTATTTCTAACAGTGCCATGTTGTTCTCGCAGGTTGCGTGGGCGCCATCGTGCGCGATGGCGGTGGACCCAAAATTTAAAGCAAAACGCGCCTAAAGTCGCCCAGAATTTGGCCCAGGTAGACATTGAAGCGGGCCGCTGCAGCGCCATCAATGACGCGGTGGTCCCAAGTCAGTGACAAAGGCAGCATCAAGCGGGGCACAAACTCTTTGCCGTTCCACACCGGCTCCATGGTGCTTTTGCACACACCCAGGATGGCCACCTCAGGGGCATTGATGATGGGCGTGAAGTAGCGCCCACCAATGCCGCCCAAGCTGGAGATGGTGAATGTGGCGCCCGACATTTCAGCTGGACTCAGCTTGCCTTCGCGGGCTTTTTTGGCCAACTCGGACATCTCTTGGCTGATTTGCAAAACACCTTTTTTATCAGCGTCTTTGATGACAGGCACCATCAAGCCGTTGGGGGTATCAGCGGCAAAACCAATGTGCCAATAATTTTTGTACACCAAGGCGTCGCCGTCGAGTGAGCTGTTGAACTCCGGGTATTTTTTGAGGGCGGCCACGCAGGCCTTGATCAAAAACGCCAGCATGGTGACCTTGATGCCGCTCTTTTCGTTCTCTTTGTTGGTGGAGACCCGAAACGCTTCCAAGTCGGTGATGTCGGCGTCGTCATGGTTGGTGACAGCCGGGATCATGATGGCGTTGCGCAACAGGTTGGCACCGCTGATCTTTTTGATGCGCCCCATCTCTTTGCGCTCGATGGGACCAAACTTGGCAAAGTCCACCTTGGGCCAGGCAATCAAGCCCAAGGCAGCGCCATCACCACCCGCGGGTGTCTTGGCCGCTTGGGCCTGGGTGCGGGTGTCGCCGGCCATCACTGAACGGGTGAAGGCCTGAACGTCTTCTTCGGTGATGCGGCCTTTGGTGCCTGTGCCCTTGACCTCGGTCAGGGGCACACCCAACTGGCGCGCCAATTTGCGAATTGAAGGAGAAGCGTGGGGCAAACCAGTGGAAGAAATTTGGCTGGGGGCGTGTGCGCCAATGGCCTGTGCGGGGGCAGTTGCAGCAGCGGGGACAGGCGCTGGTGCTGGTGCTGGCGCTGCCACCGGTGCTGAAATTGGTGCGCTGGCAGGCACAGGGGTGACTGCGGGTGCTGGTGGGGCTGCGGCAGGCGCAGTTGCCGCAGCGCCTGCGGCATCGAGCACCACCACCACCGAACCTTGCTTGACCTTGTCGCCCAACTTGACCTTGACCTCTTTGACCACGCCCGCGTGTGAGCAAGGGATCTCCATCGAAGCCTTGTCGCTCTCCACGGTGATCAGGCTTTGTTCGGCCTTCACTGTGTCACCCACCTTGACCAGCAATTCGATCACGGCCACTTCATCAAAGTCCCCAATGTCGGGGACCGTCACATCCATCATCGCCATCTCTTGTCTCCGTTGGGTTTTTAAGCGTACAGGGGGTTGGTCTTGTCGGCATTCAAGCCATAACGGGCAATGGCCTCGGCCACCTTGGCCGCTGGTACAGCACCGGACTCGCTCAAGGCCTTGAGGGCGGCCACCACGATGTAGTGGCGGTTGATCTCAAAGTGCTCGCGCAATTTACTGCGGAAATCGCTTCGGCCAAAACCATCGGTGCCCAGCACTTTGTAGGCACGACCAGCAGGGATGTATGCGCGGATTTGCTCTGCATAAGCCTTCATGTAGTCGGTCGACGCCACCACCGGACCTTCGTGCGCGCTCAGCTGCTCAGCCACAAATGACTGACGCGCAGCCTCAGTGGGATGCATCAGGTTCCAGCGTTCGGTTTGCGCCCCATCGCGCGCCAATTCGTTGAAGCTGGGGCAACTCCACACATTGGCTGCCACACCCCAATCGGTGGCCAATAACTCGCGTGCGGCCATGGATTCGCGCAAGATGCTGCCCGAACCCAACAGGTTGACGCGGGGCATTTTTTTGGCACCTTCTGCGGCTTGCAGCAAGTACATGCCTTTGATGATTTGCGCCTCTGTACCGGCAGTCAGGCCAGGCATGGGATAGTTTTCGTTGAGCAGCGTGAGGTAGTAAAACACGTTCTCTTGCTTTTCCACCATGCGCTTCAATCCATGTTGCATGATGACCGCCACTTCATGGGCAAAGGTCGGGTCGTAGCTCACGCAGTTGGGAATGGTGCCTGCCAAAATGTGGCTGTGACCGTCCTCGTGTTGAAGGCCTTCGCCATTCAAGGTGGTGCGCCCCGAAGTGCCGCCCAGCAAAAACCCGCGCGCTTGCATGTCACCCGCTGCCCAGGCCAAGTCGCCAATGCGCTGGAAACCAAACATCGAGTAATAAACGTAAAACGGAATCATGATGCGGTTGTTGGTCGAATACGACGTGGCCGCAGCGATCCAACTGCTCATGCCGCCCGCTTCATTGATGCCTTCTTGCAAAATTTGACCGGCTTTGTCTTCGCGGTAGTACATGACCTGGTCTTTGTCGACCGGCGTGTACTGCTGTCCATCGGGGTTGTAGATACCGATTTGTCGAAACAGGCCTTCCATGCCAAAGGTGCGGGCTTCGTCCACCAAAATGGGAACCACGCGCGGGCCCATGGCTTGGTCGCGCAGCAATTGGGTCAAAAAACGCACATAGGCTTGGGTGGTGGAAATCTCGCGGCCTTCGGCGGTCGGATCGGTGATGGCCTTGAAAGTGTCCATCGCGGGCACGGTGAACTGCTCATCGGCCTTGGTGCGCCGGTGGGGTAAGTAGCCGCCCAAGGCCTTGCGGCGCTCGTGCAAATAACGCATCTCAGGGGTGTCTTCGGCCGGTTTGTAAAACGGCAATTTGGGCAACTCGCTGTCGGGGATGGGAATGTTGAAGCGGTCGCGAAAGGCTTTGATGTCTTCGTCGGTGAGCTTTTTGGTTTGGTGCACCGTGTTTTTGCCCTCACCAGAGGAGCCCATGCCAAAACCTTTGACCGTTTTGATCAACAACACGGAGGGCTGCCCCTTGTGCTTGACCGCAGCGGCATATGCGGCGTACACCTTTTGTGGGTCATGGCCACCGCGGCGCAAATTCCAGATGTCGTCGTCGCTCAACTTGGCCACCATCTCCAAGGTGCGGGGGTCTCGGCCAAAGAAATGCTTGCGCACAAATGCACCATCATTAGCCTTGAAGGCCTGATAGTCACCGTCGACGGTTTCCATCATGATGCGGCGCAAAGCGCCGTCCTTGTCGCGGGCGATCAAAGCGTCCCAGTTGCTGCCCCAAATCAACTTGATGACATTCCAACCCGAACCGCGAAATTCGCTCTCCAACTCTTGGATGATCTTGCCGTTGCCGCGCACTGGGCCATCCAAGCGTTGCAAATTGCAGTTGATGACGAACACCAGGTTGTCGAGTTTTTCACGAGCAGCCAAACCAATGGCCCCCAAGGACTCCACCTCGTCCATCTCACCGTCGCCGCAAAACACCCAGACCTTGCGGTTCTCGGTGTTGGCGATGCCACGCGCATGCAGGTATTTCAAAAACCGAGCCTGGTAGATGGCCATCAAGGGGCCCAAGCCCATGGAGACGGTTGGGAACTGCCAAAACTCGGGCATGAGTTTGGGATGGGGGTAACTCGACAAACCTTTGCCATCCACCTCTTGACGGAAGTTGAGCAACTGCTCTTCGGTCAAGCGCCCTTCTAAATAAGCACGTGCATAAACACCCGGCGACACGTGGCCTTGGATGTAGAGCAAATCGCCACCATGGTTTTCGTTCTCGGCATGCCAAAAATGATTGAAGCCAGCACCAAACATGTGGGCCAAAGAAGCAAACGAACCAATGTGACCGCCCAAATCGCCACCATCTGCGGGGTTGTGGCGATTGGCCTTGACCACCATGGCCATGGCGTTCCAACGCATATAGGCGCGCAAGCGCTCTTCAATTTCGATGTTGCCTGGGCAACGCTCTTCTTGATCGGGTTCGATGGTGTTGACATAACCTGTATTGGCAGAGAACGGCATGTCGATGCTGTTTTCGCGGGCATGTTCGAGCAATTGCTCTAATAAATAATGCGCCCGCTCGGGGCCCTCAGCCTGTATCACGGCGGACAAAGCGTCCATCCATTCACGGGTTTCTTGACTGTCTGTGTCGTTGAGGGCAAAGGTGCGCAAGTCATTGGGCAGGGCTGACATACCGGTCTCCTACGTTGTTATGGTCTTGTACGCTGTTTTCAGCGTGTCTCGAGCGAATTGTGCCATTTTTTCACCCTCATTTCAAATCGTGCCTATAGATTTTGTATTATGAAATTTAACAAGAATTTCAACCCTTCCAAAATTGAAATCAAAGCCCATGGGCTGACCTACACTCATTGGCCATGAACCCACCACCTCGGCCACGTTCGGCTTTCAAAGAGATCAGCTTGCTGTGGCAAAACTGGTGGAGACGCCAAACGCCCAGTCGGCAAGATCGATTTGCTTTTGCGGGCCCCCTGACCGCGGTGATTTTGTTTTTTGCGGCCATCAGCAGCGCGTTTTGGTACCTGCGCTATGAAGAGATGGAGCGCGAACGCGAAAGTGTGCGCCGCGATGTGGAGTCCGCCCAACAACAACTGCGCCTGCGTTTGATCGAGCGACAAGAGCAAATGATGCGCTTGGCACGAGATGCGTCCAATGGCGACATTGGTTTGCGCAATTTCACCAGCCAGGCCGAGGCCTTGGTGACCCAGTTCCCAGAGTTGTCATCGGTCAGCTGGCTCGATGCACGCCGGCGCATCCGGGCCAGCTACTCGGCACCCTCTTCGCAAAAAACCTTTCATGACAGAGCGGGCGAAGCATTGCGCAACCCAGAGGCCATCAACACCTTTCAATTGGCGCGGGAGTTGCGGCGCACGATTTATTCCCCGCCCTTGCCCGATCTGGGACAGAAAACCCGAACTTCTTTTGATTTGCAACTGCACGTGCCCATCTTCACCCAAGGCAATTTTGAGGGCGTGGTGATGGCCGAGTACGACATTGACGGACTGATTCGATACGCTGTGCCCGCTGACATCACGGCCCGCCACGCAGTGTCACTGATGGACGCTGCGGGCATGGTGCTGGCCGGGCAAGCCATCACCAACCGGGTGCGCACATCGCCCGCCATGCCCTGGACGGCCGATGCCTATGAGTTTTCTGTGCCCGTCTCCCCAGTGGGCAACAGCCTGATTCTTCGTGCGCAGGCCTACCGCACCTCACAAGGTCTGATTGGCAATGGTTTGTTTTGGCTGGTGGGCGCATTGAGCGTGCTGACCGCCTGGATGCTGATTGGCAGTTGGCGCCACACCCGGCGCAGGCTCCAAGCCCAACAAGCGTTGATTGCAGAGACCAACTTCAGGCGCGCGATGGAGAACTCCATCCTCACCGGCATGCGGGCGATGGACTTGCAAGGTCAAATCACCTACGTGAATGCGGCCTTTTGCCAAATGACGGGTTGGACCGAGCAAGAACTGGTGGGCTTGAAGCCGCCCTTTCCATATTGGCCCGAGGAAGACCGTGACACCTTGACCTTGCGATTGCAAGAAGAGTTGTCGGGGCGCACCAGCCCCAGCGGCATTCAAGTGCGGGTCAAGCGAAAGGACCGCAGCTTGTTTGCTGCCCGCCTGTATGTGTCACCCTTGATCGATGCACGCGGTCAGCAAACCGGCTGGATGACCTCCATGACCGACATCACCGAGCCCAACCGCATCCGGGACCAGTTGGCCGCCTCCTACGAACGTTTCACCACCGTGCTGGAGGCTTTGGATGCTTCTGTTTCTGTGGCCCCGTTGGGCAGCGAAGAACTGTTGTTTGCCAACGGCCAATACCGTTTGTGGTTTGGCAACCAGGCCAACGGCCACTTGCAATTGATCGCCCAAGCCGGGATGCC
>RFXS01000063.1 GCA_009921465.1 Betaproteobacteria bacterium
CTGTGCACGAAATGGCATTGCTGGCCCTACACCCTGCGCCGTCGGTCGTGCCAAAGCCGCAGCCATGTCAAGCCTTGCCGCAACGCTTGACTGAGGCTTATGTGGATTTTGAAGGGGCGCAATTGGCGGTGAGAAGCTTTGGTTCCTTGGGCTCGGCCACACCCGTGTTGTTGCTGCACCCTGCGCCGGGCTCATCGCGTTTGTACGAAGCAGCGATGATCGCTATTGGGGCGCAACACCCTGTGCTGGCATTGGATTTGCCTGGGCATGGTGAGTCAGATCCTTTGCCCTTGAACCCGCAAGACCATGCCACGTGGATGAGGGCGGTTTGCCACGTGCTCGATCACCTGGGCTTGAAACAGGTGCATTTGTGGGGGCATCAAGGTGGTGCCGCATTGGCCTGCGCCATGGCGGTGCAGTCTCCCGAACGGGTGACCTCTGTCACATTGGATGCGCCTTTGTGGACTGACGCGCCCATGCGAGAGCAAATGCTGCGCCAAGGCATACCCGATGTGAACCCCAGTTGGGAAGGTGCCCATTGGTTGCGTGCTTGGCACCACACACGAGACGCTGAGTTGTGGTGGCCGTGGTTTGATCGCCGTGTGGTTCAGCGCAAGCCCCAGCCATCACAGATTGATCCTGTGCGATTGAACCTGCGGGTACTAGAGGCCATGAAGCAACCGGCCAGTTATGCGCCGGCTTGGCGCGTCAACTGGTCCTTTGATTGGCTCGATCAGTTGCCCCGTGTCCAGGCCCCATTGCTTTGCACGACGGCTGACAGTGACACCTATGCCCATTTGAGCCTCAACCCACCCAGCCCCCTGAAAGCCATCACACCTGTTCCAAGCGCTCAGCATTTGAATGTGCTGTGCCAGTGGTGGCAAAAAAATGCGCGCTGATTACTTTTTACTTGAAACTGCATCACCATGAAACTCACAGCCATCACACCCGCACATTTTCCTTGGTTTGACTATGCGCGCTATTCCTTCTCGCTCGGTTTGATGACCGATAGGGGGGCTTATTTGTCAGGCCACACGGCTTCCGAATATGACCCTGTGAACAAAAAAATCGTTGTTCGCGGCAGCATGACAGATCAGGTGCGAACGGCCTACGCCAAGATTGGTGCCATATTGGACGCTGCTGGGATGGGTTTTCAAGACGTGGTCAGGGTGGTGGAGTACGTCAGGCCCGAGGGCATCGAGCGTTATGCCGAAGCTGCTGCTGTTCGTGCCGAAGTATTTGGCGCACACCAACCCACGGTGCACACCGTGCCCGTGAAGAGTTTGTTGCGACCCGAGGCGTTCATCGAGATCGAAATCACTGCCGGTCCGGTGGGCGCAGCCACCGACGTGGGATCACGGGCTTCACCTGCGCGCGATTCGGCCGGGGTGGTGTACTTGCCCACCATTCAACCAGTTGACGCACAAGGTCGCATTGTGGGTGCGGGTGACATCGTGGCGCAAACTGCTTACATCTTTGAGCAGGCGGGGAAAATGTTGGCGGCGCTGGGTTTGGGGTTTCAAAACGTGGTTAAAACGGTCGATTACCTGACCGCAGAGGGTTTGGCAAAGTACAAAGGCACAGGTCGAATTCGCAAACAACATTTAGGCCCCATCTACCCAGGTGCGGCCGGTTTGATGATGCCGCGCCTGGTTCACCCTGAGGCATTGATCCAGTATGACTTCATTGCCTCACGCGATGAGCTTGAATGCATCAACCCGGGTTGGACGCGCTACGAAAAGCTCACCTACAGCCCGGCGGTCAAAGCAGGTAAATTGTTGTTCATGTCTGGTCAAGGGGCCTTGGACCCGGCCAGTGAGCGCGTGGTGCACGAAGACGATGTGGTGGCCCAAGCGGAATACACCTATCGCAACATCATCAAGGTGCTGGAAGCGGCAGGCGCAGGGCCACAAAACTTGGTCAAAACCATAGAGTACGTCACACCCAATGCTTTGGCCGATTACCGCAACGTGGCCGGCGTGAGAGCGGCTTTGTTGCGCACGCCTTATCCGGCATCAACCGGCTTGATTTGCGAGGCATTGCTCAGGCCCGAGATGAAAATTGAAGTCGATCCGTTTGCCATTTTGGATTAAGACATGGCCCTGCTCACCCCTGAACTGCAAGCGATGATTGGTCGACAAGTGCACTACCCCGCACGCGAGGCCTTTGGACATGCGTCCATCCGCTACTTTGCACTGGCCATGCACGACGACAACCCTTTGTACGTGGACGATGAATATGCCCAGGCGGCAGGGCACGCTGGCGTCATTGCGCCGCCAACCTTGGTTTGTGAGACTTGTCAATATGCCCATCGTGCGCCTGATGCCGATGGATACATCGGTCACGAATGGCATTTGCCTGTGCCTGGTTGCCGCATGATCCGGGCCGGCAACGACTACACATTCAACCGACCCGTGCTGGCCACGGACCGCATATCGGTGACCTGGACTTTGGAGAGCATGGTTGAAAAACCCTCCTCCAGAGGAGGTACGCAGTTGTTTGTGATGTCGGTTGCCACATATTGCGATGCACAAGGCCACACCGTGGCCACCAACCGCGAAGCTTTGGTCTTTCAACCTTTGGTGCCCCATGCTCAGACCCAGCCTTGACCCCAGCCAATTGCGCATTGGACATGCCTTGCCTGTGCAAGAGCACACTTTTACAGAGGTCGATTTGGTGGCTTATGGTGCGGCCACATGGGACTGGCATCGTTTGCATTACGACAAAGCCCATGCCCAATCCAAGCAACTTCCGGGCGTACTCATCGATGGACAAGCTTTTGGTGCGGTGTTTGCGCGTGAGGCCACGCGCTGGGCTGGGCCCAAGGCATTCATTGCCCGCATGTCATTGAAAATGAAATCGATGGCCTTTGCCGGTGATCATTTGGTGGCACACGGGCAGGTGATGGCCGTGGACCAGCGCGATGGTCAATGGGTGGTTCAAATAGATCAGCAACTGATGTGTGGGGACCGTGTGGTGGCGCAAGCCATCAGCGACATCCAATGGGGCAAGGCCTGAGGCATGCAAACGCTGCACTGCGAACCCCAAACACTTCGCTGGCAGGACATGCCCATGCCTGACGCCAATGGGCCGGTCCGGTTGGCACGATTGAACAGTTTGACGCCAGCGCACTTTTGGGCATTGGTGGTCTTTCCGCCAGGTTGGCAGCGCTTGCGCGCAGGTCACTACAGCGTGGATGAAGACTTTTTGTTGTTGCAAGGTGAGCTGACCATCAATGGGGTGCAGTGGTGTGCCCAAGAGCATGGCTTTGTGCCGGCCAACACGTTGCGCGATCAAACCCAATCTCTGCGGGGTTGCGTTGCATGTGCGCGTTTTTATGGGCGGCCGCAATGGCACACCGGTTCCGCTGAGATGGACCCTGTGGCCAGCGTGCGGCACAGCCTGGCTTGGAGTGCTATTGAGCCTGTCGATTTGCTTGGCAATGGGCGGGCGCACCTCGTGTTTGAATTTGACGGCGCATCCAATGGGGTGCTGCCACAAGCGACCTTGGCGGCTTTGCGCGCCCGTGGTGCGGAGCTGGATGCATTTGACTTGACAACCAGGCTCGAAGCCGCCTCCCTCGTTGGCGATGCCAACACAGAAACCAATTTTTATTGGGCACATTGGCCCAGCCCGCACTGATTTTCCATGAACTTACCCAGAGCTCAGCCATGAACCTTGCCGCCACCATGACCCAATCGGCCCTGAAATGGCCGCACAAAACCGCATTGGTATTTGAAGGACAACGTTGGACCTATGGTCAGTGGAATGCCTGGGTCAATCAAACCGCCAGCGCATTTGCTAAAAGTGGCGTGGTCAAAGGTGATCGGGTGGCATTTTTCACCTATAACTTGCCAGAACAAATCACAGGTTTCTACGCACTCATGAAGCTGGGTGCGATCCCTGTGCCGATCAACTATCGACTGGCACCCAACGAGGTCAAGTACATCATCGAGGACTGTGGCGCAAAGATGTTGGTATTTGAGGAAAACCTGCGCGACCCGGTGATGGTTATCAAAGACCAATTAAAGCTCGACAAACTGATCTATATCGGAGCCAAGGCCCAAGCCAATGAAATTCGCTTTGAGGACTTTGTGGCCACCGGACTCGATCAAGAGCCCAATGAACCTGTGGGCTGGCATGACCCGGCCCTGATCATGTACACATCAGGCACCACGGGCCGGCCCAAAGGGGTGGTGCGGTCTCACTTGGCCGAAATAGTGGGCAGCATGACCATGGCGGTTGAGGTGGGTTTTAGGCACGAAGATGTGATCTTGCACAACAAGCCTTTGTTTCACATTGCCCAATTCCATTTGCAGTTGATGCCGTTCATACAAATCGGTGGCACCAACATATTGACCCGGGGTTTTGATGTGCACGAAACCTTGTCATTGGTGGAGACCGAAAGAATCACTGTGCTGCACGGCGTACCTACGCAAATGGTGATGTTGGTGGCGGCCGATTTGAGTCAATACGACTTGAGCAGTTTGCGTTGTGGCTTTTACGGTGGTCAAACTTTGGCCGATGATGTGACGCGCAAGTGCATGGCTTTGTTCCCCGATTACTTTGGCAACATTTATGGTTCCACAGAGGCTTTGGCCGTGACTGTGTGCGATTACCGCCGGCGACCTGAAAAGTTAGGCAGTGTGGGACAGGCCGCGGTCAACATGGAGGTGCGTGTCATCCGCAACGACAGTGTGGACCCCCATCAGGTTTGCAGCGCCGGAGAAATTGGTCAACTGATCGCTCGCGGTCCGACCTTGTTCACTGAGTACTGGGGCTTGCCCGACAAAACCGCAGAGACGCTTCGCAACGGTTGGTATTTTTCTGGCGACGCGGCCGTGGCCGACAGTGAGGGCTTCATCACCGTGATGGGCCGCATGGACCACACCATCAAAAGTGGTGGCGAAAACATCCACCCATCGGAGATTGAAAACATATTATTTCAACACCCAGGTGTGGCCAACGCGGCAGCAGTGGGGTTGCCCAGCCAAAAGTGGGGTCAAGTGGTGTGTGCGGCCATTGTGCGCAAAGACCCGTTGCTCGATGCCAGCGCCATGGATGCTTTTTGCCTTCAAAACCCGGACTTGGCCGCATTCAAGCGACCGCGCCATTACTTCTTCATTGATGTGATTCCTTCCAACCCCACAGGCAAGGTCGAGCGTGGCAAGCTCAAAGACCTGCTCATGGCGCAATTGCCCCATCCCTTGGAATAACTCATGCCTGCTTTGTTCATCATTCAAGCCCAACTCAGCCCCGATCCTGAGTTCATGGCGCGCTACAAGCAGTATCAAGCCCAGGTACAGCCTTTGATGGCCGTGCATGGCGGCAAGGTTTTGGCCATTGGGCGCGATTTGGAGGTCATGGAGGGGCATCACGATGGTCAGCGCCTGATCGTATTGGAGTTCCCCAGCATGGAGCATTTGAAAGCCTTTTGGCATTCGAAAGAATATGCGCAGATCAAACCTTTGCGCGAAAACGGTGCCCAAGTGCAAGCCTGGGCGGTGCCCACCATGACCTAGCCCAGCCATCGCTGGACATATCTCAAAGCATATTTCTCAATAGACCCAGGAGACCTAAATCCATGACCGACTTGTTTTCACCCATCAAACTGGGCGACCTTCAGCTGGACAACCGCATTTGGATGGCACCGCTGACCCGTTCACGTGCCACACCAGAGCGGGTGCCCACACCCATGATGACCGAGCACTATGTGCAAAGGGCTTCTGCCGGCTTGATCATTGCTGAGGCCACCAATGTGGCCTTGCGCTCCAACGCTTGGGAGTGCACGCCAGGCATTTTTACCGCTGAGCAAATCAATGCTTGGCGCGCACTGGTCGATGAAGTTCACCAAGCGGGGGGCAAGATTGCCCTGCAGTTGTGGCACGGTGGCCGCGTGGCCGCAGACAGCCGAGAGCAACCCGACCCCCCTTTGTCGCCATCCGGTGTCAACGACAACGTCGAGGCCATCACGGTCTGGGGTCGCGACGAGCAAGGCATTTTTCGCAAGAAAACGGCCTGCCCCTCACGGGCCATGACCGGGGCTGAAGTTGAAGACACCATTGCTGCATTTGGCCGTGCGGCCCGAGCTGCCCGTGAAGTTGGCTTTGATGGGGTGCAATTGCACGCTGCCAATGGCTATTTGCCGCATCAGTTTTTGTCGCCTTATTTGAACCGCCGCACCGATGCCTATGGCGGTTCACCACAAGCGCGAGCGCAATTTGCGTTGCAAGCCATGCGCGCGATGATTGCCGAGTTTCCTGCCGGGCGCGTGGGCATGCGCATTTCCCCATTCACGACATTCAATGGTGCACTGGACCCCGATCCAATCCCCACCTATCGCTATTTGGTCGATGAGTTGGCCCGCCACGGCATGGGCTGGTTAGAGTTGGCGGACACCAATTTTTGGGCTGGTCAATTTGACCGCGATCAAATGCTTTCGCTCACGCGCCCCGTGTTTGACGGGCCCATCATTGCCAATGGGGGGATTGATCCTCAGACGGCACAAACTTTGATTGGCAATGGGTCAATTGACGCGGTGTCATTTGGCCGCTTGTGGATGGCCAACCCCGATTTGCCAGAGCGCATCCGAGCCGAGGGACCGTACCACAAAGCCATCACCAAACGCTTTTACGGGGGCGGGCCTGATGGGTACAACGATTACCCCACTTTGGCCCAAGAGAAAAGTTTGGCTTGAACCGTTTCAGATAAACACACCCAGGAGAAAACATGATCACAGCACGGGAAATAGGTCCTCAACGCTATCGCACTTCGTATGGCCGTTACTTTGAAGATTTCCAAGTCGGCGATGTATACGAGCACCGCCCTGGGCGCACCTTGACCGACCAAGACAACATCAGCTTTGCACTGCTGACGATGAACCAGCACCCGATGCACTGTGACATGGAGTTTGCCAAAAAAAGCGAGTTCGGCCGCTTGCTCATCAACAGCCCTCTGTCATTGGCTGTGGTGGTGGGGATGACGGTCAATGACGTGAGCGCCAAAGCCATCGCCAATTTGGGTTGGAAAGATATCAAACTCAGCGGACCAGTGTTTGCGGGTGACACCTTGTATGCAGAAACCCAGGTGCTGGACAAACGCGAGTCAAAGTCACGCCCTCACCAGGGCATCGTGACGGTGCGCACCCGTGGCCTGAATCAAGACGGGGTCGAAATCATGTCCTTTGAGCGCATCATATTGGTGGCCTGTCGCGGTCATGCGGTGGACGATTAAAGCGGGCATTGGACATGCAACATCCTGGCCTCACCGAGCCCCTGACGGACCGTCCCATTGCGGCCCAATATGCGCATTGGGCAACCACCTTGCAGTGGCGCGACATGCCGCCCGATGTGGTGGCACAAGCGCAGCATTTGATATTGGACGCCCTGGGCATAGCCCTGGCATCCGGGCTTTATCCGTTCGCCCAACAAACATTGCTGGCCATGCAAGATCTTTGTCCCAGCACGGGTCCGGTACCTGTGTTTGGCATGAAAACCCATTTGCCTGCGCGTGATGCGGCATTGATCAATGGTTTGTTGGTGCATGGGCTTGACTTTGACGATACCCACCCTGGCAGTGTCGTGCACGCCACGGCATCCGTGTTTGCAGCGGCGTTCAGTGTGGCCTGTCAACAAGACAGCTCGGGTGAAGATTTGTTGCTGGCGTATGTGGCTGGCATGGAAGTGGCCACCCGTGTGGGTTTGGTCGCTGGTGGCGTATTTCATAAAGCTGGGTTTCACCCTACCGCAGTGGCAGGTATTTTTGGCTGTGTCGTCGCTGCTGCAAGGCTGTGGGGATTGGACGCATCACAAACCGTGCATGCCCAAGGCATTGCTTTGTCCATGGCCGGTGGAACATTGGAATTTTTGAAAGAGGGCGCTGGCACCAAACGTTTTCATCCCGGTTGGGCAGCCTCCAGCGCCATTGTTGCGGTGGCCCTGGCGCGGCGTGGCATGAGTGGCCCTTCGACCACTTATGAAGGCCAATACGGTTTGTATGCCAGCCATTTGGGCTCGGCCCTGACGTCATGCCAACTGCCACTGGCCACGCAAGGCCTGGGTGTGGATTGGGAAGTGTTGCGCGTGGCCGTCAAACCCATTCCAGCGTGCCACTTTGTGCATGCTTGTATCGATGCTGCCACTGCCTTGCGCCCTTCATTGGCCAGCGGCCAACTCTCGCACATTGTGGCCCGCGTGGCCCAAGGTTTTGTGCCTGTGGTTTGTGAACCGGTGGCCCAAAAGCGCCGACCTTCTAATGCCTATGAAGCCCAGTTCAGCGTCCAATACGGCATCGCAACAGCTTTGCGCCACGGCAAATTTGGCTTGCAAGCTTTAGAGACCCAAGCCATGCAAGACCCCGCCACTTTGGCATTGGCAGACTTGGTTCGCTATGAGGTTGACCCTGACGCCAATTACCCAAAGTATTTTCCTGGCGAGGTGGTGCTGCACTTCAAGGATGGCCGCCAGGTGGCGCACAAAGAACCGATCAACCGCGGTGCACCGGGCAGACCGATTGCACACGTCGACATCGTGGCCAAGTTCATGGACAACGCCACACTGGCTTGGTCGGCCACTGCGGCCAGCCAATTGCGCGATCGTGTTTTGAACTTGACGAACCAGCGCGCCCGCGATCTTGCCCTTGACCTGGGCGCTTGAATAAAACTTCAACAAGGAACACGACATGAAGCCAACCCCAGCAAATTCGCCCCCCCCGCCAGTGTTGCAAGGTTTGCGCATTTTGTCGGTCGAGCAATATGGTGCAGGACCATTTGGCACCCAGTATCTGGCTGATTTGGGCGCTGAGGTCATCAAAATCGAGAACCGCAAAGACGGAGGTGATGTGGGCCGCATGGTGGGCCCCCATTTTTTTGGGCCTGGCGACAGCCACTTTTACCAATCCTTTAGCCGCAATAAAAAAAGCCTGACCCTGGACCTCAAGCACCCCGAGGGCCAAGCGGTGTTGCACCAACTCGCTCGCGACGCCGATGTGGTGTTCAACAACCTGCGCGGTGACTTACCTGCCAAGCTCGGCCTCACGCACAAGCAACTCGCTTTGGTCAAGCCATCACTGGTGTGTGCCCACCTTTCGGCATATGGGCGAACCGGTTCGCGAGCCAATTGGCCGGGTTACGACTATTTGATGCAGGCTGAGGCAGGTTATTTATCTATCACGGGTGAGCCCGATGGCTTCATGGGATGTTCCTTGTGGAAGTGGTATTCAAATGCTCAAGTCAAGCGCAAGATCACGTGCGCGATGCATTGCCAAATTCAAGACACGATCGCGCAACTGCGTCGATGCCGTGGTCGGCCAAGCCAGCGCGGCGTTGTCCATGAACTTGGCCACGATGTCGGCGTGCGCTATCGGCCGGCCCGGTGCACCGCGATTGATCGGTTCTTTGTGCGTGACCTGACGACCGTCTTTGAAGTGCAGGACCACCTCGCCGGGGAAATACTTGGGGTAATTGGCATCAGGGTCGACCTCATAGCGCACCAAGTCGGCCAATGCCAAGGTGGCAGGGTCTTGCATGGCTTGGGCCTCCAGCGCAGGCAAACCAAACTTGCCATGCCGCAAAGCTGTCGCGATGCCGTATTGGACGCTGAACTGCGCTTCATACGCATTGGAGGGTCGGCGTTTTTGATCCACCGGCTCACACACCACAGGCACAAAACCCTGGGCCACGCGGGCCACAATGTGCGACAGCTCTCCGCTGGCCAAAGCAGGTCGCAAAGCGGTCGCGGCATCAATGCAAGCATGGACAAAGTGGCACGCCGGAATGGGCTTGACCGCCACGCGCAGCACCTCCCAATCTGTGCCCAAGCCCTGGGTGGCCAAGGGCATCTGGCAATCCACCAGCGCCGCGCCCAAATGGCTGGCGTACAAACCATATTGGCCTTCATAAGCGGTCGACGGCCCGCTCATGCCATGGCGTGCCAAGGCCACCGCCACGATCGCGCTAGAGGCGGCCCACCCCGGGTGGAATCGTTTGGTACCCGCGCCCTCTTTTAAAAACTCCAAGGTACCGCCCGCCATGGACAAAGCAATGCCTTGCGCATGCACGGTTTGCGCTTGATCCAATCCCCACAACCTGGCGGCGGCCACCACACAACCAAAAATGCCCGCCACCGCAGTGGGGTGAAAACCTGCTTTGTGAAAAACGCCGCCTGCGACCTTGCCCACACGGGTGGCCACCTCCATACCGGCCACATACGCCAGCAATAAATCTTCACCCGAACTGTCTTTTTGACAGGCCACACTGAAGGCGGCTGCAAAGACGGAGGCTGTGGCATGCACCACGCTGCCGGGATGGGTGTCGTCGTAGTCCAAACCATGAATCAACAGGCCATTGATCAAGGCCGCATCGCGGGCAGGTAAATGGGTTT
>RFXS01000064.1 GCA_009921465.1 Betaproteobacteria bacterium
CCCTCGCCCTTTGATGCTGACCCCCTGACCGAGGAAGCCTTTGACGCGGGTGTGCGGATGGCTCAAAACGGGCAAAGTATTTTGCACACGGTGTTTTCTGCCCGCACCCTGTCCTTGATGATGCGACAAACCCCCGCGCAAGGACTGGCTTATCTTTCCGGCTTGTTGATCGGAGAGGAGTTGCGTGCCCAATCCGCCAACCTGGATGGTCCTTTGGTCGTGATTGCCAACGCCGTGCTGCAACAACGCTATCAGCGGGCTTTGACGTTGCTTGGGGCTACATGTCAATTGATGGGCGACGAAGCGACGTGGCAAGGCTTGCAAAGCCTGGCAGCAAACGTGATGGCGCAAGACAAGCTAGCATGACACCATGAAAACCAGCCCAGACTTTAAACATGCATTGGCCCAACTGCCCCTGATCGCGATCTTGCGCGGCATTGAACCGGAACAAGCTCTGCCCATCGGACAGGTTTTGGTTGATGCAGGTTGGTGCATATTGGAAGTGCCTTTGAATTCACCCAAGCCGCTGCAAAGCATTGCCGCACTCAGAGCGCGATTGGCGCATTGCGTGATTGGGGCAGGAACGGTGATGGACGCTCAACAAGTGCGTGATGTCCACTCGGCAGGTGGTCACCTGATTGTCAGCCCCCACTTTGACCCCTTGGTGGTGGCCCAGGCCAAACGACTGGGCATGCTGGTCCTGCCAGGGGTGGCCACCCCTTCAGAGGCTTTTGCCGCCCTGCGCGGCCAAGCTGATGGTCTCAAAATTTTTCCCGCTGAAATGATCCAACCCACTGTGCTCAAGGCATGGTGCGCCGTTTTGCCACCCAACACCCCGTTGTTCCCAGTGGGTGGGATCAAACCCGACAACATGGCCGCATACCGCCAAGCGGGCGCCACCGGTTTTGGCATTGGCTCAGCACTTTTCAAACCAGGTATGTCGGTTGCCCAGATCGAGCAACAAGCCGTCCGCTTCCAACAAGCTTGGGCAGCGTCATCATGAATGTCAGCCTACCAAACGATACGCCCAGTTTGCACATACAAAATGGTGTGGCCACCATCACCTTGCAACGACCTGGTTTGCGCAACAGCTTGAACAATCAAGACCTCAGAACATTGCTCGATCACTTTGAGGCCATCAATGCCGATCACGCCATCCGCGTGATGGTTTTGCGAGCCCACACCCAAGGCATGCCCAAACCGGTCTTCAGTGCCGGATACCACGTGGCCGGATTGAACGATGATGTATCGGCCCCCAACTTTTTTCAATCGGTTCCAGATGTCTTGTGCCGATTGCGCCCAGTGACCGTGTGCGCCCTCAACGGCAGTGTTTACGGTGGCGCCACCGATGTGGTGTTGGCATGCGACCTGGTCGTGGCCCAGCAAGGCATGGAGTGGCGCATGCCGGCCTGCGCCATTGGGCTGCACTATTACGCCACTGGTTTGCAGCGCTATGTCCAAAAACTGGGACTCAACTTGAGCCAACGTGCGTTTCTGCTGGGGCTGGGCTTGCCGTTTGAGCAATTGCAAGCCACTGGTTTGTTCCAATCCCTGACCTGCGCAGAGGACTTTGAAACCCAATTGCAGCAACTGGTCGCGCGTGCACTGGAAATGGCACCGTTGGCCTTGCAAGCGACCAAGCAATCACTGCTTGATGTAGCCCACCAGGCCTTCGATGTATCCGTATTACAAGCCCGCGAAGCGATGAGCCAAGGCAGCGCCGATTTCGCCGAAGGCCGGTTGGCCATGCAGCAGCGGCGTGCGCCCCGCTTCAAAGGCCATTGAGCAACGGATCTTTCATGACTTTCACCTTGAACAATAAATTAGCACCAGAAGCAGCGAATGCCGTATTAAAAGATTGGCTGGCTTTGGAACAACAGGCCTTGAGCAATCAGTTGTCACCCCAGGCCACCACAACCGCACAATGGCGTTCACAAACCGGCTTACAGGCCCTGTCTGGGATGTTAGAAGGCGTAACACCGCCTGCCCCCATGGGAAAGAACCTGAATTTTTACATCGTCCACGTCAGTCAAGGGCGGGTAGTTTTTCAGGGCCGCCCTCAAGCTGAGCACTTGAACCCCATGGGCACGGTGCATGGGGGCTGGTATGCAACGATTTTGGACTCGGCACTGGGCTGTGCCGTCCATACCATGCTCCCCGCTGGGCGGGCTTACACGACCAGCCAGCTCAACCTTCAGCTGGTCAGGTCGATACCATTGCATGAGCAACGCATTCAAGCCGTGGGTGAAGTCGTCCACTGTGGCCGACAATTGGCCACCGCGCAAGGCCAGCTGCGAGGCCCTGATGGCACTTTGTATGCCCATGCCACCTGCACTTGTTTGATTTTTGACCTGCCAGAAAGCCCTCCAAAATGAGACTTCTACACACCATGCTGCGCGTCACAGACCTCCAGCGGTCCATTGACTTTTACACCCGGGTCATGGGCATGACCTTGCTGCGCACCACCGAACGGCCAGAACAAAAGTATTCACTTGCTTTTGTCGGCTATGGCAGCAACCCGGAGCATGCTGAGATAGAACTCACTTACAACCATGGCGTTACCCATTACGACCTTGGCACGGCCTTTGGTCACTTGGCTTTGGGTGTCAGTGATGTCTATGCCACCTGTGAACATGTTCGCGCCCATGGCGGCCAAATCACCCGCGAACCCGGCCCTGTGGCTGGCGGCACCCGGGTGATCGCCTTCGTGGCAGATCCCGACGGTTACAAAATTGAATTGGTTCAATACCCCTGAACACACCAACGGTCATGTTGCTGCGCCATTTGTTCCGCTTTTTGATGTTTTTTTCGCTGTGCTGGGCTGCGCCCGCACAAGCGGTTTGGACGTTCATGGGTTTACAAGACGGCGTTGGTTTTTTTGTTGACGCCGAAAACGCAGAGAGCGTTGACGGATATCGCCGAGTTTGGGTACAACAAAATTACCCGTCCCCCAATGTCTATCGTGCGCAATCGATGTTGATGCTCATAGAGATTGACTGCAAAGAAGAAAAAATTCGTTTGCTCAAATTGGTGGGGTATTCAGGCCAATTGCAGACCGGCGACTCTCAAACCCTGCGCAGCAATGTGGGTGCTTGGGAGGCCACCAAACCCGGCAGCATGTTCAAAAGCATTCAATTTGCCGGCTGCCGCCAACAAATGAAGCGCGGCTACAAAATCTACACCTCTAAGTTTTAGCTACGCTTTGCGAGCGCAATGACTTATCTCACCCCGCCAGACACATTGATCATGGTACCGGTCACGTAAGAGGACGCTGGTGAAAGCAAAAATGCGATCACCTCGGCCACTTCCAAGGCACTGCCGGCGCGTCCCACGGGCATTTTTGCACCGACCTTGTTAACCCGATCTTCCATGCCTGCCGATGCGTGGATATCGGTGTCGATCAGCCCCGGACGCACACCATTGACCCGCACCCCATAGGCGGCCAACTCGGTGGCCATGCCCTGGTTGAACGTGTCCATCGCGCCTTTGGATGCGGCGTAATCCATAAAAGTAAATGGCGAACCCGTCAATGCCCCAATGGAGGACACATTCACAATCACCCCGCCTGCACCACCATGGCGCGTGGACATGCGTTTGGCAGCTTCTCGGGCACACAACAAAGCGCCGATGACATTGACCCGCATCACTTCGGTCATGGTGGCCACGTCCATGTCCTCAATGCGCCTTTTGCGCGAACCCACTATGCCCGCGTTATTGACCAAGCCGGTGGGTGTGCCAAATACACGCTCAGTCTGCTCAAACAAGTTCATCACGTCGGCCTCGGTTCCCACGTCGCCTTGCACGGCCAAAGCCCGCCCGCCCAAGCGCTCTACATCGGCCACCACTTCCATTGCACTGGCTTGCGAATGGCGGTGATTGACCACCACACAACTGCCTTTGGCCCCCAATAAACGGGCTGTGGCAGCCCCAATACCTCGGCTACCGCCTGTGATGATCACGATCTCTGACATAAAAGACTCCTCAATGGTTTCAGTCAACCCGGATATTGCCGGCCTTGATCACCGGTGACCAGGTGCGCATTTCTTTATGAATGAACTCTAAAAATTTATCTGAGCCCAAGGTCAAAGGGAACAGCCCCAATGCGGGCTCAGACAAGCGCGCTTGCATCTCAGGCGTATTGAGCACCGCCAAAATTTCTTTTTCCAATCGCGTGGTGATCGCTTTGGGGGTTTGTGCCGGCGCTGAAATTCCGACCCACGACACGGCTTGAACACCGGGTGCAAGTTCCTCCAATGTCGGGATATCTGGATACAGGGGCACACGCTTTTCACTGGTGACGGCCAGCACCCGCACCTTGCCAGCCTTGACCAACTCAGTGGCGCTGGCGGTCAACACCATGTCCAAGCGACCACCCAATAAATCTGTGATGGCTTGTGCGGGCCCCTTGTAGGGAATATGGGTCATTTGCAGCGACAGGGTTTGTTTCAGCAACTCAGCCACCAAAAAACCAGAAGTGCCCACCCCGGCAGAAGCGTAATTGACCGTGCCGGGCTTGGCGCGCACGGTGCTGAGAAAATCTTGAATGGTCTTGGCTGGGTGGTCCGTGCGGACAATCAAATATTGCGGATACACCCCAATCAAAGCAATGTGTTGGAAGTCCTTGATCGGGTCGTAAGGTATCTTGCTGTACATCAACGGACCGGGCGAAATAGACGAGTTGTAACTTGCGGCCAAGGTATAACCGTCGGGAGCCGCCTTTGCCACCGAATCGGCTCCCAAAGTAGACCCAGCGCCTGGTCGGTTTTCAATCAACACCGTGGTCTTGAGGGCGATGCTCAAACGCTCTGCCACGATGCGCAGCGCCACTTCACTGGCGGCACCAGGCGCAAAAGGCTGAATCAATTTAATCGGTTGACTGGGGTAACTTTGAGCCCAAGAAGCATTGACCAAGATGGTCAGCAGTCCACCTATACAAAGGCTTTTTAAACTTCGCATATCGCTCATGTCCTTGCTAAAACGACGTTGAATTCAGTTTAACCGCTTTGAATGGTGTCCATGTACGACAATCCATTTGCTGCGCCACTTTTATCTGGATGTCACTTCGATCATGGAATCATTTTTGGTGTCGACCGGCGTCGTTGCACTCGCCGAGATGGGGGACAAAACCCAATTGCTGGCCTTTTTGTTGGCCGCGCGCTTTAAGCGGCCCTTGCCCATCATTGCGGGCATTTTCTTGGCCACCATCGTCAACCACGGTTTGGCGGGGGCGTTGGGCGCTTGGATCACCACAACCCTCGGGCCCCACACCATGCGCTGGATTTTGGGTGTTTCGTTTTTGGGCATGGCCATTTGGACCATGGTCCCCGACAAAATTGAAGAAGAAGAAACCCAAGTGGCCCATCGTTTTGGGGTATTTGGCGCCACCCTGATCACGTTCTTCCTGGCCGAAATGGGTGACAAAACGCAGGTGGCCACGGTGGCCATGGCGGCCCATTACATGGACGCTTGGAAGGTCGTTGCTGGAACCACTTTGGGCATGTTGATTGCGGATGTGCCAGCGGTCTTTTTGGGCGACAAGTTGTCGGCAAAGCTTTCACTCAAGTGGGTGCATGCCGCTGCAGCCTTGGTATTTGCAGCACTGGGCGTTGCCACTTTGCTGGGCGTGGGCGAACGCTGGGGCTTTTAATTTGGATCACGAAAGGCCTTGCGCTGCGCACAGATCGGCCATGGATGCGCAACTGACCCAGCACAGGCCCTCACAGCTGCGACAAATTTAAATTTTTAACCCTTTTCACTGGGCATTTCGATTCGCCACTTGTGGGCCCACGGCTCGAGCATCGGCATAACGCTCGGGTGCAAGCCCAGCCCACTGACCAAGGCCTGGGCCTTGTGCATCAAACCACGCTCACCCGGTATGCGCACCGCTCGAACTGAAGGGACAGGACGAGATGCATGACACTGCGCGTTCACGTGATTCATTTGCCGCTCAAACGCGGCCAACCCGCCAAATGCCTGCGGGTCCAATATTTGCAAAAAAACAGTTGCACCCCAACCTTCGGCAGGGTCGGCCCGACCGTGACCGGCCAAACCACCTGTGAGGGCCTCTACCATCAAGCTCAACCCATAACCTTTGTGGCCAGAGTCCAGGCCACCCAAGGGCAAGATAGTGCCAGCTGGCTTTTGGAACAAAACCGCTGGATCGCGGCTGCTTTGACCCTGCGCATCCATGACCCAAGCTGCGGGCAAGTGACCACCCTCTTTGTGGATGCGGCTGGTCAGCCCATTGGTGGTGGCTGAAGTGGAAATATCTACCAACACAGGCCCACCGACCGTGGGCCAGCCAGCTGAAATTGGGTTGGGCGTGAAAACTGGGTCAAGACCCCCAAAGGGGGCCACGCTGGCCGAGTTGGCGTCCGAAGAATGCAACAACATCATCATGCCTTGTTGCGTGGCCCATGCGTGGTATGCCGCCAAACAAGCAATGTGGTGGCTGCGTTTAATGACCACGGTACACGTGCCATTGATGCGAGCCCGCTCGATGGCCACCACCATGGCTTGACGCACCAACCACGGACCTGGCAAGCGACGACCATCCCACACCAGGGCCGCAGGGTGGTCACTCACCACCGAGGGTTGACCTTCTAAAGTCATGCGACCAACACCAATTTCATTCAAGTAAGGTGCCAGCAACGCCAAGCCATGGGTGGTGTGGCCCAATAAGTCGCCCTCGAGCAATACCTCGGCCACACAATCGGACTTGTCCGCTGAAAGCCCAGCAGCCAGCAACAGGGCCTGGGCAAATTGCTTCAATTCAACTGGGTCATAAGCCATGGGACATCAGACCTTTCTTTGCAGCACCTGACCTGGGCGTGCTTGCGTTGAACGCCCTCTGTGCCAGACCATTTGGCCATTGACCACCACCTCGCCTATGCCCACCGACGGCAACACAGGGGACTCATAGGTGGCAGCGGCGTCGACCGTTGCAGGATCAAAACTGACCAGATCGGCAAAGGCCCCCTCTTTGATCACACCTCGGTCGGGCAAACCAAAATTGCGGGCGGTCAAACCGGTCATTTTGTGAACCGCCGTTTCCAAAGAAAACAGGCCCAAAGTGCGGCTGTAATGACCCAAGACACGCGGAAAAGATCCCCACAAACGCGGGTGCGGGGCAGCGTCATGTGGCAACCCGTCCGAGCCAATCATGGTTTCTTCAAACTTCAATATGCGCTGCACGTCTTGCTCGTCCATGCGAAAGTAAATGGCGCCAGCCGGCAACAAACGCTCAATGGCTTGAGCGGTAGAGACGCCCAACTGCTTTTCAATCGCCGACAGGTCCTGCCCTGCAAATTGCGGCAGGCTTGTTGACCAAGTCACCAACACGCGTGCAGAAGTGATGGCCCGGTCGAGCGACAAGATGGTCGAACCCGCTGTGTAGGGGTAGCAGTCCAGACAGATGGGTTGCAGCTTCATGCTGCGCTCAATGAAATCCAAGGTCTCTACAGACCTGCCGTAATTGGCCTGCCCAATCACCTTGTGGTGCGAAATGACCACCGGCACCCCAACCTCACGACCAATGCGAAAGCTTTCCTCTAAAGAGGTCATGACATGGTCACCTTCATCGCGCATGTGGGTGCAGTAAAGGCCTTGGTGGGCTTTGAGCGGTCTACAAACCTCAATCACCTCTTCGGTTGTTGCCGCCACAGAAGGCTCATAAAAAAGCCCAGTCGACACCCCGATTGCACCACTGGCCATGGCCTCTTCCACCAAGTCACGCATGCGGGCTGTCTCTTGGGCATTGGCGGCTCGGCTCAAATCAGACATGGTGGTCACGCGCAAAGTGGAGTGGCCGACCAAAAATGCCGCATTCGTTGCGGCAGGTTGTGATCGAACAGCGGACAAATACGACTGAAAATTGGGGAATCGAAACCAAGCCCCTTGGTCATCGAGCAAGTTCAATGGGGGCGTGACCGGGTTTGGTACTGGCCTGGGCATCGGGGCCAAAGAGATCCCACAATTGCCGGCAATCACGGTGGTGATGCCCTGACTGACTTTGGGTGACATGTCATTGGCAGAAAGCAGCAACCGGTCGTCATGGGTATGGGCGTCTATGAAACCTGGGGCCAAGGTGCGGCCCTTCAAGTCAATTTCCACATCGCCTTGGAGGGATGCCAAATCCCCGATGCGGGCAATTCGATCCCCTTGAACTGCCACATCGGCCGCATATGCGGGCGCACCCGTCCCGTCGATGACCGAGGCGTTTCGAAATAAAACTTGAAATACCATGCTTTAACCCCGTATCACAACAAAGCCCCGCGCGCACTGATGGGCCAAATCGATTCCACCCTTCCTGCGCGCACGCCAATCAATTCGTCATAAAGGTTGACCGTGGGGTCGCAATGCCCGGGCACCAACCACAGCACATCACCGAGATCGAGTTGGGCATTTTCGGCCACGGCCAACACCCCATGCTCGTCAGAGGCTTTCATGAACTTCAGCTCAGGCCGGTTCCACACGACCGGCATGCCACTGTCAACGCTGGAAGCCTTCAAGCCTGCATCCACAATGGCTTTATCTGCGTTGGAACGACTCATCACAGTGGTTTGGACAAACAATGCATGCTCAAACAAGCAATCTCCCGGGCCAGACAGGTTGTCGCTGTAGTCGCGGTCTAAAAAGATATATGAGCCCGCTTGAATTTCGTTGAACACGCCCGAATCTCGTTCGTGCCAAAACGTTCCTGTACCCGCGCCTGTGATGCGATCGCACGCCAGGCCTTTGGCCACTATGGCGTCACGGGTTTGACGTGCCCATGCACTGGCCTGTGCAATAGCCGCTTGGCGCTGTGCAGGTTCTCGCATGTGCTGGGCTGCGCCCTGGTAACACTGCAAACCCGCAAAGCGCAAAGGTTTGTGCTGGTCCACCAATAAAGCCAACGCAACCGATTTTTCACCCGGGGCTACGCCGCAACGATTGGCCCCCACATTGACCTCCACATACACATCCAAGGACACGCCCGCAGCACTTGCGGCACGGTGTAACCAGGTTACTTGCTACCTCCACATACACATCCAAGGACACGCCCGCAGCACTTGCGGCACGGTGTAACCAGGTTACTTGCTGTGCATGGTCGACCAAAACGCCGATGCGCGCCTTGTGCGCCAAAGCAGCCAAGCGGTGGGCTTTTGCCAAAGAGGCAATTTGATTAGTGACCAACACATCTTGAATGCCAGCTGCCACAAACACCGCCGCTTCACTCACTTTTTGACAGCATATGCCCACCGCGCCCATTGCCACCTGGCGCAGCGCAATGTCAGGGCATTTATGGCTCTTGGCATGGGCTCGCAAACGCATGCCACGGCCAGACAAAGCATCGGCCATGCGTTTGAGGTTGCGGTCAAAGGCATCCAAGTCCAACAACAAGGCTGGCGTATCAATGGCATCAATGGGGTCGCCCAATGCCGCAGCGGACCAAGGGCTCATGCTGTCTTTCCAGTCAATGACATCATTTCAATCAATTTTGGCCCCGGAAAATTTCACCACCCGGGCCCACTTTTCGGTCTCTGTGCGTGCCAATTCTCGAAATTCCTCGGCGGAGCTGTAGGCTATTTCGGCGCCCAATGAGCGATATTTTTCTCTCAACGCGGGGTTGTTCAAAGCCGTTCGCATTTCCGCATTGAGGCGATTGACAATGTCTCGAGGTACAGATGCCGGGGCGATCAAACCACCCCATGCCACCACCTCAAAACCGCTGACGGTTTCGGCAATGGTGGGCACATCAGGGTAAGTGGCAGATTTTTGTTGCGACGAAATGCCCAAAGCACGCACCCTGCCTGCCTGAGCGTGGGGGCCCACGACCGGTGTGTTCATCATCAGCAACTGAATTCCACCACCCATCAAATCGGTCAACGCCGAAGTGGCCGCCTTGTAGGGGATATGCAGCATGGAAACCCCAGCCATGGATTTGAACAATTCCACGCCCAAATGTGAAGTGGTGCCATT
>RFXS01000065.1 GCA_009921465.1 Betaproteobacteria bacterium
GAGGCCAAGTTGTTGGCCCATGGCATCCGCACCATCGGCGAGTTGGCCACCCATGAGCGCACCTGGCTACAAACCGAATTTGGCAAAGCCTATGGCGCTTGGTTGTACGACGCCGCACACGGCCAAGACGACCGGACAGTGCAAACCGAAAGTGAGCCCGTGTCCATGAGCCGCGAAACCACCTTCGAGCGCGACTTGCACGCGGTGCACGACCGTGCGCAGTTGAGTGCCATCTTCACCCGGCTGTGCGAGCAAGTCGCGGCCGATTTGCAACGCAAAGGCTATGTGGGCAAAACCATTGGCATCAAGCTGCGCTACGACAACTTCAAAAGCGTGACCCGCGACATCACCTTGGGCCACTTCACGGCCAATGCCGAAGAAATCCGCCGCCAAGCTGGGCAGTGCCTCAAGCGCGTGGTGCTCAAACAGCGCTTGCGCTTGCTCGGGGTGCGGGTAGGCTCACTGCAGCGCCAGGAACTGGCCCAGGCCTTGGATGCGGGTGAATCGGCGGCAGGCCCAGTGGCCGGTGATGCGGATCAGGCCGATTTATTTGCTGAAACGTCCGATGCCCGTCAGCCTGAATCCAGTCAAGGCCCATCAGGTGCAGCGCCACCGAACCCGACAGCAATATCGGCAGCTTGATACAAGCATTCGCTTTTTACTGCAATTTGATACCGGTTTCCCGAATCAATTTTCCGAATCGCTCATGCTCTTGCCGGTTCAATTCGCCGAATTGAGCAGGGGAAATGGCCCCGGGTTCGCCGCCCAAGCCCTTGAGTCGGGCATCGACTTCTGTCAGTTTCAAAATGCGCGCCAACTCTTGCTGTAGCTTGACCACCACATCTGGGGGTGTGCCAGCCGTGGCGTAAAGCCCATACCAAGTGCTCATATCGGCACCCTTGACGCCGGCCTCAGACAGGGTGGGCACATCTGGCAGTTGTGGTGAGCGATGGGGTGTTGTGACCGCCAGTGGCTTGAACTTGCCGGCCTTGATTTGCCCCATCGCAGACGATGTGGTGTCAAACATCATTTGAATGCTGCCGCCAATGATGTCCAAATGGGCTTGGCTGCTGCCCTTGTAGCTGATGTGCTCGCTCTTGGTCCCCGCGGCCGCATCAAATGCCTCACCCGCGATGTGTTGGGTGCTGCCCACACCAGACGACCCATATTTGAAGTCGCCCGGTTTTGCCTTCATGGCCTTGACCAATTCAGCGACATTGTTCACGGGCACTTGTGCGCCCACCACCAAGACGTTGGGCACGGTCACGATCAAACCAATCGGGATCAAATCTTTCATGGGATCAAAACCCAGCTTCATGAGATGAGGCGCAATGGCTTGGCCTGTGTTGGTCGCCACCAGCAAGGTGTGCCCGTCGGGTGTGGCTTTGGCCGTCATGTCAGCGGCAATGGTGTTGGATGCCCCAGGTTTGTTTTCCACCACCCATGTGCCCTTGAGGCCATCGGCAAACTTCTCTGCCAGCATGCGGGCAATGATGTCGGTGCCACCGCCTGGGCCCGCACCCACCATGAGCTTCACGGCTTTGGTGGGATAGGTTGTTTGGGCCTGACTCGGGTTGAGCACAAACAACAGGCTCATCAGCAGGCTGGCGTTGAAAGTATGGCGTTTCATTGGCTGGCTCCTTGGTTCAGGTGTTCATGATGGCTCAAAGTTGGGTACTCATTCGGTGCTGTCCCAGGCGACACGCCAGATCAAAAGCATTGAACATGGCTCCCGGATGGGCCACGCCTTTGCCGGCGATGTCGTAAGCGGTCCCATGGGCGGGTGTGGTGATGTGGATGGGCAAGCCGCCATGCACGGTCACTCCCCGCTCGAAACCCATCAACTTCATGGCGATTTGCCCTTGGTCGTGGTACATGGTGACCACACCGTCGTAACCATCGGGTTTGCGAATGGCGCGCACAAATGTGGTGTCCGCAGGAAATGGCCCATCGGCAACACATCCGCTTTGTGCAGCCAGTTGAACGCCTGGCCCAATCACGCGAGCCTCTTCATCGCCATAGTTCCCGTTGTCCCCGTTGTGGGGATTGAGTCCGCACACGGCGATGCGGGGTGCGACAAGCCCGCTGGCCCGCAAAGCGTGGTGAAGCATGGCAATGGCTTGGGCCACTTTTTCTGGCGACAGCAAGGCACTGACTTGACGCAAGGGCACATGCGAAGTCACACGGGCGGTCCACAGATCATCGAGCACGTTGAGTTCACCGCAAACACCACTGTGGTGCAAATTTTCAGCGAACCAACGCAACTCGTCTTCTTGGTGCATGCCCCCCAGCCGAAGCGCGCCTTTGTTCAGGGGCGCGAAGCAAAACGCATCCACCTCGCCTGAGCTGGCCAGTTGAGCGCCTTGCGCCAAGCCCTCGAGCATGAATTGACCATTGCTGGCTTGCGCCTTTGCAGTTTCAAATTCATCTGCGTGCAGGCCTGGCCATTCGTGCCATTTCACCGAAGTTGGCGTTGAAAACGTTTTCTTTTGCCCAATCAGCACGATGTTTGCGCGGCCACATCTTTCGGTATCTGCCAAGAGCTTGACCACCAATTCAGGGCCGATGCCTGCTGGGTCGCCGGTGAAAACTGCAATGCGTGGAATGCCCATTCAACCCCCTCTGTTCATAATCTGTAATTACAGATCACAGTGTATGCCGCCCATTAGAATCCATCCCATCCGTTAATACCCTTGGTTTTTCATGCCCACCAGCACCCCCATCAGCAGGAAATCTTTGCACTCTGAAGTGACCGACCGCATTCGCCAATTGATTGTGGAGTCTCACCTGCAACCCGGGCAACGGGTGCCCGAGTTGGAGATCAGCCGCGATTTGGGGGTATCGCGCACCCCCATCAGAGAGGCGCTCAAAGTGCTGGCCTCTGAAGGCTTGGTCGAACTGCTGCCCCTCAGGGGTGCAGTGGTCAAAACTTTCAGTAAAAAAGACGCCGCAGACATGCTGGAGTTGATGTCGCTGCTAGAGGTGTTTGCCGCCGAAAAAGCGTGCAAAGCCGATCAGAAAAAGATCGACCAAGTTCTCGTGGTGCATGAAAAAATGAAGCTCCTCCACGCCAAGGGCAAGCGGTCCGAGTACTTTCAGATGAATCAACAAATTCACGATGCCATGGTGGCCATGGCCGAAAACGAATCACTGTCTTTGGTGCACAACGCCTTGAGCAAGCGCATGCGCAGCTTGCGATTCAGTGGCAACAGCACGCCTGAAAATTGGCGCAACGCCCTCGCCGAGCACGAAGAAATTGCTGTAGCTTTAAAACAAAGAGACAGCAAGAAAATCAAAAAAGCGGTGGGCCTGCATTTTGCAAACACCGTGAAACGAATTGATGTTTGAGCACGTCAACGGGCTGACTTGAGCCCACGGTGTTCAACTCAGGTTCTGTGGGCAGCCCTCAAAACCGCTTGCCAAAAGCAATCAGCAACTCGTTGTAGGTGAAGTTGTGCGCGGCCTTGTCGCCTTGTGAGCTGGTCAACACATTGGGCAGGGTCACGTAGCCCATTTTGAACATGCTGCGGAAAAACCAGCTGTCCATAAAGTCGGCCTCCCAGCCCACACCACCACCGGCGCTGTACCCTGCCAAATGGAACTCGTCGTTGCGCGCGCGTCCCAGCATGTTGAGCGTGACATTGCTCTTGGGGTAGACGATGCCCGCCCCCACCAAGGCCACCCAGCGCGAAGCAAACGGCGAGCGCCATTGGGTCACTGGAAACTGCTTTTCATACTCCACACTGACCACATTGAGACCGTCGGTGTGCTCAAAGTTCAGGTAGTTGGTGGACAAGGTTCGGGTCGAACCGGTTTGCGTGTCATTGGTGATGTTGCCGGCAAAACCCACCGTTTGGTCGGGCGTGACCACGTACTTCATGTGATCGAGGTTGAGCGCCCAGGCCGTATCGGGCGAAATTTGGTAGGCAATGCGCAAATTGGTTTGCGGCAAGGTGATGTTGCCCGGATTCAAAAAGGTGCCAAAGATGTTCTCGCTGGTGACATCGACTTGCATGTCTTTGGCCTTGACGCTGCTGAGCGTGAAGTCGTGGTCCGCACCCCAAAAGTGGATGTCGCTGTTGGAATAGGTAGAGCGGTTCCATCCCCAATACACCGACCATTTGCGCGCGGCCGACGCCGCCGATTGCAAAGGGCTGGCTGGGTCGCGCTGCGCCGGCGCAGCCATGGTTGGACTGGCCTGGGCCAGCAAAACGGTGTCTGCCGTTTGGGCCCAGGGGGTGCTTTGAAAGGTCGCAGCTGATGCGAGGATGGCGAACCATGAGGCCGCCCAAATAGGTTTGTGCTTCATCATGTTCGCGCTCCAATGCTTACAGGGTCAAGATGGTGCAACCCGTGGTTTTGCGTGCTTCCAAATCGCGGTGGGCTTGTTGCACTTGTTCCAGGGGATAACGTTGCTCGATGTTGATCTTTACCTTGCCGCTGATGACGATGTCAAACAAGTCTTTGGACATGGCCATGGCACCTTCATGGGTGGCAATGTGGGTGAACAAGGTTTGGCGGGTCACAAACAGCGAACCCTTGTTGCCCAAAATACCCGGGGCAAAGGGTGGCACGGGACCAGAGGCATTGCCAAAGCTGGCCATCAAACCAAACGGTGACAAGCAATCCAGCGACTTGTCCCAGGTGTCTTTGCCCACCGAGTCGTAAACCACTTTGACGCCTTTGCCACCGGTGATGTCTTTGACCCGGGCAGCAAAGTCTTCTTTGCTGTAGTTGATCACATGCGCCGCACCATTGGCTTTGGCCAACTCGCACTTGGCATCGCTGCCAGCCGTGCCAATGAGTTGGTAGCCCAAGGCTTTGGCCCATTGGCAAGCGATCAGGCCCACGCCACCGGCTGCGGCATGGAACAACACAAAGTCACCGGCTTGCAAGCCGCCTTGGGGCAAGGTGCGCTTGAGCAAAAACTGGGCGGTCATGCCCTTGAGCATCATGGCCGCGCCGGAGTCAAAGTCGATCGCATCGGGCAATTTGCACACCACCTTGGCGGGCATCACACGCACTTCGCAATAGCTGCCCGGGGGCTGGCTGGCATAGGCGGCGCGGTCGCCCGCTTTGAGGTGGGTCACGCCTGGGCCCACAGCCTCGACCACGCCCGAGGCTTCCATGCCCAGGTTCAAAGGCATGGGCAAGGGGTACAAACCGGTGCGCTGGTATACGTCAATGAAGTTCAAGCCCACCGCTTTGTGGCGGATGCGGATTTCTCCGGGGCCGGGGTCACCCACGGTGACGTCAACGATTTTGAGGACTTCGGGACCACCGTTTTGATCAATGCGGACGGCTTTGGACATGTCTGGGCTCCAGTGAATGTGATTTTTGGGTTGGATGGCGTCCAACGGCCCTGGGTGGGGCCATGGACACGACCGCATTATCCGCTTTGGGACATGCCACTGGGTCAGCGGCGATAGGTTAGAGTCGTGCACCCATGACTGCACCCACCCAAACCCGCCTGAGCCTGGGCACCGCCTTTTTGCTGACCATGCCGCCACTGCTGTGGTCGGCCAACTCGGTGATTGGGCGCATGATCAACGACCAAGTGCCCCCCGTGACACTGAACCTGCTGCGCTGGCTGGTGGCCCTGGTGCTCCTGCTGCCACTGGCGCACCGCATGCTGCACCGGGGCAGCCCGCTGTGGACGCACTGGCGGCGCTATTTGTTTTTGGGTCTGCTGGGCGTGGCTTGCTACAACACCTTTCAATACCTGGCCTTGCGCACCACCACCCCCATCAATGTGACGCTGGTGGCGTCCAGCGCACCGGTGTTCATGCTGGCCCTGGGCAGCTTGTTTTATGGCCAACGGGTGCGGCGCGATCAACTCATTGGCGCGGTCATGTCCATCATTGGCGTCATGCTGGTGATGTGCCGTGGCGATTGGCAGTTGCTGGCCCAGGTTCAGTTTGTCGAGGGCGATGTGTTCGTGCTGATCGCCACTGCCGCATGGGCTTGGTACAGCTGGCAGATCACCCTGCCCGATCGCGACCCGCCTGAGATCCGCAACCACTGGGCCAACTTTTTGATGGCCCAAGTGGTGATGGGCCTGGTGTGGTGCACGCTGTTCAGCGCTGCCGAATGGACGCTCACAGACGCACACATTTATTGGAGCTGGCCGGTGGTGGCCGCCCTTTTGTACATTGGCATTGGCCCGGCTGTGTTGGCCTACCGCTGTTGGGGCTTGGGCGTGCAGCGGGTGGGCCCCAGCGTGGCGGGATTTTTCAGCAACCTCACACCGGTATTTGCCGCCTTGCTGTCCAGCCTGGTGCTGGGCGAACCACCCAGGTGGTACCACTTGGCGGCATTTGTGCTGATTGTGGGCGGTATCGTGGTGTCGTCCCAGCAAAAACGCCCATCCGCCTGAACCGCCGCGACCCATCGCCGCAAGCGCTACCCATTGGGCGCGCGCGCGGCGCGCTCACGTCAGCCCTGGTTGGCACCCATCAGGTAATCGCGCTTGCCCACTGGCACGCCGTTCAAGCGCAGCAGGTTGTAAGCGGTGGTGATGTGAAAGTACATATTGGGCAGTATCCACATCGTCACATAGTCTTGGCCACGCATGGTGTGGCTGCCGGTTTTGCCCACCGGAAAAGTGAACGACTGGTCTTCGCGGCCGTCGATGGCGCTGGCAGGCACAGTGGCCAACCAGGTCAGGGTTTTTTGGATGCGCGCTTGCAACTCTTCGATGGTGGACTCGGTATCGTCGAACTTGGGCGCATCCATGCCGGCCACACGGGCCACGCCATTTTTGACCACATCGCAGGCAATGAAAATTTGGTTTTTGAACGGCAGCATGTCGGGCGACAGGCGCTCGGTGATGTGCACATTGGCGTCAAAGCCACGGGCCTGGGCATCGGCACGGGCTTTGTCAAGCAAATGGCTCAAGTGGCCGAGCATGGCCGCGCACACGGGCAAACAGGTTTGGGACAAAGAAATGGTCATGGGGTTCTCCTGGAAAAAAAATCAAAACGCGCCGGGGTAGGCGCCACCGTCGATCAAAATGTTTTGGCCGGTGATGTAACTGGCTTGTTGGCTGCACAAAAAAGCGCAGGTTTCGCCAAACTCTTGGGCCGTGCCAAAGCGCTGGGCGGGGATGGTTTTGCGCCGTGCCTCGCTGACCTCTTCGACCGACTTGCCCGCTTTGGTGGCAATCGTTTTTTGGTTGCTGCGCAGGCGGTCGGTGTCAAACGCGCCCGGCAACAGATTGTTGATGGTCACATTGCGCCCGGCCAATTGGCTGCTGCGCGAGGTGCCCGCCACAAAACCGGTCAGGCCGCTGCGCGCACCGTTGGACAAACCCAAAATATCGATGGGCGACTTGACCGCACTCGAGGTGATGTTGACCACCCGCCCAAAACCGCGCGCGGCCATGCCGTCCACGGTGGCGCGGATCAGCTCGATGGGGGTGAGCATGTTGGCGTCGACGGCCTTGATCCAGGCATCGCGGTCCCAATCGCGAAAGTCCCCCGGCGGGGGGCCGCCGGCGTTGGTCACCACAATGTCAAAGTTCTTGCCCGGCCCACCGGTCACGCTCCAAATCGCATCACGCCCAGCCTGCGTGGTGATGTCTTGCGCCACCACCAAAATTTGTGTGCCGTGGCCACGCAAAGCTTTGGCAGCGTCGCTCAAAGCGTCGGCACCGCGTGCCACCATCACCACATTGACCCCTTCTTGGGCCAGTGCTTGTGCGCAACCAAAACCCAATCCTTTGCTGGCGCCGCCTACGAGGGCCCATTTGCCTTTGATTCCAAAATCCATCATCTGTCTCCGAGTTTGCTCACCATATAAATACCGCCCAACACCAACAAGGTGCCCATGCCTGTCCAGGCATTGAACGGCTCATCCAACAACCACACGCCCAAGACGATCGTGGCCATGGGCCCAATCATGCCAGCTTGCGATGTCAATGCCGCGCCAATGCGTTCAATGGCCATCATCACCAGCACCAAAGGCACCACGGTACACAAAGTGGCATTGACCAACGACAACCACAGCACCTCTTGGGGCACCCACATGGCCGACATGGGCCGCAGCCACCAAAACTGCAGCCAACAACACACACTCGCCACGCTAGAGGCCAAGCCCACCAAACGCATGGCCCCGATGCGCTGCACCAGCTGCCCACTCATGATGAGGTAGATCGCATAACAAAGCGCACTGGCCAACACCAAGCTGCTGCCCAGCACCGCATCCTGACCGCCCAAGCTGACTTCGTGCCCAAACACCAGCACCACGCCGCTGTAGCTGATGGCCATGGCCAACGCGCGCCAGCGGGTGATGCGGCGGCGGTAAAACACCCAACCCATGAGCAAGACCATGGTGGGGTTGAGGTACAAAATCAGCCGCTCTAAGCTGGCACTGATGTACTGCAAACCCAAAAAATCCAGGTAACTGGAGAAGTAATACCCGATGAACCCCAGGGCCAACACCGAACCCGCATCACGCAGCGAGATCGGGTTGGCACGCGCATGGGCTTGGCGCGATGACCACCACACCAGCAGCACAAAAAAGGGCAACGCCATGACCATGCGCAGCATGATGAGCGTGACCGCATCCACCCCATGGCGATAGGCCAACTTGACGATGATGGCCTTGCCACTGAAGGCAATGGCCCCCAACAAAGCCAGCATCAAGCCGCCGGTCATGGCGGGCGATGCGGCGCTTTCAATCTTGGTCATGTGGGCGCCATCGCACCGGGCGCAGGCCGGTCACAAGCCTTCAAAATCCGGCGGCCAAGCCGTCGCGGCGCGGATCACTGGCCACGATATAGCCCTCAACCTGGGGATCGCCCGCGCGCCAAATGAATTGCCCGGCACCAAAGTCTTGGTAGCTGTCGTTGATCACATCGACATGGTGTCCCAGGTCTTTGAGACCTTGAACAGTTTGCGGGTTCATGCTGGCTTCGACATTGATCTCCATGCCTTGGTTGAAGCGCCAGCGCGGCGCGTCACATGCCGCTTGGGGGTTTTGTTGGTAGTCGAGCATGCGCACCAGTGTTTGCATGTGGCCTTGGGGTTGCATATTGCCCCCCATCACCCCAAAGCTCATCACCGGTTGACCGTTTTGGGTCAAAAAGGCCGGGATGATGGTGTGAAACGGCCGCTTGCCCGGCGCCACCAAATTGGCTTGGTTGGGCGTGCCCGTGGACACGGTGAAGCCATGGCCCCGGTTTTGCAAACTGATGCCGTAAGTGGGTTCGACGCAACCCGAGCCAAAACCCATGTAATTGCTTTGGATAAAGCTGACCATCATGCCGTTTTCGTCCGCCGCAGTGAGGTAAATGGTGCCACCCTTGACCGGGTTGCCCGCCCCAAAGGCTTGGGCACGCCGGGGGTCAATGAGCTTGGCCCGTTGCGCCAAATAGGCGCTGTCGAGCATTTGCTCGGTGCTGACTTCCATGCCCTGGCGCTCAGCGACAAAACGGTACACGTCGGCAAAAGCCAGCTTCATGGCTTCGATCTGCAAATGCTGCGACGCCACCCCATCCACGGGCAAGCTGGCCAAGTCGAAATGATCCAAAATGCCCAATGCAATTTGGGCTGCAATGCCTTGGCCATTGGGTGGGATTTCATGCAAGGTGTGCTGGCGGTAATTCTTGGCCAAGGGTGTGACCCATTCGGGTTTGAACTGGGCAAAGTCACTCACCTGATGGCTGCCCCCGTTGTCTTTGGAGAAGCGCGCCAAGGCCTGTGCAATTTCGCCACCATAAAAGGCCTGGCCTTTGGTTTGCGCAATCAGACGCAGGCCACGGGCAGCGGCAGGGAACTT
>RFXS01000066.1 GCA_009921465.1 Betaproteobacteria bacterium
GGCGCACCACCAAGGGGTAGCCCAAAGCAGCCGCCTTCTCCAAGGCCTCGGGTTCGGTGCGTGCGGTCGCATTGGGCGGTTGGCGCAAGCCAAGGTTTTGCAGCAAGCCTTGAAAGCGTTCGCGGTCTTCGGCCGCGTCGATCATGTCGGGGCTGGTGCCAATGATGGGCACACCTGCGGCCTCCAAACCCAAGGCCAGTTTGAGCGGGGTCTGACCGCCGTACTGAACAATCACCCCCAATGGTTTTTCTTTGTCCACGATTTCGAGCACATCTTCCAACGTGAGAGGCTCGAAATACAAGCGATCGCTGGTGTCGTAGTCGGTGGACACCGTCTCTGGGTTGCAGTTGACCATGATGGTCTCGTACCCGTCTTCGCGCATGGCCAAAGCCGCGTGCACACAGCAATAGTCGAACTCAATGCCTTGGCCAATGCGGTTGGGCCCGCCACCGAGGACCATGATTTTTTGCCGGTTGGTGGGTTCGGACTCGCACTCGTCTTCATAGGTCGAGTACATGTAAGCGGTATCGGTGGCGAACTCGGCCGCACAGGTATCGACGCGCTTGTACACTGGTCGCACGCCCAAGCTGTGTCGCCGCTCACGCACCGCCTGCTCGGTGCTGTGGGTGAGTTTGGCCAAACGGCGATCGGAAAATCCTTTTTTCTTCAAGGCGCGCATGTCGTGCACCTCGATGGAATCGAGCGTGGCAGTCTCCAACTCCAACTCAATTTTGACGATCTCTTCGATTTGCACCAAAAACCACGGGTCAATCTTGGTCAAGTCATGCACTTCTTGCACACTCATGCCCTGGGCAAATGCATCGCCCACATACCAAATGCGGTCCGGGCCGGGTTCACCCAATTCTTTTTCGAGCACCTCGCGGTCCTGGGTTTTTTCGTTCATGCCATCCACGCCCACCTCAAGGCCGCGCAAGGCTTTTTGGAATGACTCTTGAAAGGTGCGGCCCATGGCCATGACTTCGCCGACCGACTTCATTTGGGTCGTCAAGCGGCTATCGGCCTGGGGAAACTTTTCAAAGGCAAAACGCGGGATTTTGGTGACCACGTAATCGATGCTGGGCTCAAAACTCGCCGGCGTGGCCCCGCCGGTGATGTCATTGCGCAATTCATCCAAGGTGTAGCCCACGGCCAGCTTGGCCGCTACTTTGGCAATCGGAAAACCCGTGGCCTTGGAGGCCAAGGCAGAGGAACGCGACACCCGAGGGTTCATCTCAATGACGATCATGCGGCCATCTTTGGGGTTGATGGAAAACTGCACGTTGGAACCGCCCGTATCGACGCCAATTTCACGCAACACCGCCAAGCTGGCGTTGCGCATGATTTGGTATTCCTTATCGGTCAGAGTTTGGGCCGGGGCCACCGTGATGGAGTCGCCGGTGTGCACCCCCATCGGGTCGAGGTTTTCGATGGAACACACGATGATGCAGTTGTCTGCCTTGTCGCGCACCACCTCCATTTCATACTCTTTCCAGCCCAGCAATGACTCTTCAATCAAAAGCTCATTGGTGGGGGATGCTTCCAAGCCGCGCTTGCAAATGGTTTCGAACTCTTCGGCGTTGTAGGCAATGCCTCCACCGGTGCCTCCCAAGGTGAAGCTGGGGCGGATCACGGTGGGAAAACCCACCGACTTTTGCACCGTCCAGGCCTCGTCCATCGAATGGGCGATGCCCGAGCGGGCGGAACCCAGGCCGATCTTGGTCATCGCGTCTTTGAACTTGAGCCGGTCTTCGGCTTTGTCGATGGCCTCTGGGCTGGCCCCAATCAACTCGACCTGGTACTTTTCAAGCACGCCTTGGTGCCACAGGTCCAAAGCGCAATTGAGCGCGGTCTGTCCACCCATGGTGGGCAAGATCGCATCAGGCCGCTCTTTGGCGATGATTTTTTCCACCGTTTGCCAGGTGATGGGCTCGATGTAAGTCACATCGGCCGTCGCCGGATCGGTCATGATGGTGGCCGGGTTGCTGTTGATCAAGATGACCTTGAAGCCCTCTTCGCGCAAGGCTTTGCAAGCCTGCACGCCAGAGTAATCAAATTCGCAGGCCTGCCCAATCACAATGGGGCCCGCGCCGATGATGAGGACGCTGTGGATGTCTGTGCGCTTAGGCATGCTTAACTCTCGATGTACCGCTGTGGATGGGTGTGTTCATGCCCGCGCCTGCATCAAACCGACAAAACGGTCAAACAAATAGGCGATGTCGTGCGGCCCCGGTGAGGCCTCGGGGTGTCCCTGAAAACAAAACGCGGGGCGGTCGGTGCGGGCCAGGCCTTGCACGGTACCGTCAAACAAGCTGACGTGGGTGGCGCGCAAATGGGCCGGCAATGTGTTGGCGTCCACCGCGAAGCCATGGTTTTGGCTGGTGATAGAGACCCGACCCGTATCGAGGTCTTTCACCGGGTGATTGGCACCATGGTGGCCAAACTTCATCTTGAAGGTTTTGGCGCCACTGGCCAAGGCCATGATTTGGTGGCCCAGGCAAATGCCAAAGGTGGGCAAACCGGCATCGATCACCGTTCGGGTCGCCTCGATGGCGTAATCGCAAGGCTGGGGGTCGCCCGGCCCGTTGGAGAGGAACACACCATCGGGGCGCAATTTCAAAACTTCTTGGGCTGGCGTTTTGGCCGGTACCACGGTGAGGCGGCAACCGCGTTGTGCCAGCATGCGCAAGATGTTGTGTTTGATACCAAAGTCATAAGCCACCACATGAAAGCGCGGTGTTTCCAAACGGCCATAGCCCGAACCCAACTGCCATTCGGTTTGGTCCCATTCAAAGGGCTGGGTGGCCGATACCTTTTGGGCCAAATCCAAACCCGCCATATTGGGTGCCGCTTGGGCTGCGGCCATGGCTTTTTGTCGCCATTCGTGGCTCATGGCCTGCCCCGCAGGCAAGCCAAGAATGCAACCGTTTTGTGCCCCATGCGTGCGCAAATGGCGGGTCAACTGCCGGGTGTCAATGCCGGCAATGGCCACCGTGCCGGCCGCGATCAAATAGGTCGACAAGTCGTGCTGGCTGCGAAAGTTAGATGCCACCAAGGGCAGGTCTTTGATGATCAAACCGGCGGCATGGACGCGCTGCGCTTCGACATCTTCGGCACTGGTGCCGTAATTGCCAATGTGTGGATAGGTCAGGGTGACCAATTGCTGGCAATAGCTGGGGTCGGTGAGGATTTCTTGATAGCCGGTGATGGCGGTGTTGAAAACCACCTCGCCCACCGTGGTGCCCGAGGCACCGATCGACTGCCCCTGCCACAGCGTGCCGTCTGCAAGCGCCAAAATGGCCTCGGGATGTTTCCCCTGTAAAGACAAAAGCACTGGGTTCTCCGTGGTTCGGTGACGCCCCAGCGCGTTCAAAAAATCCCACAGAAAACAGGTTTCGGTGGGATCTGCGTCGCTGCTTGTGAAAGGGGGATGCTTGGGTTCGAGCTGGGGGCGTGCGGTTGGGTGCGAAAAGCGCTCCATTGTAACCGAGGGGCTTTTCGCAGGTCGTGGGATCGCTGGTCTCGTGCCCACCGCAAAGAACCCAAGGCCCCATGTCGTGCAAAAAACACCGCCAAGGGCTTGACCTGCCTGATTCAGGTGGTTTTGAGGCGTGCCTGCGCCGCCGCACTGGCGTGCAAACACACCGCGGCCGCTGCAGCCACATTGAGGGACTCTTCTCCCCCCGGTTGCGCGATGCGCACGCGCCGCTGGGCTGCGTCCAACAGCGCCGCTTGCACACCCTGCCCTTCATGGCCCAGCAACCAAGCGCATGGCCAAGGCAGGCTCTGAGCCCCCTCGCACTGGTGCAGCCAGTCCCCTTGGTGGGAGCTGGTGGCAATCAGGGGAACGCGCAAGACCAAGGCATCTGCCACCGATGCCGACTCGACCAAGCGCAGTGCAAAATGCGCGCCCATGCCGGCGCGCACCACCTTGGGGCTCCACAAACCAGCCGTGCCGCGCAAAGCCACCACCTGGGCAAACCCGAAAGCGGCCGCACTGCGCAAGACAGACCCCACATTGCCCGCGTCTTGTACCTGATCGAGCACCACCGTGGCCAGCGAAGGGTCGATCTGCGGTGCATTTGGCAAGTCCACCACGAAGCCCATTTTTTGGTCTGCTGCCAAAGGGCTCAAGCCGTCGAAAAGAGCATCGGCCAGCACCATCACCCTGGGAAGTGAAAAGTCGCTGTACGCACCTTCGCGCTCCCACCTCGACTGTGCAAACACTGCTTGCGATACCACCCACCCCCGCGCCAGTGCGGCGCGACACAGGTGGTCGCCTTCGAGCCACAACTGGCCACGCTTTCGATAGGCCGAATTGTCTTTGACCAAGACGCGCAAGGCCTTGAGCGCGGGATTGTCACGCGACACTATCGTGTGCACCACGGGCGTGTTCACGCCAAATCCCTCAGCAACACCTTGGCCACGGGCGAAAAGCTGCGCCGGTGCCAAGGCGTGGCCCCATGCAACTGCAACGCCTGCAAATGCTGCACCGTTCCGTAACCTTTGTGTGCAGCAAAACCATAAGCGGGGTACTCGGCGTCAATTTCAAGGCACCAACGGTCGCGTGCCACCTTGGCCAAAATCGAGGCAGCAGAAATGGCTGGCACTGTGCGGTCTCCTTGCACCACCGCCTCGGCCATGATGTCCAGGGTGGGCAAACGGTTGCCGTCGACCAGCACCTTGTTGGGTTTGAGCCGCAACCCCAACACCGCGCGACGCATGGCCAGCAATGTGGCTTGCAAAATATTGAGGCGATCGATCTCCTCCACGCTGGCCTGCGCCACGCTGAAACACAAGGCACGGGCATGGATTTGATCCCTCAAATGCTCGCGTTGCCGCGCCGTCAGTGTTTTGGAATCGGCCAATCCTTTGATGGGGTTTAACTCATCGAGAATCACCGCTGCGGCCACCACCGGGCCGGCCAAGGGACCACGGCCGGCCTCGTCCACTCCGGCCACCAACCCGGGCACATCCCAGGGCAAGGGCGCTTGTTCAGCGTGCCAAATTTTTTTCGATCGCATCGGTGGCCAACTTCGCTGTGTCGCGCAATAAACTGTGGTGGATGTCAATGAACCGCTGCTGCAAATGCGCAACCCGTTGAGCTTGGTTCAGCCAGTCCAGCGCAGCCTGCCCCAAAGCAGCAGGGGTGGCTTGATCTTGTAAAAATTCCGGCACCAAAAATTCGCTGGCCAAAATATTGGGCAACCCCACCCATGGCTGCAACTTTTGCCGCCGCATGATTTGCCAACTCAACGGGTTCATGCGGTAAGCAATGACCATGGGTCGCTTGAACAACGCCGCCTCCAAGGTGGCCGTGCCGCTGGCCACCAAACTGACATCGCACGCAGCCAAAGCCAAGTGCGACCCCGCCTCGGTGATGGTCAGTGGGACCAACCCAGCTTCGCGGTCTGTCCATTTTTGCAAACGCCCGCGCAAAGTTGAAAAAGTGGGCAGCACAAAGTGCAGGTTGGGCTCGCGCTCGCTCATCCAGCGGGCCGCCCGAAGAAATATGGGGGCCAGTTGATCGATTTCAGAGGCCCGACTGCCAGGCATCAATGCCACAACCGTTGCATGGTCCGGTAAGCCCAATGAGCGGCGTGCAGCCACGCGGTCAGCTTGCATGGGTATGGTGGCGGCAAAAGGATGTCCCACATAGGTGCTGTCGATGCCGTGCGCCGAGAGCAAGGCCGGTTCAAAGGGGAAGATACACAACATGTGGCGCACACTTTGACGGATTTTCTCCAACCTGTGGGCTCGCCAAGCCCATACCGAGGGGCAAACAAAATGCACCGTTGGTACGCCCGCCGCAAGCAGTTGATGCTCCAAATCCAGGTTGAAGTCAGGCGCATCCACTCCCACAAAAACGGCCGGGGGACTGGCCAGCAACCGCTTTAGAAGTTGTCGCCGCATCGCCACAATGCTTCTGTAGTGGCGCAGCACTTCGATATACCCTCGCACGGCAAGTCTTTCGTGCGGCCACCATGCTTCAAAACCTTGTTCAACCATGCGCGGCCCCCCAATGCCATGCGCAGGTGCCTGGGGCCAGCGCCGGTGCAGGCCTTGAAGCAACAGGCCTGCGAGCATATCGCCCGAGGCCTCACCCGCAACCATGGCAATGGTGGGGTTGGTTTGGTTCATGGGGCGGTTAGCGAAACCTGGCGTGCGACTCAGCGCACGATGCCGCGCTGGGGCGAGACTTGGCGCAAGAAGTTCACCATCAGGTCCACATCGTCCTGACAGTCGGCGTTGCCCAGCTCCTCAATGGATTGGATGGCCTGCTCCAGGGTCAAGTCGTTGCGGTACAGCGCCTTGTGCATGGCTTTGACAGCGGCGATGCGCTCGGTGCCAAAACCGCGCCGACGCAAACCTTCGAAATTCATGGAACGGGCTTGTGCAGGTTGACCCTGGCACATGACAAACGGCGGAAGGTCTGCAAACAACAAGGAGTTCATGGCCGTGAAACTGTGGGCACCCAAGCGCACAAATTGATGCACCACGGTGAAGCCCCCCAAAATCACCCAGTCGCCCACCACCACATGGCCGGCCAGTTGGGTGTTGTTGGCGAAAATGGTTTGATCCCCGACTTGGCAATCATGGGCCAGGTGCACATAGGCCATGATCCAGTTGTCGTTGCCCAAGCGGGTCACACCCCCACCACCCGGTGACCCCATGTTGAAGGTGCAAAACTCGCGGATGGTATTGCCGTTGCCGATGACCAATTCGCAGGGTTCGCCTTTGTATTTTTTATCTTGCGGCACTGCGCCCAATGAGTTGAACTGAAACACCCGGTTATCGCGCCCCAAGGTGGTATGGCCTTCGATCACGCAGTGGGCCGCCACGGTGGTCCCTGCCCCGATGCGAACATGAGGGCCAATCACCGAATACGGACCGACCTGGACCGAACTGTCCAACTCGGCCCGCGGGTCAATCAATGCGGTGGGGTGAATCAAGGGTTGGGGCAACACGTTGCAGGGCTCACTTCAAGCAATGGTGCGCATGGTGCACATCAAACTCGCTTCAGTGGCTATTTCTTCCCCCACTTTGGCGCAAGCTTTGAATTTGAAAATGCCGGCCTTCATCCGGTCAAGCTCAACTTCCAAGATCAATTGATCTCCCGGCTCTACGGGCCGTTTGAAACGGGCACCATCGATGCCCGCAAAGTAATAAACCGTTTTATCGTCAGGTGTGGTCCCGAGCATGTCAAAGGCCAACAAGGCGGCGGCTTGCGCCAATGCTTCGAGCATCAAGACGCCTGGCATCACGGGACGATGGGGAAAGTGCCCCGAAAAATAGGGCTCATTGATGGAGACATTTTTCAAGGCCTTGATGCGCTTGCCTTTTTCGATTTCGAGCACCCGGTCCACCAGCAAAATGGGGTATCGGTGGGGCAACTGCTTAAGAATTTGGTGGATGTCCATGGCTTGACTCACTGAGATGGTTGGGGGCGCTGTTCCAGCGCCTTGATGCGCTCTCGCAAACGGTGGAGTTGTCGCAAAGAAGCTGCATTTTTCTCCCAAGCTGCATTGTCATCGATGGGGAAAAATCCACTGTACTGACCCGCTTGGTGGATGGATCGGGTCACCACACTGGCAGCGGAAATGTGCACATGGTCTGCCAACTCCAAGTGACCCAAAACGATGGCCCCGCCACCCAAGGTGCAATGCGCCCCTATGTGCGCGCTGCCGGCCACCCCGGCACAACCGGCCAAAGCGCTGTGGTCACCAATGTGCACGTTGTGCCCAATTTGAACCAAGTTGTCGATCTTGACGCCATTGCCAATGGTGGTGTCCTCCAAGGCACCCCGGTCCACACAGGTGTTGGCGCCGAGTTCAACATCATCGCCCAGGCGCACCGCGCCCAGTTGCTCGATCTTGACCCAGGCGCCCTCATGGGGCGCAAAACCAAAACCATCGGCACCGATCACCACGCCCGGGTGCAAAATGCAACGATCACCCACCACACATGAATGGCCGACATGGACACGGGCATGCAGTCGGGTGTGTGCACCAATGTGTGCACCCGACTCCACCACACACAAGGGACCGATGGTGGCACTCGGGTCAATGCTGGCCGAGGGATCGATCACCGCAGTGGGGTGGATGCGCGGCCCCACGGGCATTGGGTGATGAGCGCGCCACAACTGGGTCAGGCGGGCGAAATAAAGATACGGGTCAGGCGTCACGATGCAAGCCCCGCGCGCTATGGCCACTGGGGCCAAAACAGGTGACACCACCACACAAGCGGCTTGGGTGTCATTCAATTGGGACTGGTATTTGGGGTGGCTTAAAAACCCCAACTCGCTGCTTGATGCCGTCGCCAAGGGCGCCAATCGGGTAATGAGGGTCTGGCGATCGCCTTGCAAATCGCCACCCAATGCGTCGGTGATTTGACCTAAATTAAGTCCCACACCTTGCCGCCAGTTGGGCTTATTTGGCCGAGTTAATGGCTTTGATGACTTTTTCGGTGATGTCGTGCTTGGGGTTGATATACACGGCCTCTTGCACCACCAAATCGTATTTCTCGGCCTCTGCCACTTGTCGAACAATGCGGTTGGCGCGCTCAAGCACGAGTTGAAACTCCTCGTTTTTGCGGGCATTCAAATCTTCTTGAAATTCTCGGCGCTTGCGCTGGAACTCGCGGTCTTGCTCGCTCAGCTGACGCTGACGGGCCACCCGCTGCGTTTCTGACAACGTGGGGGCGTCGCGCTCAAGCTTTTCGGAATTGCCCTTGAGGGTGTTGCCCAGATCTACCAACTCTTTCTCGCGCCGAGAAAACTCTTGTTCGAGCTTGGTTTGAGCTGCTTTGGCGGTATTGGCCTCACGAAAAATTCGATCGGTGCTGATAAAGCCGATCCGAAATTCTTGCGCGTGAGCGCAAGCCAATGCACCCAGGGTCAAAGTCGCCGTGCATAAAAGTGTTCGCATGGTGTTCATCAAAACGATGTCCCGATCTGAAATTGCAATTTTTGTATTCTATCGCCCCTGAACTTGGTGATCGGTTCAGCGATGGCAAAGCGCAATGGCCCCACCGGACTGACCCAACTGATGCCCGCACCGGTGGAGGTGCGCATCAAGGCCGGGTCGATATTGTCGTTCGCCCCGTAGACATTACCGGCGTCAAAAAAACCAAACAAGCGCAGGGTTTGGTCATTGCCAACCCCAGGGAAAGGAATGAAAAACTCCGAACTGAGGACCAACTTTTTGGCTCCACCCACCACCAAACCGGTTGTGTCGCGCGGCCCCAGCGAACCTTGCTCGAAACCACGCACCGAACCCAGTCCGCCAGCATAGAAGTTTTTATAAATTGGCAAATCGTGATTTTCCAGACCCTGGGCCACACCAGCCTCCCCATTGAGGCCCAATGTATAACGTTTGGTGAGGCTAAAGTACTGTTGGTACTGGGCACTGGTTTTGGTGTAACGCGTGTCTGCAGCCACACCCAACTCGGAGTTCGCCCGCATCAAACGGCCTTTTGTCGGCGTGATCGCACTGTCTCGCCCATCTCTGGCCCAACCCACGGTCAGGGGCACCGAGGTACAGGTGCGGTCGTAGGAACACGAACCGATCAAGGAAGCTGGCATGTTGGAACCCGGCTTGGTGATGGTTTGCTCACCCGCCAGACCCACAAAAATGCGGTCCAACTCGGTCATGGGCACGCCAAAAGTGACCCCCGCATTGGTGCTTTCGGTTTGGTAATTGCCCGCTTGATCGATGTAGGGTTT
>RFXS01000067.1 GCA_009921465.1 Betaproteobacteria bacterium
CTGCTCCATGGTGCCATGCGCCATGCGCGAAACCAGGGTGCGGAAAAACCGCCGCACCGGCCAGGGCACCCAAGGCTTTTCCACCTTGGCCAGCACGCGCGAGGTGGGCACACCCAAAAACATGCGTGGCATCAGCAGCACTGGCGAGCGCGCAGCAATCACCGTGGATTGAGCCTGGGTGCACACATCGGCGGCAATGTCGCAAGCGCTGTTGCCAATGCCCACCACCAACACGCGCTGACCTTTGAAAGGCTCGGGCACACGGTATTGGTGGGCGTGCAGGTATTGGCCCGCAAAGTCTTTGGCATAGGGCGGGTGCAAAGGCATGCCTTGGTGACCGCTGGCCACCACCACTGCGTCAAAACGCTCTTTGTCTTGGCCACGCACAGTGACATACCAAGAGGGCCCGCCATGTCCTGGGTCGGCTTGCACCGCTTCGACGGGCGATAGAAACCGAATGTGCTTGGCCAAATCAAAATGCCCGGCATAGGCGCGCAAATAAGCGGTCATTTGCCTGTGATCTGGGTAAAGCGGTGCGTCGGCTGGAAATGGAAAGTCCACGTAGGCGGTGACGCGGTTTTCGGAGTTCAGGTGCAAGGACTGGTAGGCCGGGCTCATGCCGTTGTCGTTTTCATAAACCCACAACCCGCCGATGTGGCTGCCCATCTCAAACACAGTGACCGCCACACCTTGGGACTTCAAATGCTTGGCGGCACACAATCCGGCAGCGCCGGCACCGATGACTGCGACCTTCAACATCGTGCTTCCTTGGTGATAAAGGGTTTCCCCGGGCCTGCCCCGGGTCCATGGCTGTGCAGCCCATCATATAGACTGTGGTGAATCGAAAACGTCACTCAGGCTACAGGAGAACCCATGAAAGCTGCGCTCATCATCCCCGACCCCGATCTGGGCGGTCAAATTCAGTTGCGCGAGGTGAGTCAGCCCCAGCCCAAAGCGGGCGAAGTGCTCGTTCGCATCGAAGCCACGGCCATCAACCGCGGCGAAATCGGCCCGCGCAAAGCCCACCGAAGTGGTGAGCCACGCGGCTGTGGCGTGGAGTTTTCTGGCGAGGTGGTTGCATTGGGCGAAGGCGCCACCCACAAGCTTGGACAAGCCGTGATGGGGCACTGTGTGAGTGGGGCCAACGCCGAATTATTGGCCGTAGACCACCGCTTGGTGATGCCCAAACCCGCGCACTGGTCTTGGCACGAAGCAGCCGCGTTTCCCAATGTGTACATGACCGCCCATGACGCCATGGTCACCAATGGGCATGTCACCCCGACAGATGTGCTGTTGATCAATGCGGCGTCTTCAGGCGTGGGCATGGCGGCGGCACAAATCGCCCGCGCCATGGGCGTGCGCACCATCATTGGCAGCAGCCGCAGCACGCAAAAAATGTCTGGCTTGTCGAACCTGGGTTTCACCCATTTGGTGGACCTGAGCCGTGAAAAACTGACCGAGCGGGTGCAGGCCATTGCGCCCGATCATGGTGTGGATTTGCTGCTCGACTCGGTGGGTGGTGGCGCCATCACTGAACACATGCAAGCCATGGCCATCAAAGGCCGCTGGGTGCAGATTGGCCGCTTGGGCGGCATGGGCGGCGAGATCAACCTCGACGACTTGGCACTCAAACGGGTGCATTTGATTGGCGTGACCTTCCGCACCCGCAGCATGGCAGAACGCATCGCCTGCTTTCAGGCCATGGCGCGCGACTTGGGCCCCCTGTTGGGCAACGATCAAATGCGCCCGCTGGTCAGCACGGTGTTTGGCTTTGACCGCATCACCGAGGCCCAAGACCACATGGTCACCAACCAGCACATCGGGAAAATCGTCATTCAGGTGGCGTGAAACCGGCCCTCGATCGGGGTCAGGGCCTTGGCCGCCACACACCAACGACGCCAGCTCAAACCGGCGCGGACACACCCTCTACCAAAACCACGTTGAAGAACTCCGTGGCGCCATCGCGCTTGGCCCTGGCTGCGCGGTACAACTCGCCGTCGTACCAAGTTTTTGCGGCCGCATAGCTGGGAAAGCGCAGCATCGCTAAGCGGGCTGGCTGCCATGGACCTTCTAAAGTCTCCATGGGGCCGCCGCGGACCAAATACTCGCCTCCGGCGGCTTTGATCGATTCAGGCGCTGCCGCCATGTATTGTTTGTACTGTTCGGGGTCGGAAATTTTCATTTCAACGATGACGTAAGCTGGTGTCATGATGGTGTCCTGGTGGATAAAAAACCCATTCTCCACCAAATGCAACGGGCTTGATGCAAGCCGTGACCCGTTCAATGCGCTTTAAATCACCTTGTAAAAACTCAGAAACACACCATCGGGTGTCCGCTGGCCCGTGCCAATGAACTGGCATTCGTTGAGCCAGGCCCAATGGGCGCTGGTGGCCTCCAAGCGCGGTTGGCAACGGAAGTACACGGCTTGCGGGTCCACCGCTTGCCCGCGCATGATCCGCAGCGAGTTCTCAACCGAGGCCACACGCAAAGCGGTGTTTTGCACAAACACCCGCGCGCCATCATCAAGTTCGATCACATAGCGTGCGTCCAAATTCGCTTGGGTGCCGTTGCTCAAAATCAGTTGAAAGTCGGCGCCACCTGGCAGCAATCGGCCATTGAGTTGGGGGCCGGTCACGGTTCCACCGGTGATGGGAATCATCCGCCGCAAGCCCGCTGGCGTCATGCCCACTTCGACTGCAGCACCAATGGTCACTGCCAAATCGCACACGTGCTCGAGCATGGGGGCGGGGAATGTGGTGTTCATGATTTCAAAACGTCAATGCGCCTGGTCCCAGTTGGCCCCCACGCCCACCTCGGCGAGCAAGGGCACTTTGAGTTGCGCCACCTCGGCCATGAGGCGGGGCACCTCCACTTTGAGCCAGTCCACCTGGCTCTGGGGCACCTCGAACACCAACTCATCGTGCACCTGCATGATCATGCGAATGCCACGTGGCTCGGCGTCCAACACCTGTTGAATTTTCACCATGCTGAGTTTGATCAAGTCAGCCGCCGTGCCTTGCATGGGTGCATTGATCGCTGCGCGTTCAGCACCACCGCGCCTGGGGCCATTGGGTGAATTGATTTCGGGCAAATACAAGCGACGCCCAAAAACCGTTTCCACATAGCCTTGCGCTTTGGCTTGGGCGCGGGTCTCGTCCATGTAGCGCTTGACCCCTGCAAAGCGCTGGAAATAACGCTCGATGTAGTTTTTGGCGGCGGTGTTGTCAATGCCCAGCGCCTTGGCCAAACCAAAGGCGCTCATGCCGTAAATCAAACCGAAGTTGATCACCTTGGCGTAACGGCGTTGCTCGCTGCTGACCGTCTCGGGCGTCAAGCCAAACACCTCGGCCGCCGTGGCTTTGTGGACATCCAAGCCTTCGTGAAACGCCTTCAACAAGGCCGGGTCATCGCTGATGTGCGCCATGATACGCAGCTCAATTTGGCTGTAGTCGGCGCTGGCAATCACATGGCCTGGAGGAGCCACAAAAGCTTCGCGCACCTTGCGTCCTTCGGGTGTGCGGATGGGGATGTTTTGCAAATTCGGGTCGTTGCTGGACAAACGACCCGTCACCGCCACGGCTTGGGCGTAATGGGTATGCACCCGCCCTGTGCGGGGGTTGGCCAGTTGCGCCAGTTTATCGGTGTACGTGCCCTTGAGTTTGGACAGCGAGCGGTGTTCCAAAATTTTGGCGGGCAGGGGGTAATCCTCGGCGAGTTTTTCCAACACCTCTTCGTCGGTGCTGCGAGCCCCTGTGGCTGTTTTCTTGATGACCGGCAAGCCGAGTTTGTCAAAGAAGATTTCGCCGAGTTGCTTGGGTGAGGCCAGGTTGAAGGGTTGCCCCGCAATGGCGTAAGCGTCTTGCTCGAGTTGCATGATGCGGTGGCCCAGCGCATGGCTTTGCGCGGCCAAGGTGGGTGCGTCGATCAACACACCATTGCGCTCAATGCGGTACAGCGCTTCGCTGCTGTCCATCTCCAGTTGGTAAATGAAACGCAATTTGTCATCGGCTTTAAGCAAGGGCCACAAGCGCTGGTGCACCCCCCAGGTGAAGTCAGCGTCTTCACAGGCGTAGTGCGCAGCCCGGGCCACGTCGACTTGGGCGAATGAAATTTGATGCGCGCCCTTGCCGCACAAGTCTTCATACGACAAGCCCTTTCGCCCCAAGTGGCGCAGCGCCAGGCTTTCCAAGCCATGCGGCTTGTGAACTTCCAGCACATAGCTTTGCAGCATGGTGTCGTGCACATAACCCTGCACCTCAATGCCGTGGTTGGCCAACACATGCCGGTCGTATTTCACGTGCTGACCCAGCTTGTGTTTGGCCGGGTTTTCCAACCACGGCTTCAACCGGTCCAGCACCGCTTGCAAGGGCAGTTGGGTGGGCGCATCGGCGGCGTTGTGCGCCAGCGGAATGTAGGCGGCTTCACCGGTTTGAATGCACAAGCTGATGCCCACGATCTGCGCTTGCATCTCCACCAAGGACGTGGTTTCGGTGTCCAAGGCCACCAGTTCAGCTTGTTCGATTTTCAACAACCACTGGTCAAAGCTGGCCCAATCCAGCACGGTGTCGTAATGCACCTCGCCCACTTCGGTTTCAGGCATCGCATCAAACAACACACCCACTTCACCCACACCACCTGACTGTGACTCTTTCTTGGCTTGAGGCGCGTCACCACTCAAGTTGCTGACCAAACCTTTGAAGCCGTATTGCTTGTAAAAGTCCAACAGGCCTTGTTCATCAGGGGCTTGCATCAAAACGCCGTCCAAGCCAGGCCAACCTGGCACGTGGGTCTGCAAGTCGCAATCGATTTTCATGGTGACAAGTTGCTTGCCCGTGGGCAGCCATTCCCGCGCTTGGCGCAGGTTCTCGCCTGCCACGCCTTTGATCTCATCAGCTCGGGCCAACAGTGCGTCCAAAGAACCGTATTCCGTCAACCACTTGGCAGCGGTTTTAGGACCCACCTTGGCCACACCAGGCACGTTGTCCACGGTGTCACCCACCAGGGTTTGGTAGTCGATCATCAAGGATGGTGGCACGCCAAATTCTTCGGTCACCCCCGCCACATCGCGCTTCTTGCCGTTCATGGTGTCGATGATGGTGATGCGCTCATTGACCAATTGACTCAAGTCTTTGTCGCCACTGGAGACCACCACGTTCATGCCCTGCTCGGCGGCGATGTGGGCCAAGGTGGCGATCACGTCATCGGCTTCAACACCAGGCACGTCCAAGAGGGGCCAACCCATGAGCCGCACCAGTTGGTGGATGGGCTCGATTTGGCTGCGCAAATCGTCGGGCATGGGCGAACGTGTGGCTTTGTACTGGGGGTAAATCTCGTCGCGAAACGTGGGACCCTTGGCATCAAACACGCACACCGCATGGTGTGTCGGGTATTCACGGCGCAGGCTTTGCAGCATGTTGACCATGCCGCGAATGGCGCCCGTGGCCTGACTGGTCGGGTCGTTGCGGTCGGCCCGCAAATCGGGCATGGCGTGAAAAGCACGGTACAAATAGCTGGAACCGTCAACCAGCAACAGGGTGGGAGTGTCTTGCATGGCTGAGATTGTGCCTGCGCGCGCCACTGGGGCACCAGTTTGTACAATGGCCCATCTCTCGCACCCTTTCGACACCCTCCCCCATGGCCGTATTCACCGAGGTCTCTGAGCAGCAGGCCGATCAACTCATGCAGCAACTGCAGTTGGGTGAATTGGTGTCTTTGCGAGGCATCAGCGGCGGAATAGAAAACACCAACTACTTTGCCAGCACCACGCAAGGCGAGTTTGTGCTCACCTTGTTTGAGCGTTTGAGCCACGAACAATTACCGTTTTACCTTCAACTGATGAAGCACTTGGCCGGGCAAGGCATCAAAGTGCCCATGCCCCAGGCCAATGCGCATGGCGAGATTTTGTTCACCCTGTGCGATAAGCCCGCCGCTGTGGTCGAGCGGTTGCATGGCGAGAGCGAACTCCAACCCAATGCGGCCCACTGCCAGGCTGTGGGCGACATGTTGGCCCGCATGCATTTGGCGGGCGCCAGTTTTGAGCTGGCCCAACCCAATTTGCGCAGCCTGTCTTGGTGGAATGAGACCGCCCCCATCGTGATGCCCCACCTGAGTGAAGCGCAACGCCACTTGCTCAGCAGCGAACTGGCGTTTCAAAACCATGTGGCAGCCTCTTCTGCCTACAGCGCCTTGCCGCGTGGGCCGGTGCATGCCGATTTGTTTCGCAACAACGTGATGTTTGAAGGCGATCGCTTGAGCGGTTTTTTTGATTTTTACTTTGCCGGGGTGGACAGTTGGCTGTTTGATGTGGCCGTAGCCCTCAATGATTGGTGTATTGATACCGACACGGGCGCTTTTGAAGCAACTCGCTGGAGCGCCATGCTTGAAGCCTACGAGGCGGTCAGGCCGCTTCAATTGGCGGAGCGACAGCTCTTGAACCCCATGCTGCGGGCCGCTGCTTTGCGTTTTTGGATTTCTCGCTTGTGGGATTACCACCTTCCACGCGAAGCCAGCATGTTGCAGGCCCACGACCCCAGCCACTTTGAACGGGTGCTCAGCCAACGCCTGCACAGCCCGATGGATTTGAACGCATGAAACTGCACTTGTTACCGGCCAAGCAAGGTTTGATCTGGGTGCGCATGGGCATTCGCACCTTTTGGCGCCAACCCCTGGCCATGACAGGGCAATTTTTCTTGTTCATGGGTTTGCTATCCCTGTGCTCGCTCATCCCATGGGTGGGCAGTTTCCTGGGCCTGGCGCTGCTGCCCATGGCCAGCTTGGGGTTGATGGCCGCCACCCGCGAAGCCGATCTGGGCAAATTCCCCATGCCCCACCTGTTGTGGTTGGGCTTGCGGGCAGGCCCCGAGTCGCGCCAGCACATGGCGGTGTTGGGCGCGATGTACGTCGTTGGTTTTTGTGCCGTGCTGGCATTGGCGTCATTGACAGACGGTGGCCAATTTGCCAAGTTTTACCTGTTTGGCGGCAACATGGACATTGAAGCCCTGATGCAAAGCGATGTGCAGTCGGCCATGTGGCTGAGCACGCTTTTGTACATGCCGGTGTCTTTGCTTTTTTGGCATGCGCCGGCATTGACCCATTGGTACGCTGTTCCACCTGCCAAAAGTTTGTTTTTCAGTGCGGTGGCCTGCTGGCGCAACTGGCGCGCCTTTGCGGTGTTCATCTTGGGTTGGGCCGGCGTGGCCCTGCTCTGCTCACTGGTGGTGACGGCCGTGGCTGTCATCAGCGACAGCGTGGAGACCGGCAAAGTGTTGTTGATGCCTTTGGTGCTGCTGATGGCAGCGATGTTTTTTTGTTCGATCTATTTCAGTTTTCGTGACTGCTTCATGGGCGAGGACATATTGGCCTGACGCCCACCAGGTTCATGCGGTTCATGTGCCAGTGGCACATGTCATCCCCACAGTGCAAATCAAACCGGCGTTAACTTGGCCACCGACAAGGCCAACCATTTGACGCCATGGCGACCAAATTTCACCTGTGCCCTGGCGTCATCACCGCTGCCTTCGATGGACAGCACCACACCTTCACCAAATTTATTGTGAAACACCTGCACGCCTGCCTTGACCCAAGCATGCGCACCGGATGCACTGGCGCTGGGCTGAGGTTGGATGGCGGTGGTCCAGTCGGTGGTGGCCGAGACGGACACATGTTGGCGTGAGCTGCCCCAGGCGTTGGCGGGGTTGAGCCCCGGCGCGGGCGCACTGAGCCACTTGAGGGCGTGCTCTGGCAGTTCATCAAAAAATCGACTTCTGATGTTGTAGCGCGTTTGTCCGTGCAACATCCGGGTTTGCGAATGGCTCAGATACAAACGCTGGCGTGCACGGGTGATGGCCACATACATCAAGCGGCGCTCTTCCTCCAAACCCAGGTGGTCGCTCAAGGCGTTTTCATGGGGAAACAAGCCCTCTTCCAGTCCAGTGACAAACACCGCGTCAAACTCCAAGCCCTTGGCGGCATGCACCGTCATCAATTGAATCGCCTCTGCGCCAGCCAGCGCTTGGTTTTCACCCGACTCCAAGGCGGCATGGGTCAAAAACGCCGCCAATGGCGACAAGGTCTCACCTGTTTCGGTAGGCTCACCGGTGTCGATGTCCACCGGCAAAGCCACGGCATCGCGGCCAAAGCCCTCGACGCTGACAAAGCTCTCTGCGGCGCTGACCAGTTCTTGCAGGTTTTCAACCCTGTCGGCGCCTTCACGCTCGGCTTGGTAATGCTCGATCAAGCCGCTGTCGGCGAGCACGGCTTCGATGATGTCGCGCAAGCCCATGCCCTGGGTTTGTTCACGCAACACATCGAGCTTGGCCACAAAGGCCGACAGGTTGGCACCGGCTTTGCCGGACACGGCACTGACCGCATCGTGCAAAGCGCAACCAGCGCTGTGGGCCGCGTCTTGCAATTGCTCGGTGCTGCGCGCACCAATGCCGCGCGGCGGAAAATTGACCACACGCATGAAGCTGGTGTCATCGCGCGGGTTCTCCAGCAATCGCAAATAGGCCAAAGCGTGCTTGATCTCGGCGCGTTCAAAAAACCGCAAACCGCCATAAACCCGGTAAGGCATGCCCGCATTGAACAAGGCCGTTTCAATCACACGGCTTTGGGCGTTGCTGCGGTAGAGCACAGCGATCTCGTTGCGGCTGGACACCCCCTGGCTGGCGTCGCCATTTTGGCCATCGCGCAGCAACTGGCGCATCTCCTCGACCATCCACTGCGCTTCGGCAAAGTCACTGGTGGATTCGTGCACCCGCACCGGTTCACCCGGTCCTTGGTCGGTGCGCAGGTTTTTGCCCAACCGGCCTTTGTTGTGGCTGATCAATTCGTTGGCACTGTCCAAAATATTGCTGTGGCTGCGGTAGTTTTGCTCCAGCTTGATTTGGTGGCGCACGCCAAATTCGCGCACAAAATCGGCCATGTTGCCCACCCGCGCACCGCGAAAAGCATAGATGCTTTGATCGTCATCGCCGACCGCAAACACCGCACTGGTGGGCGAGCTCAGTTGCTTGATCCAGGCGTACTGCAAGCGGTTGGTGTCTTGAAACTCGTCGATCAGCACATGCCCAAAGCGCCGTTGGTAGTGTTCGCGCAAAGGGTCGTTGTCGCGCAGCAACTCAAAACTGCGCAGCATCAACTCACCAAAGTCCACCACGCCTTCGCGCTGGCATTGGTCTTCGTACAGTTGGTAAATCTCAACTTTTTTGCGCGCATCGGCGTCGCGTGCCTCCACATCGGGTGGGCGCAAGCCATCTTCCTTGCAAGCGGCAATGAACCACTGGGTTTGCTTGGCCGGGAACCGCTCATCGTCGACTGAAAACTGTTTGTACAGTCGCTTGATGGCCGAAAGTTGGTCTTGGGTGTCCAAAATTTGAAACGACTGCGGCAAATTGGCCAGCTTCCAGTGGGCACGCAAAAAACGGTTGCACAGGCCATGAAAGGTGCCGATCCACATGCCGCGCACGTTCACCGGCAGCATGGCCGACAAACGGGTCAACATCTCTTTGGCGGCTTTGTTGGTAAAGGTCACCGCCAACACCCCTGCGGGCGAGGCTTGCCCGGTTTGCAGCAACCAGGCAATGCGGGTGGTCAAAACGCGGGTTTTACCAGAGCCCGCACCGGCCAAGATGAGGGCGTGCTCGCGGGGCAATGCCACCG
>RFXS01000068.1 GCA_009921465.1 Betaproteobacteria bacterium
CTTTGGTGGTGAAGTAGACCAAGCCACCAGCAAAATGTCGCCTCCGCGCACCGGCCGTCTGGCTTTCCAGATTGGTGCCAACGAGGGACAAAAAATCACCATCGACCTGGCCGATTTCGGCAAGGGCGGTCCCATCACCGGTGAGATCACCTGGGATGCGGATTTGGATCCACTGCCCCCCGGCGCGACCATCCCTGACCCGGTGCAAGGTGGTCCCAATTTGATGGGCAAGCCTTTGACACGCACCTTCATCAGCTCCAGCGAAGCAGCGCAAGACGTGCTCAAAAAGCTCGATGTGGCGATGGACAGGGTCAACCAAACCCGTGCCACCATGGGTGCGGTGATGAACCGACTGGACCACGTGATCAACAACTTGACCAATGTGTCGATGAACTTGTCGGGCTCACGCAGCCAGATTGAGGACGCCGACTACGCCTCGGCCAGCACCGAGTTGGCCAAGACGCAGATCATGCAACAGGCTGCCACGGCGGTGTTGGCCCAGGCCAATACCAGCCAGCAATCGGTCCTGAAGTTGTTGCAGGGTTAACGCTGTATCCTCTAACGGGTGAAACAACCTAGCCTGGAGGATGCGCAGTGCCTGACAAGACCCCCGAATTAGGCGTTGGTGTTTATGTGAGCGGGCCCAATTGCTGGAAGTGTCATCACTTCGCAGTGAGTTGGGACCACACCAAACCCTATGCCTGTCGCTTGATGGGCTTTAAAAGCCGCGTCTTGCCGGCCATGGAGGTGCTGCGCACCGATGGAACGGCGTGCCTGGGCTTTACCGAAAAACAAAACCGCCCCAAGATCAAATTGGTGGACGCATCCCCTGCGACAAAAGAACCAAACAAGCCCGAGCGCACGCGTCGCAAGCTGACTTCGACGCAAATGTGGGAAGCCTGAGGGCTTTACCGACACACCCACGCTGTCGGGCTTACCTTAATAACAGGCTGTTCAAAGTGAATGCTTCTTCTGTCAACGCCATTCAAGCCGTCTGGTTGGACCCCTTCAGTCCACTGGCCGACACCGATCGCGCGCAGCTCGATGCCGCTGGCATCAGCCTGCAAACCGTTGCCACCTTGGGTGACTTGCATGTGGCCCTGCGACGTGCCCATGTGTTGATCATCCGTTTGGGTGACAACGCGGAACTGCTGGGCGAAGTGCAAACCTTGATTGGCCAATTGGGTCACCGTGTCCCCGTGATTTGCCGTGTGGAGCGTCGCCGCATGGAAGTGGCTGTGGACGCGATGCGCTTGGGTGCCTTGCATGTGCTGCCCGCCGACGAATGGAACACCCGTTTGTGGGCCGATGCCGTATCAGCTTTGCAGGTCAATGCCCAGGCCCCACGCAGCTTTGTGTTTGTGGACCCGGTCAGCCAGCAGTTGTTGGCCTTGGCCCAGCGCGTGGCCCAAACCGAAGTGACCGCCTTGTTGGTGGGCCCCACCGGTGCAGGCAAAGAAGTATTGGCCCGTGTGCTGCACGAAGCGTCTCCCCGTGCCAAAGGCCCGTTTGTGGCCCTCAATTGCGCGGCCTTGCCCGAGCACTTGATCGAAGACATGCTGTTTGGCCATGACAAAGGCGCATTCACCGGCGCGCACAAAGAGCACAAAGGCCTGTTCGAACAAGCCCATGGCGGCACCGTGTTTTTGGACGAAATTGGCGAAATGCCCATCCACCTGCAAGCCAAGTTGCTGCGCGTGTTGCAAGAGAAAAAACTCAACCGCTTGGGTGGTGAAGCAACGATTGACCTGGATGTGCGGCTGATTGCCGCCACCAACAAAGACCTGCGCGCTGCCATCGATGCGCGTGAGTTCCGTGAAGACTTGTACTTTCGCATCAGCACGTTCAGGTTGCGCATTCAGCCATTGCGCGAGCGCCAAGGCGACATCCTTCCCTTGGTGGCGCAATCTTTGGCGCGACACGCCAAAGGCGGTGTGCCCTTGTCGGTTGAGCCAGAAGCCCAAAATTTGCTGCAGCAATACCCGTGGCCAGGCAATGTGCGTGAGCTCGAAAACGTGGTTCAGCGCGCCGTGGTGTTGTGCACCGGTCGCACCATCACGCCTGCCCACTTGATGTTTGATGAGGTTTCAGCGCCCGAGCAAAACATGGTTTTGCCAGAGGTTCAGTCAGATGCAGCGCAAGCGGCAGACATGTCCACTCCTTTGTTTGCACCGGCCAATCCTGTGGCTGCACCCTTGACCGCAGCCTTTGGGTCCTTTCAAAGTGCCCCAGGCCATACCGTGGCCGATGTGGCCAGCGCCATGATGTCAGGGGCCGTGGCGCAACAAAGTGCAGCCACACCCGCTTGGGCCATGCCCAGCCAGCCAGCCGACCCGATGGCCAGTGCATCTGCCCACCGTTTTGGCAGTGCAGACAACATCCAGTTGCCGCTTGATGGTTTGGACTTGCAACATGCGGTGAAAGTCAGCGAACACCAGATGATTTTGACAGCCATCCAAACCACTGAAAGCCGTGTCGAAGCTGCTCGCAAGCTGGGCATCAGCCCACGCACTTTGCGCTACAAGCTGGCGCAATTGCGTGAACGCGGCATGCACCTGGCGTTTGCCGACTGAAGGGGTAAAACATGATTGATCGCACATCTGCCACCAACATCCAGTCCATGCTGGAGACCATTCGCGCCTACCAAGCACAGGCCAGTGGTCAAACGCAAAAATCGGAAGACACGATAGCGCCCAAGGGCGTACCCAGTTTCACCGACTCAGTGAAAAATTTGATCGAAAAGGTCAACGATACCCAGGTGCAGTCGACCCGCTTGCAAGAGGCCTATCAGCGTGGCGACGATATTCCGTTGACCGATGTGGTGCTGGGCATGCAAAAGTCATCACTGTCCTTTGAGGCCACCTTGCAGGTGCGCAACAAAGTGGTCAGGGCGTATGAAGAAATCATGAACATGCCGGTCTGAACTTAAGAGAATCCCATGGCAACAGCAACTATGAACACCGCGCTCACCGCGCCAGGCACACCGCCCGCAGCCGCTGGCAACGAGGCCCCCACACCTGCACGCAACAGCGAAACCGGTTTGACACCCGTGCGCAGCAGCGACATCACGCGCAGTGCAGCCAGCACGGCTTTGACCGACCCGATGGGCATGGTGCGCGACATGATGCGCCAGCCCACCGTGCGCAAGGTGCTGCCCCTGGCAGTGATTTTGCTGGTGGTGGCCGCTTTTGGTTTGGCCTCGCTGTCCATGAAAGCCCCGCCCTATCGCCCCTTGACCATGATGCTGTCCGAAGCCGACAAGCAAGTGGCACTGGAAGCCCTGAAAACGGCAGACTTCAAACCCGAAATCGACGTCAACACCGGCCAAATCACTGTGCCGGTGGGTCGCTTTCATGAGGCCAAGATGCTGATCGCCTCCAAAGGCCTGCCACGCAACGACCAGCAAGGCATTGAAGGCCTCAAAGACATGCCTGCCATGACCACCAGCCAGTTCATGGAGCAGGTGCGCTACAACAACGCGATGGAGCAAGAGCTGGCGCGCAGCATTTCGCAAATTGCCGGCATCAAAAGTGCCCGTGTGCATTTGGCCTCGCCCAAGCAAAGTGTGTTTGTGCGTGACCGTGTGCCCACCAAAGCGTCGGTGGTCATCACCCGTGCGCCTGGTCGCGCTGTGTCTGCGGCCAACGTGACCGCCATCATTCAGTTGGTGTCGGCCAGCGTGCCTTACCTGGCCCCCGAAAACGTGTCGGTGGTGGACAACTTTGGCACCCTGATGAATGAAATGCTGGTCGAGCAGCCCCTGGGCTTGACCTCTGCCCAGTTGCAGCAAAAGCAGCAAATGGAAGACCTGTACCGCACCCGCTTGGTCCAGTTGCTTGCCCCCATCGTGGGCGAGGCCAATGTCAGCGCCCAAGTCAGCATGACCCTGGACTTCAATCAAAACGAAATCACCACCGAAGACTTTGATCAGCGCAAAGAGGGTTCTAAAACACGCTCAGAACTGTATGTGGAAGACCGCAATACGATGCGCGACGCCATTGGCATCCCCGGTTCGCTGAGCAACACCCCACCCGTGCCCAACATCAACCCCGCTGCATCGGGTGACAACAACCCCGATCCGACCAAGGGTCAATCCGAAAAAGGCGTGCAAGTCACTGCGCGCAGCACCAAGAACTATGAGTTGGACCGCTCCGTGCGCCACACCAAAACCGCCATGGGCAACATTCAGCGCCTTGGTGTGGGTGTGCTGATCAATGAGCGCCCAATCCCGGCCGGCATGAAAGTGGAAAAACCCGCCGATGGTGGAACCCCCACCACCATTCCTTACACCCAAGAAGAGTTGGAGCGCTTGAACCAGTTGGTGCGCGGTGCGGTGGGCTTCAAAGAAGACCGTGGCGACGTGGTCACCGTGGTGTCGACCCGGTTTGAGACCCCCGTCGACCCCGATGCGGTGCCTTGGTACAAAGATGAAGCCTTGGCTGGCATGGCCAACAGCGCTGTGATTGCCTTGTTGTTCATGTTGTTCTTGTTCTTGGTGGTGCGCCCAATGGTGCGCAAGCTCACGACCCCCGACTTTGACCCCGCCATGATTGCCGCCGCCGCCGCAGATGCCGCAGCCCGAGAGGCTTCAGCTGGCGAGCGACTCAAGGCCGAGCGCATTGCCATGGCTGTTGCCGAGGCGGCCGCCAAGGTGGTGCACGAAAAGGCCGCTGCCGAGGCCGAAGCCGAGGCCAAAGCCAATGAGCAGGCCGCTGCCCTGGCCGCTGCCGAGGAAAAAGTGGCCGAGCTCAGCGCCAAAGTGGAAACCATGGACGAGCCGCCCCAAGAAATTGAAATTCAAGACGGCGAGAGCCTGGAGGAGATCAAGGCCCGGATGTCCAGCCTCAAACCGAAAAAGCCTACCATCTCAGCCGATATGCTCAACACCGCCAACACCTACGATGACAAAGTGGCTTTGATTCGCATGATCGTCTCTGACGACTCCACCCGTGTGGCGGGCGTGCTCAAAAACATGATTCAATCGTGATTCGACAAAGAGATAAGCAGGACTGAACCATGGCCGACGAAAAAAACCCAAATGACCGTGCCAATTGGACGCCCAAATTGCGCGCCGAGATGGAGGCCATGACCAGCACCCAGCGTGCGGCAGTGTTGATGTTGTTGTTGGGCGAAGACCAAGCGGCCAACATCATCAAATACCTCAACCCCAAAGAGGTGCAAGCCTTGGGGGCGGCCATGGTCGCTGCGGCCGATTTGTCGCAAGAAGCGGTCAATGTGGTGCTTGACGAGTTCGTCGAGATGTTGAAAAACCAAACCAGCTTGAGTTTGGGCAACTCCGACTATGTGGAAAAAGTCATGCGCCGCGCTTTGGGCGACGACAAGGCCAATTCGGTGCTCAACCGCATCATGCCTGGGCAAGGTACCAAAGGCTTGGATATTTTGAGTTGGATGGATGCGCGCGGCATTGCCGACATGATCCGCACCGAGCACCCGCAAGTGATCGCCATTATTTTGTCGCTGCTCGATGGCGTGGTCGCCGCTGAGGTGTTGATCTTTTTGCCCCCAGAGGTTCGCCCTGAGGTGATTCAGCGCGTGGCCACATTGGACACGGTGCAACCAGCGGCCATGGCGGAGTTGGAATCCATCATGAAGCAGCAGTTTTCCAAGAGCGCGTCGCAGCAGTCGTCGAGCTTTGGCGGCATCATGGCTGCGGCCAAGATCATGAACTTGACCAAAACCGAATTGGAATCTTCCATCATGCAAGGCTTGGGCGATATTGACCCCGACTTGATGATGAAAATTCAAGACCAAATGTTCACATTTGACAACCTGGCCACCGTGGACAACAAGGGCGTTCAGGTGCTGATGCGCGCTGTGGAGCCTGATTTGCTCATGACTGCCCTGAAAGGCGCTAGCGAAGAGGTGGCCAATCGGTTTTACGACAACATGTCCGAGCGTGCTCGGGGCATGTTCAAAGACGACATGGAAGCCAAAGGCCCCGTGCGCTTGTCTGATGTGGAAGAAGCACAAAAGAAAATCATGCGCCAGGCGCGCAAGCTGTCCGATTCGGGCGAGCTGATGCTGGGAGGCGCCGATTTTGTTTAAGCCCGACCCACTGGTGTCCACCCGCCCATGGCAGGGAGACCCATTGTTCACGCCAGCCACACATGACGCAGGCTTTTTGTCTGCCGACTGGACGGCCGTGCCCAAAGTGGGCTTTGAGCGTGTGGTGTTTCGCCAAACCAATGAACAGCCATCTGCGCGGGTGTTTGACGATTCGTCTGGATTTGAATTGGCGGACTATGCGTGCCGACCGGCGCCTGCGGCGACGGCGGCCGCAACAGCGCCTGCATTCACTGTGGATGCCCAACCGGCGGCGACCCTGAGCGATACCAGCGATGCCCATGTGTCGGCTGAAAACGCTGGGTTGGGGAATGCGGTCAAAGCGCATGGCGACGCAGTACCTGCAAGCGAGTTGGCCGACACATCGGCAGACGTCCCCTCCGGTGCGGCCGAGCCCACCCATAAAGATGATCCCTTGGATGAAACCCAAGCGGTTGGTGAAACTGCCCAAGAGACCCGCGTCGACCCGGCATTGATGGCCCAACTGCGCGAGCAAGCATTTCAAGAAGGCCTGGCGCAAGGATTGGCACAAGGACACAGCGAAGGTTTGGCACAAGGTTTGGCCGAAGGCGAAGCCCTTGGGCGTGCCCAAGGTGAAACTGCTGGGGAAGAGCGTGGCATGGCTTTGGGATTGCAACAAGCCGAACAAGCGCAAGAACCTCAGTTGCAGGCCTTGCGCGAACAAATGCAAGCCCAGCTTGACCCCGAGCTGGCTTTGCTCAAAGAGGTCACGCAACGCGTGCAAGCCTTGGTGGAAAACCCCGAAAGTTTTTACGAGCCCTTGAAGCGCTTGTCGCTGCACTTGGCCGAGCAATTGGTGTTGGCTGAATTGACCTTGTCGGGCAGCGCCATAGAGCGCTTGGTGCAGCGTTGCATGGATGAGTTGGATTTGCACGGGCAAGGTTTGGTGACCATTGAACTCAACCCCCAAGACAAAGCCCGACTGGAAGAAAAAGCCGGCGAGATGATGAAAAACATCCACCTGCAATCGGTGGCCCAACTCAAGCCGGGCAGTGTGCGTGTATTGGCCAATGACACCCAGGTGGAAGACCTGGTGCAAACCCGGTTGGAAGCCCTGGCCCACAGCTTATTGGGTCAGCCAGAGGCCTGGCGCGAGCAATCGTCCTTCTTCAAGCAACCCTTATCTCAACGTGAAACCGAAGTGACGGACGCCGATGCACGCCAAGTGGTGGATCCGCGCCAGGTCGTGGATGCCCGCAAGCTGGGGGACATTGAGCATGGTTGATTTCGTCAACGTGTTGCTGCGTGCTTTGATGTGCGTGGCTTTTATCATGTGGGTGGTGCGGCCCATGCTGATGACCCTGAGCCGGCGTGAGCTCGATCAAGCAGAGATTGAAGAGGCCGCGCAAATGGCCATAGCCTCTGCCTTTCAGGCGTATGGCAACAACAATGCGACCAACTATTACGATGACCCGCAGTTGGCCGTGTTCATGGCGCAAAATCCTGGTTTGCCCATCCCCACCGATGCTGAAATGGCCCAACGCCAGCAAGCTGCATTGGAGCAGGCCCAGGCAGACGAAGTTGCCGCACAGCATGCGGCGGACAACCCGCCCGATGCGGCCACCACTGCAGATGCACCGGCCAGTGGCGCGAACCCAGACACCACGGCCGACGCTGCAGCGAGCGAAAATACGCAGACCACACCGGTGGATGGCACTGAATTGGTCACCACCGACGGTACAGCTGAGGTCAGCGCAGCAGACGATGGCGAAGAAACCATGGAGCAAATGCGCGATCGCATCAAGCTGGAGAATAAACAAAAGAGGCCCACCATTCCGCCAGAGCTGCTGCAAAACGCCAACAGCTATGAAGACCAATTGATGGTGGTGCGCATGATCGTGGACCAAGAGCAAAGCCGGGTGGCATCGGTCATCCGCAACATGATTCAGGTGAAGTGATGGGTCGCATCGTGGACTTTGACACAGAGGTGACGCGTTGCATGACCCAATTGCGTGCGCCCGAACCCGCGCGCAGTGGCACCTTGGTGCGCTTGGTTGGCTTGACACTGGAGACGCGCGGCATCATGGCCCCCTTGGGTGCATGCTGCGAGGTGATTGGCCGACACGGCCACCGGGTCGAGGCCGAGGTGGTGGGCTTTAACGACAAAACTTTGTTCTTGATGCCATTCAACGAACCCACCGGCGTGGGCCCAGGCGATGTGGTGCGCGTGGTCAGTCACTCATCGAATGTGAAATTGGGCTCAGCTTTGCTGGGTCGCGTGATCGACGGCCGCGGCGAGCCTCTCGATGGCCTGCCAGCACCTGAGTGCCATGACACCTTGAGTTTGCTCGGACGCCCCCTCAACCCGATGGAGCGTGGCCCCATTGACAAGGTGCTTGACGTGGGCGTCAAAGCCATCAACGGCGTGCTCACCATGGGGCGCGGACAGCGCATTGGATTGGTGGCGGGCTCTGGGGTGGGTAAAAGCGTTTTGCTGGGCATGCTCACGCGTTTTACCAAAGCCGATGTGGTGGTGATTGGTCTGATTGGTGAGCGTGGCCGTGAGGTTCAGGCCTTCATCAGCGAATCGCTGGGCAAAGAGGGTTTGGCCAAGTCGGTGGTGGTGGCGTCGCCTGCCAATGTGTCTCCCGTGCTGCGCCTCAAGGCCACCCACATGACCCATGTGATTGCCGAATACTTTCGCGACCAAGGCCTCAACGTGCTGATGTTGGTTGACAGCCTCACGCGGGTGGCCCATGCCCAGCGTGAAATTGGTTTGGCCATTGGTGAACCTCCCACTGCCAAGGGTTATCCACCCTCGGTGTTTGCCTTGCTGCCCAATTTGATCGAACGCGCCGGTGTGGGCCGCCACGGGGTGGGTTCGATCACCGCCATTTACACGGTGCTGGCCGAAGGAGACGACGCCTCTGACCCGATCGTGGACATTGCCCGCGCTTCACTCGACGGACAGGTGATGCTCTCGCGCAAATTGGCGGATGCGGCGCATTACCCGGCGATTGACCTCACCGGCTCAATTTCGCGGATCATGCAAAGCTTGCTCGAATCCAATGATTTGAAACAAGCCAACCGTTTTCGGCGCATGTGGACGCTGTATCAACAAAATTTGGATTTGATTCAGGTTGGTGCCTATGAGCGTGGCACCAACCCTGAGTTGGACGATGCCATCCGTTTGCATGACCGCATGGTGGCTTTTTTGCAGCAAGACATGCACATCGAACAAGACTATGAAAGCACGCGTGCAGAGTTGCGCGCGTTATTGGAATCATGAAAGCACGTGCCGCCTGGCCACTGTTGGCCCAAAAAGCAGAGGACGCCGTCAACGCCATTCGGGTGGAGTTGGTGGCTTCGCGCAAGCGCATTGAGCACCTGCAAGTCAGCCGTGCCCGCATGCAAAACCTGTATGACGATTACAAGCGCCGTGCCATGCAGGCCCAGGAAAAGCTGCACACCATGGTGGAGACGACCAGTTACCGCCACTACATGTTGCAGCTGCAAGAGCTGGTGCAGCGGGTGGACAAAGATTTGCAATTGGCGTTTCGTGATCAGCAGCAGATCAAGGACAAA